>NZ_LT629778.1:2438333-2743125 GCF_900105485.1 Pseudomonas granadensis | reverse complement strand
CAGCGGCGCCTTCGGGTTCGATGCAATCAATGGATATCAGGGCAGCGACAAACTGGTGTTCATGGGCGTCGAAGGCGCGGGGCAGGGCTACGACTACAAACAGCACGCCTCGCAGTCCGGTGGCGATACCGTGCTGAAGATTGGCGACTACGCCGTAACCCTGATCGGGGTCGGAGTGGCTAATCTGTCGGACTCGGCGTTCGTTTTCGCCTAGTAACCCCTGTAGGCCTTCGCCTGCTCGCGATGGCGGTGTGTCAGTCATAAAAAGGTGGCTGACCCTCCGCTATCGCGAGCAGGCGAAGGCCTACAGACATCAAAAGCAGTAGTGACAATGCTCCGGTGCGCTCACCAAGGAGCGCTCTGGCTGTGAGCTATCTCTGAACAATTCCAACAACAAGAGAGGCAATGGCAATGGGTGTGTATGACTACAAGAACCTCGGTACGGCTGATTCCAAGGCGTTGTTCAGCGACGCCATGGCGATCACGCTGTATTCCTACCACAACCTCGACAACGGCTTTGCCAGCGGTTATCAGCACAACGGTTTCGGCCTCGGCCTGCCGGCCACGCTGGTCACCGCGCTGATTGGCGGCACTGATTCGCAGGGGGTGATCCCCGCCATTCCGTGGAACCCCGACTCGGAAAAGCTCGCCCTTGAAGCGGTGCAAAAGGCCGGATGGACGCCGATCAGCGCCACGCAACTGGGCTACGACGGCAAGACCGATGCACGCGGGACGTTCTTCGGCGAAAAACCCGGCTACACCAGCGCGCAAGTGGAAATCCTCGGCAAATACGATGCTCAGGGCCATCTCACCGAGTTGGGCATTGCCTTTCGTGGCACCAGCGGCCCGCGGGAAATCCTCATTGGCGATTCGATTGGCGATGTGATCAACGATCTGCTCGCCGCGTTCGGCCCCGCCGACTATGCGAAAAACTACGTTGGCGAAGCGTTCGGCAACCTGCTCAACGATGTCGTGGCGTTCGCCAGGGCCAACGGCCTTACCGGCAAGGACATTCTGGTCAGCGGCCACAGTCTCGGCGGGCTGGCGGTCAACAGCATGGCGGACCTGAGCGGCGGCAAGTGGGGCGGTTTTTTTGCCGACTCCAACTACATCGCCTACGCCTCACCGACCCAAAGCAGCACCGACAAGGTGCTCAACATCGGCTATGAAAACGACCCGGTGTTCCGCGCGCTCGACGGCTCGACCTTCAGTGGCGCTTCGGTCGGCGTGCACGATGCGCCGCACACCTCGACCACCGACAACATCGTCAGCTTCAACGACCATTACGCCTCCAGCGCCTGGAACGTGCTGCCGTTCTCGATCCTCAATATTCCGACCTGGATTTCGCATTTGCCGACCGGCTACGGCGACGGCATGACGCGGGTGCTGGACTCGAAGTTCTACGACCTGACCAGCCGCGACTCGACGATCATCGTCGCCAACCTGTCGGACCCGGCGCGGGCCAACATTTGGGTGCAGGACCTCAACCGCAACGCCGAAACCCATAAGGGCAGCACGTTCATCATCGGCAGCGACGGCAACGACCTGATCCAGGGCGGCAGCGGCAACGATTATCTGGAAGGCCGCGCCGGCAACGACAGCTTCCGCGACAGCGGTGGCTACAACATCATCCTTGGCGAGCAGGGCAGCAACAGCCTCGACCTGCAAGGCTCAGTGAAGAACTTCGATTTCGCCAACGACGGCGCCGGCAACCTGTACGTTCGCGATGCCAACGGCGGGATCAGCATCACCCGCGACATCGGCAGCATCGTCACCCAAGAGCCGGGCTTTCTCTGGGGGCTGTTCAAGGACGACGTGGTCCACAGCGTCACGGCCAGCGGTTTGAAGGTTGGCAGCAACCTCAGCGCTTACGAATCCAGCGTGAAGGGTAGCAATGGTGCCGACACGCTCAAGGCCCATGCCGGCGGCGACTGGTTGTTCGGGCTCGACGGCAATGACCGTCTGATTGGCGGCAGCGGCAACGATGTGTTGGTCGGCGGTGGCGGCAATGATCTGCTGGAGTCGGGCGGAGGGGCCGACACGTTCCTGTTCAGCGGCGCGTTCGGACACGATCGGGTGACCGGTTACACGGCCAACGACAAACTGGTGTTTCTCGGCGTGCAGGGCGTTTTGCCAGCGGAAGATTTCCGTGCGCATGCCAGCAGCGTCGGCCAGGACACGCTGCTGACGTTCGGCAATGATTCGGTGACGTTGGTCGGGGTGTCGCTCAATAGCTTGAGCGGCGAGGGCATTGTCATCGCTTGATGGGGTGGCGCTTATTGCGCCGGATTGCCGGTGACCCGGCAATCCGTTGTCGCCAGCAGGCTGGCTTCCGCATTGAAAATCTTCAGGCTCAAAGACCGAGGTCGGACAGCCCCGGGTGATCATCCGGGCGCCGGCCCAGCGGCCAGTGGAATTTGCGCTCGCTTTCCTTGATCGGCATGTCGTTGATGCAGGCGTAACGCTGGAACATCAGGCCGCTGTCATCGAATTCCCAGTTTTCGTTGCCGTAGGAACGGAACCAGTTGCCCGAATCATCGTGCCACTCGTAGGCGTAACGCACTGCGATACGGGTATCCGAGTAGGCCCAGAGCTCCTTGATCAAACGGTAATCCAGCTCTTTCGCCCATTTGCGGGTGAGAAAGGCCTTGGCTTCTTCGCGGTTGTTGGCGAACTCGGCGCGGTTGCGCCATTTCGTGTCGAGGGTATAGGCCAGCGAGACCTTTTCCGGATCGCGACTATTCCAGCCATCCTCGGCCAGACGCACTTTCTCGACGGCCGATTCGCGGTTGAACGGTGGCAATGGCGGACGTACCTGGGCTGCAGTCGACATATCAATCTCCCGAATGAATGAATAATTAAACAACGTGTCCGGCTTATTAAGGCGTTACAGGTCCAATAACTTGCGCGCCATGCATTGCGCATTATCGGCAGCGCTGTGATCACCCATCACCAGCGCTACGGTAATGGCACCGTCAATCAGGATCAGCAATTGCCTGGCCAGCAACAACGGATCTTCGGCGCCATGTTCGGTACACAACTCGCACACGTAGTCGAGCAGCTTCTGTTTGTGTTCTTTGGCGACGAGGCGCACCGGATCTTGCGCATCGCCGGTCTCGCCGCTGGTATTGATGAACGCACAGCCGCGAAAGCCTTCGTAGGCGAACCAGCCTTTGAGCACGCTGAACAGGTTGAGCAGGCGATCACCCGGGGTTTCGGCCTGTTCGACAGCGTTTCGGTACCAGTCCATCCAGCGGATGTCACGGCGTCGCAACGCGGCAATCACCAGCGCGTCCTTGTCGGCAAAATAACGGTAAATGCTTTTTCTGGAGACGCCGGCAGTCTTCACCAGGAGATCCATGCTGGTGGCGGCGATGCCACTTTTATAGATCAGCTTTTCGGTGACATCGAGAATGATGTCGCGGGTTTCGTTGCTAGTCAGTTCGTTCATGCGGTGAACAGTAGAACGGATGTTCTCCTTGGTCAAGTCTGTATTATCTTCAGCCGTAAAATCGCCATCGCCAGCCTGCTGGCTCCCACAGAGGAATGCATTTCAAATGTGGGAGCCAGCCTGCTGGCGATGGCGTCCTTCGGGACCCGACAAGACCCGAGGGATACGATGGTGTAAGCTCTCAACCTCTTCGGATTCGACCCATTGCGAGCCCTATGCCGTTGCTTTTCAAACGTTCCCTGCTGCCCAAACTGCGCAGCTTCCCGCTGACTGCCGAGGCCCTGACCATTTTGTCCGGCGCCGCCGAGTTCCGTCGTTGCCTGCTGGAGAAAATCGCCAGCGCGACGCAGCGCATCTACATCGTTGCGCTGTACCTGCAGCAGGACGAAGCCGGTCAGGAAATTCTCGATGCCCTGCACGCCGCCAAGCTCAAGCGCCCCGAGCTGGAAATCGCCGTGGTGGTCGACTGGTTGCGCGCGCAGCGTGGCTTGATCGGCGCCGGCAAGCAGCCGGGCAACTCGGCGTGGTATCAGGAAATGACCCGCACTCACGAAAGTGAAGTGCCGGTGTACGGCGTGCCGGTGCAGACCCGCGAGCTGTTTGGCGTTTTGCACCTGAAGGGCTTCGTCATCGACGATTGCGTGGTCTACAGCGGGGCGAGCCTGAACAACGTTTATCTGCACAAGTTCGACAAGTACCGCTTCGATCGCTATCACGTCCTGCACAGCCACGACCTGGCGGATTCGATGCATCACCTGGTCAAGCATGGCCTGATCGAATCGAAAGCGGTGCATCGCCTCGACTTGCCCAATCTGCCGACCACGCGCAGCCTGCGCAACGACATCGGCGATCTGCGCAGCCGTCTGAAATACGCGACGTACGACACGGCCAAAGGCAGCGGCGGCAGGGAAGGGCTGTCGGTCAGCCCGCTACTGGGTGTCGGCAAGAACAACCCGTTGAACCGGGCCATTCTCGAGCTGATTGCCAGCGCGCAGACCCAACTGACCATCTGCACACCGTACTTCAACCTGCCGCTGGGGGTGATCCGCGAGATCAACCGGGCGTTGGCGCGCGGGGTGAAGATCGACATCGTGGTCGGCGACAAGACCGCCAACGACTTCTACATTCCGCCGAGCGAGCCGTTCAAGGTGATCGCCGCGCTGCCGTATCTCTACGAGATCAGCCTGCGCCGCTTTGCCAAACGCCACCAGCGCAACATCGACAGCGGTCAGTTGAACCTGCACCTGTGGCGCGACGGCGACAATACCTACCACCTCAAAGGCATGTGGGTCGATCAGCGTTACACGTTGCTGACCGGCAACAACCTCAATCCACGGGCGTTCCGCCTCGATCTGGAAAACGCGCTGCTGATCGATGATCCGAAAGGCGAATGGCTGGCACCGCGGGCGCAGGAGCTGGAAGAAATCTTCCGCCACACCACGCGGATCGACAGCTTTCAGACCCTGGAAACGCTGCCGGATTACCCGGCTGGGGTGGCCAAGTTTCTCAAGCGCGTGAGTCGGGTGCGGATTGAGCGGTTGCTTTACCGGATCCTCTGATCGTTCGGATTTTGTGGTGCGGCTACAGCCGCTATCGCGAGCAGGCTCACTTCTGCATTGGAATGCGTTCCCCTGTAGGAGTGAGCCTGCTCGCGATAGGGCCCGACCTGGCGCTACAAAGTCTTAATTCAAACCGAGCTTGCCGCGCAACGTCGACAAATCCTCAGCCAACGTATTCACCGGCCCGACCAGCGCCTTGCGGTCGTTGTCCTTGACCTTGTCATAGGTCTCGAACCCGCCATCAGCGGTTTTGTACTTGGCGAGGATCTTGTCCACGGCGGCGAAGTTCTTGTCGACCTTCGCCGCGAACGCCTTGTCCTGCTGCTCGATCTGCGGGCGGAACAGGTCGACGATTTTCTTCGCGCCGTCGATGTTGCCCTGGAAGTCATACAGGTCGGTGTGGCTGTAGCGATCTTCTTCACCTGAAATTTTCGTGGCGGCGACTTCTTCGAGCAGCGCCGCTGCGCCACCGACGACTTTTTCCGGCGGGAAGGTCAGGCCGGCGACGCGGGTCTGCAGGTCCTGGACGTCCTTGTTCAAGCCATCGGCCAGCGCATCGAGGCCTTGGGTCGACTTCTCTGAAAACAGTGAATATTCGAGGCGGTGGAAACCGGTGAAATCCTCGGCTTTGACGCCTTTTTCGTGATCGTCGACGCGTGAATCGATGGATGCGTCGAGGTCGCTGAACAGCTCGGCAATCGGCTCGATCGACTCGTAATACACGCGGGTCGGTGCGTAGAGTTTTTGCGCAGTAGCCAGGTCGCCTTTCTTCACTGCGTCGGTGAATTGCCGGGTGTGGCTGGCCAGCTCATCGAGCTTCTCGGTGACATAGATCTTGTAGTCCGACACCGGCCCCACCAGATCCAGCGGCGCTGTCGCGGCGAAGGCCGACAGCGGGGTGTTGAGCAAACCAAGGGTCAGCAGTAACGCGAGTGGCGTCTTTTTCATCGGGGCGGCTCCAGTGTGTTGTCAGGCGGCAGTTTTTGGTTGGGTGGCGTTGAGCAGCGAGCGACCGATGAAGTCCTTGTCGCCGGTGACACCGGGCAGGGTAAAAAAGTAGCCGCCGCCGACCGGTTTGAGGTATTCCTCGAGCGGTTCGCCGTTGAGCCGGGTTTGCACGGTGATGAAGCCTTTTTCCAGATCGGCCTGGTAGCAGATGAACAGCAGGCCCATGTCGAGTTGGCCGTTCTTGTTCACGCCGTTGGAGTAATTGAATGGCCGGCGCAGGATCAGGTTGGCCTGGCTCGCGGCGGTGCGCGGGTTGGCCAGGCGAATGTGCGCGTCGAGTCTGGTCAGCTTGCCGGCCGGGTCCTTGCCGTAATCGGGGACCTGGCTTTCATGCTCGGCGCCCATCGGCGCACCGGTGGTTTTGACCCGGCCAATGATGCTTTCCTGCTCCTGCAACGGCGTGCGGTCCCAGCGTTCGACGAAGTTGCGGATGATCCGCACTGCCTGATAACTGCCGTGGGCCGCCCAGGCTGGCTCGTCGCTGCCGGGCTGCACCCAGACCAGTCGATCCATGGCCTTGCCGTCGTTGGAATCGGGATTGGCCGAGCCGTCGCGAAAGCCGAGAAAATTGCGCGCCGACTGCGCTGGCACGCCCGGTTTTGCCGGGGCTTGCGTCGGTACGCTGCCTTCCTGTTTCCAGCGCACCAGCAGCAGGTCCGGAAGGTTTTTGACGATGTCGCGCAGCGCATGGATGTTGGTGTCGGCGGTGTTTGAGCAGAACTGCAGGCTCAGATCGCCGTGGCAGCAATCGGCGTCCAGCGCGTCGTTGGGGAAGCCAACCATGCGTTGCAGACGTTTTGGCTTGGCGGCGGCCAGACCGAAGCGCTCATCGAACAATGAATCACCGACAGACACGGTAATGGTCAGATTATCCGGGGTGACATTAGGGCCAAGGATGCCGGAATCGGGCGGCGGTAGTTTCGGATCGATCTGCGCCACCGGGCCACCCTTCATCAAAAACGCGATGCGCTCGTTGAGGGTGCGGAACAGCCGCTCGAGATCGTCACGGTCACTGGCCAACACGTCGAACGCGACCAACATGCCCGAGGCCGGGCGCGGCGTGACGATACCGGTCTGGTGGACGCCGTGAAAATCGTGGCGGTCTTCGGTCTTGTCGCTGCTCGGCGCTTCGGTGACTTGCGCCGGCGCGGCGGCCATGGCCGGACAGCTCAGGGCCGAGCCGGCGAGGGCGACACCGGCGGCGCCCATGCCCATGAGCACACGGCGACGTTGCAGGTTGAGCGTTTCAAGTTCTTTCATCGGGGTCAGGTCTTCTGCTTACAGGCCGGAGAGGCCAAGGGCGGGGTCGATGCCATCCAGCGCGTCGGCCAGGGCCTGGGCTTTATCGGCGAGCTGCTGGCGTTGTTCGCCGCTGACGCTGTCGTAGCTGGCGTAGCCTTCAGCAACTTTGAGGCTGCTTAACGCGCTATCGAAATCACGCAGCGCGGCGTCGATTTTCGGCAGCAGCTCGGCGGCGGATTTGCTCAGCATTGGCCGCAGCAGATCGACCACCTTGTGCGCGGTCTGCGCATTGGCGGCGAAACCGTTGAGGTCCGTGTGGCTGTAGCGTTCTTCTTCGCCGTTGGCGGCGCGCACGTCGGCGAGCGTGTTGAGGTTGCGCACGACGATGCTCACCAGTTGCTCCGGCGGCAACGACTGGGCGAGCAGTTGCTGTTTCAACTCGCTGACATCGCTGAGCAGTTGTTGCGCCACCGGCGTCAGGCCGTCGAGTTTGCGTTGCTGGAACAGCGCGTATTCGAGGCGATGGAAACCGACGAAGCCCGGATCCTCTTCGCGTTTTTCAAAGTAATCGGCGCGGGCATTGATGCGGTTATCCAGTTCGGCGAGGCGTTGTGCGGCAGGGGCCAAACGCTGATAGGCAGCACGCGCCGGCAAATACAGCGCCTGCGCCTGACTCAGATCGCCGCTGGCGATCGCCTCATTCAGAGCGCTCACGGCTTTGATCAGTGCGCTGCTCTGGCTGGCGAGGTACACCCGGAATTCCGACAGCGGGCCGACGAAAGCCACCATCGACGGCTTGGCTTTGGCGGCCGCGTCGGAGGCTGCGGTCGGGGTTACGTGCAAGGTGCCGCGCGGGTTGCTCAGCAAGCCGCAGGTGATCGCATAGTCGCCGGGTTGCAGGTTGGCGTTGATCACCTGGCTCAGGCCCGGCGCAATGTTTTCGCGCTCTTCGACCACCAGCACACCGTCGAGGATTTCCCATTCCACGGCGCGGTCCGAGCGGTTGACGATGCGGAAACTGGCGCGCCCGGCCGGCACGCTGAGCGCATTCGGCTCGCAGTTACCGGGATGAATGTTGACCACCACTTCGTCGCGGTTGTGCTGGCGCTTGGCGGCGGCCAGTTGCGAGGCGTAGTAGAACAGCCCGCCGGCGGCGATCATCACCACCACCGAGCCGGCCACCGCCCAGCGCAAGGCACGGGGAGGCGAGGCCTGAGGAGTTTTAGGCTTGGACATGAAGGCCCTTATTGGCTGGAAACGGAAGTCGATGACAGCGATGGCGCGGGCGCGGGCAGGAAGAACAGCACCAGCGCCACCAGCAGGTAGATCACATAGGCACCGAGAGTGCTGATGGTCGGCGCGTCCTGATAACCGAACATGCCGGCCAGCACCGAGCCCAGCGGGCCATCCATTGGCAGGGTCGCGCTGAAGTCGAACAATACGGACTGCCAGTGATTCCAAAGCCCGGCCTCATGCAGTGCCTGCACCGAGTTGGCGAGGATCCCGGCGGCCACCACCAGGATGAACAACCCGGTCCACTTGAAGAACGCCGAAAGATTGAGGCGCATGCTGCCGCTGTAGATCAGAAAGCCGACGATGACTGCCAGTACCAGCCCCAACAGTGCGCCGATCGGCGCGCCCGGGCCTTCGCTTTGCTGAAACACCGCGAGCAGAAAGAACACGGTTTCCAGGCCTTCGCGGGCGACAGCGAAGAACACCATGGCAATCAACGCGATCACCTGATGCTTCGACGCGGTCAGCGCCTGATCCAGTGAGGCTTGCAGCGTATGCTTGATTGAGCGGGCGACCTTGCGCATCCAGAACACCATCGAACTGAGGATGCCCACGGCGACCAGTCCGACGATGCCTTCGAACAGCTCCTGCTGCTTCTGCGGGAATTCAGCGCTGACCAGTTCCAGGCCACCGCCGACCAGCAGGGCGAGGGCGGCAGCGAGGAAAACCCCGATCCACACGGCGGGCATCCATTGACCGCGGCCGGTTTGCTGAAGATAACTGGCGATGATGCCAACGATCAGCGCGGCTTCAATGCCTTCGCGCAGCATGATCAGAAAGGGAACGAGCATTCGGCACAACCACCGGTGATTTAGATAGGTAGCTAAGTTGTAACATAATGACACTCATTCCCAAATGGGGATGATTGACATTTAGCTGAACCTAACCTGAACAAAACCGATCTTCGCCTCACCCACATCCTTGTAGGCCTTCGCCTGCTCGCGATAGCGGTATGTCATTCACTTTATGAGTCAACAGGCGAACCGCTATCGCGAGCAGGCTCACTCCTACAGGGGCGTGGACAGCCACGATTCTGCGTACGCTACGAATCCTGTGGGAGCGAGCCTGCTCGCGATGACGGCGGTACATTCAACATCGCATTCGCCTGACAGCGCCTTCGCAAGCAGACCCGCTCCCGCAGGGGTAAGATGGCGGGCATCGAAATAACAACAAGGCTCGCCGCGTTCCATGTCGGAAAAAGACACCATCGCCATTCAACTGGTGCGCGAAGCACTGTTGCAAAGTTGTGCGCCCGGCGCGACCACTCAGGAGGTGTTGCACAAGGTCGGCATCGATCCGGCATTGCTGCAAGCCGAGCACGCTCGGGTGCCCGCATCGCAATACGCGAAACTCTGGCGCCTGTTGGCCCGCCGCACCGACGACGAGTTTTTCGGCATGGACCCGCGCAAGCTCAAGTCTGGCAGCCTGGCGTTCCTGTGCCGCGCGGCGATGGCGCAACCGACGCTGGCGGCGGGGCTGAGCACAAGCTTGAGTTTTCTCTCGCTGATGCTCGAGCGGTTGCCGGCGCAGCTGGTGCGCCAGCAAAGCCTGGCGGAAATCGTTCTGCTCGAAGACGACTACGAACCGCGCCGCGCTTTCACTTATTTCACCTACTGGATGATCGTTCACGGCGTCGCCTGCTGGCTGGCCGGACGGCGCATTCCGATTCTGGCGATCGAACTGCGCTGCGCCGCGCCGGATTTCACCGACGACTATCAAGTGATGTTTTCGCAAAACCTGCGTTTCGGACGCCCGCGCACGCGGATGATTTTCGCAGCTGACTGCCTCGACCTGCCGATCAAGCGCAGCCCGGAAGAATTGCAGCGCTTTCTCGCCCACGCACCGGCGAACATTCTGGTGAAGTACCGCGACCCGGAAAGCCTCGCCAGCCGGATCAAGCACGATTTGCGTCAGTTGCCCGCCGAACAATGGCCGGAAACCGAAGCGCTGGCCCAGCAATTGTGCATGTCCGCCTCGACGTTGCGCCGGCGCCTGGCGTTAGAAGGGCAGACCTGGCAGGGCCTCAAGGACAGCGTGCGCAAGGAGCTGGCGATCACCTGGCTGGCAGAGCCTTCGATCAGCTTCGCCGAGATCGCCGCGCGCCTCGGTTTCGCCGATGTCAGCTCGTTCTACAAGGCGTTTCGCAAGTGGTCGGGGTCTAACCCCGGCCACTATCGCACTCTGATTCTGAATGAAGCCGTTTGAGCCGATGCCATCGCTAGCAGGCTAGCTCCCACAGTTTGAACGCATTCCAACCTGTGGGAGCTAGCCCTGCTAGCGATAGCGCCATGACAGGCGCCGCCTATCGTGAGCCTTGACTGATCGTTCCCATGCTCCGCGTGGAAACTATTATCTCCGCGAGGTTTTTTGGCCAAACCAGTCAACCAGCTTGATGGCTTTGACCATTGCCCCAGCCCCGGCTCAGCGCGACTATTCCTCTGTTGTTTACGGTTCCCAGCCTAATAAAAACACCGAGGGATTCTGGCAATGCGCGATTACTTGTCTGCCACCGCACAGTTCAACTATCAGCACACCGTCGATGCCGCGCTCAGCGGTTCGCTTGCAGCGCTCAACGCCTGTGTCGAATGTTGCGACCGCCACGCCTTGCCGGGGCGCATTGCCTTGTTCTGGGAGGGGCGCGACGGCAGCAGTGCGACGTACACCTTCACTGACCTGCAAGATAAAGCCGCGCGTTTCGCCAATTTCCTCCTCGCCCAGGGCGTGCAGAAGGGCGACAAGGTCGCCGGATTGTTACCGCGCAATGTCGAGTTGCTGATCACCGTACTCGCCACCTGGCGCATCGGTGCGGTGTATCAACCGTTGTTCACCGCCTTCGGCCCCAAAGCCCTCGAGCACCGTCTGAACAGTTCCGGCGCCAAAGTCGTGGTGACCGATGCGGTCAACCGGCCGAAACTCGCCGAAGTCGCCGATTGCCCGACGCTGGTCACGGTGGGCGGCGCCAAAGGCCAGGGCATCGTGCGTGGCGATTACAGCTTCTGGGCCGAACTGGCCAACTATTCCAGCGTTTGCGAGCCGCTGCTGCTGACCGGCGACGACCCGTTCCTGCTGATGTTCACCTCCGGCACCACCGGACCGGCAAAAGCACTGTCAGTGCCGCTCAAGGCCATCGTTGCATTCAAGAGTTACACCCGCGATGCCGTGGATTTGCGCCCGGAAGATGCGTTCTGGAACGTCGCCGATCCGGGCTGGGCCTACGGCATCTATTTTGGTGTCACCGGGCCGTTGGCGCTGGGCCATCCGATTACGTTCTACGATGGGCCGTTCACCCTCGAAAGCACCTGCCGGGTGATCAACAAATACGCCATCAGCAACCTCACCGGGTCGCCGACGGCCTATCGTCTGCTGATTGCCGGCGGTGAGGAATTCGCCAAGTCGATCAAGGGCAAACTGCGCATCGTCAGCAGTGCCGGCGAACCGTTGAACCCGGAAGTGATTCGCTGGTTCGCCGACCATCTCGACGTGGTCATCCACGACCACTACGGCCAGACCGAACTGGGAATGGTTCTGTGTAACCACCACGGTCTCGAGCATCCGGTGCACGTCGGCGCCGCCGGCTTCGCCTCGCCGGGCCACCGCATCGTGGTGCTCGATGAACACCACAACGAACTCGGCGTCGGCCAGCCTGGCATTCTCGCCATCGACCGCCCGCAATCGCCGATGTGCTGGTTTGGCGGCTACGAAGGCGCGCCGACCAAGGCGTTTGTCGGCAACTACTACCTCAGCGGCGACACCGTGGAATGGAACCCGGACGGCAGCATCAGCTTCGTCGGCCGCAGCGACGATGTGATCACCACCTCCGGCTACCGTGTCGGCCCGTTCGATGTCGAAAGCGCTTTGATCGAGCACCCGGCGGTGGTCGAAGCGGCGGTGGTCGGTAAACCCGACCCGGAACGCACCGAACTGGTCAAAGCCTTCGTCGTGCTCAGTGCGCAATACCGCGCCGCCCCCGAGCTGGCTGAAGAACTGCGCCAACATGTGCGCAAGCGTCTGGCCGCGCATTCGTACCCGCGGGAAATCGAATTTGTCAGCGAATTGCCCAAGACCCCAAGTGGCAAATTGCAGCGCTTTATCTTGCGCAACCAGGAAATCGCCAAGGCTCAAGAGGCCGCGGCGCACAACGTTTCAGCTTGAATCGAAGGAAACAGTCATGCAGATCGAGAACAAGGTTTTTATCGTCACCGGCGGCGCGTCTGGCCTTGGTGCCGCCAGCGCTGAGCTACTGGTCAGTGCCGGTGCGAAAGTGATGCTGGTGGACATGAACGCCGAGGCCGTGGCCGCTCAGGCGCAGCGTATTGGCGCCAAAAGCGTGGTCGCCGACATCAGCAATGAAGCCGCCGCCGAAGCCGCGGTTCAGGCGACCCTTGATGCGTTTGGCAGCCTCAACGGCCTGGTCAACTGCGCCGGCATCGTCCGTGGCGAGAAGATCCTCGGTAAGACCGGCCCGCATGCGCTGAGCAGCTTCGCCCAGGTGATCAACGTCAACCTGATCGGCAGTTTCAACATGCTGCGCCTCGCCGCGGCGGCGATCGCCGAGTCTGAAGCCAACGCCGACGGCGAGCGCGGGGTGATCATCAACACTGCCTCGGTGGCGGCCTTCGACGGGCAAATTGGTCAGGCGGCGTACTCGGCCTCCAAAGGCGCGATCGCCAGCCTGACTCTGCCGGCCGCCCGTGAACTGGCGCGCTTCGGCATCCGCGTGATGACCATCGCCCCGGGCATTTTCGAAACGCCGATGATGGCCGGCATGACCCCGGAAGTGCGCGAATCACTGGCTGCCGGCGTCCCGTTCCCGCCACGTTTGGGAAAGCCGGCCGAATACGCCGCGCTGGTCCGGCACATCATCGAAAACAGCATGCTCAACGGCGAGGTGATCCGTCTCGACGGCGCCTTGCGCATGGCCGCGAAGTAAGGAGGATTTGTCATGACTATTTCCAATGATCCGATTGTCATCGTCAGCGCTGTGCGCACGCCGATGGGCGGTTTTCAGGGCGAATTGAAAAGCCTCACCGCGCCGCAACTCGGTGCTGCCGCGATCAAGGCCGCAGTCGAGCGCGCCGGGGTCGCCAGCGATGCGGTCGACGAAGTGTTGTTCGGTTGCGTGCTGCCCGCCGGCCTCGGCCAGGCGCCGGCACGTCAGGCCGCGCTGGGCGCCGGGCTGGATAAATCGACCCGCTGTACCACGGTCAACAAGATGTGCGGTTCGGGCATGGAAACCACCATTCTGGCCCACGACATGCTCATCGCCGGCAGCGCCGATGTAGTCATCGCCGGGGGCATGGAAAGCATGTCCAACTCGCCGTATCTGCTCGATCGCGCCCGCGCCGGTTACCGCATGGGCCACGGCCGCGTACTCGACTCGATGTTTCTCGACGGCCTCGAAGATGCCTACGACAAGGGCCGCCTGATGGGCACCTTCGCCGAAGACTGCGCCGAAACCAACGGCTTTAGCCGCGAAGCGCAGGATGCGTTCGCCATCGCCTCGACCACCCGCGCCCAGCAAGCGATCAAGGACGGCAGCTTCAAGGACGAAATCGTCCCGCTGACCGTGACCGTGGGCAAAGAGCAGGTGCTCATCAGCCACGATGAACAGCCGCCAAAAGCCAAGCTGGACAAGGTTGCTTCGCTGAAACCGGCGTTCCGCGAAGGCGGCACCGTGACGGCGGCCAACTCCAGCTCGATCTCCGATGGCGCCGCCGCATTGGTGCTGATGCGCCAGTCGCAGGCGCAAACCCTGGGCTTGAAACCGCTGGCGGTGATCCATGGCCACGCGGCATTCGCGGACACGCCGGGGCTGTTCCCGACCGCGCCGATCGGGGCGATCAAGAAGCTGATCAAGAAAACCGGCTGGGCGCTGGATCAGGTCGACCTGTTCGAGGTCAACGAAGCTTTCGCCGTGGTCGGCATGGCAGCGATGACCCACCTGGAAATCCCCCATGACAAGCTCAATGTGCACGGCGGCGCCTGCGCCCTCGGCCATCCGATCGGTGCATCGGGGGCGCGGATTCTGGTGACGTTGTTGGCGGCGCTGCGGCAGAAGCAGCTCAAGCGCGGGATTGCAGCGATCTGCATTGGTGGCGGTGAGGCCACAGCGATGGCGGTGGAATGCCTCTATTGAAGCCAAGCGCAATCCCTGTGGGAGCCAGCCTGCTGGCGATAGCGGTGTGTCATAAATGCGAATAGTGACTGGCACACCGCAATCGCCAGCAGGCTGGCTCCCACATTTGCAATGCAGTGCGACTGATATTCAAGGATTCACCATGATTCCCAACGAAGACCAAACCCAGATCCGCGACATGGCCCGGCAGTTCGCCGAGGAGCGCCTCAAGCCGTTCGCCGCCGAGTGGGATCGCGAGCACCGTTTCCCCAGGGAAGCCATCGCCGAGATGGCCGAACTGGGATTTTTCGGCATGCTGGTGCCGGAACAGTGGGGCGGTTGCGAGACCGGTTACCTGGCCTACGCCATGGCTCTGGAAGAAATCGCCGCCGGCGATGGTGCCTGCTCGACGATCATGAGCGTGCACAACTCAGTGGGTTGCGTGCCGATCCTCAAGTTCGGCAATGACGATCAGCGCGAGCGCTTTCTCAAGCCGCTGGCCAGCGGCGCGATGCTTGGCGCCTTTGCCCTGACCGAGCCGCAGGCCGGTTCCGATGCCAGCAGCCTGAAGACCCGCGCCCGGCGCGAGGGCGATCATTACGTACTCAATGGCTGCAAACAGTTCATCACCTCCGGGCAGAACGCCGGGGTCGTGATCGTGTTCGCGGTGACTGATCCGAGCGCCGGCAAGCGCGGCATCAGCGCGTTTATCGTGCCAACCGACTCACCGGGCTACAGCGTCGCGCGGGTCGAAGACAAACTCGGCCAGCATGCCTCGGACACCTGCCAGATTCTTTTTCAAGAGCTCAAGGTGCCGCTGGCCAACCGTCTGGGCGAGGAGGGCGAAGGCTACAAGATCGCCCTCGCCAACCTTGAGGGCGGCCGCGTCGGTATTGCTGCGCAGGCAGTGGGCATGGCCCGTGCGGCCTTCGAAGCGGCGCGTGACTACGCCCGTGAACGTGACACCTTTGGCAAGCCGATCATCGAGCATCAGGCGGTGGCGTTTCGTCTGGCCGACATGGCCACGCAAATCGCTGTCGCCCGGCAAATGGTGCATTACGCCGCGGCTCTGCGTGACAGCGGCCAGCCGGCACTGGTCGAGGCATCGATGGCCAAGCTGTTCGCCTCGGAGATGGCCGAAAAGGTCTGCTCGATGGCCTTGCAAACCCTCGGCGGTTACGGTTACCTCAACGACTTTCCGCTGGAACGCATCTACCGCGACGTGCGTGTCTGCCAGATCTACGAAGGCACCAGCGACATTCAGCGCATGGTCATTTCGCGCAATCTCTGACAAGGAAACTTCTTCATGATTTTCGACACCATCCTGCTTGAAACCCATGGCCGAGTTGGCCTTATCACCCTCAACCGGCCGCAGGCCCTGAATGCGCTGAACGCGCAACTGGTCAGCGAAGTGAACCAGGCCCTCGATGCGCTGGAAGCTGACGCGAACATTGGCTGCATCGTCCTCACTGGTTCGAAAAAGGCTTTCGCCGCCGGAGCTGACATCAAGGAAATGGCCGAGCTGACCTATCCGCAGATCTACATGGACGACCTGTTCAGCGACAGCGACCGCGTCGCCAACCGGCGCAAGCCGATCATCGCCGCGGTCAACGGTTTTGCCCTTGGCGGCGGTTGCGAACTGGCGCTGATGTGCGACTTCATCCTGGCCGGCGACAACGCCAGATTCGGCCAGCCGGAAATCAACCTCGGCGTGCTCCCAGGCATGGGCGGCACCCAACGCCTGACCCGCGCCGTGGGCAAGGCCAAAGCCATGGAAATGTGCCTGAGCGGGCGCATGATCGATGCCGTGGAAGCCGAGCGCTGCGGCATCGTCGCACGGATCGTGCCGAGTGATGAGTTGCTTGATGAAGCGCTGAAAGTGGCGGCGGTGATTGCCGACAAGTCATTGCCGATTGCGATGATGATCAAGGAAAGCGTGAACCGCGCCTTTGAAGTGAATCTGAGCGAAGGCGTGCGGTTTGAGCGTCGGGTGTTTCATGCCGCGTTTGCCACGCAGGATCAGAAAGAAGGGATGGCGGCGTTTATTGGCAAGCGGGCGGCTGAGTTTCAGGGTAAGTAATTCGGCGTCTTCAAAAACGGCATCGCCAGCAGGCTGGCTCCCACAGGGGATTTGTGTACAGCGCAGATCCAATGTGGGAGCCAGCCTGCTGGCGATGCTTTTGCTTTTAGAGCTGATAGTTCTTCAAATCCCGCGCAATCACCATCCGCTGAATCTCGCTGGATCCTTCATAGATCTGGGTAATCCGCGCATCGCGGTAGTACTTCTCGACCGGGTAATCCTCCAGATAACCATAGCCGCCATGGATCTGAATCGCCGACGAGCAGACTTTCTCGGCCATTTCCGAGGCAAACAGCTTGGCCTGCGACGCTTCCGACAAACACGGTTTGCCCGCCGTGCGCAGCCGCGCCGCGTGCAGGATCAGCAAGCGTGCCGCGTTGATCTGCAGGTGCATGTCGGCCAGCAGGTTGGCGATGCTCTGGTGCTCGATGATCGGTTTATCGAACTGCACGCGCTCTTGGGCATACACCAGCGCCGCCTCGAATGCCGCTCGCGCGATACCCAGTGCTTGCGCGGCGATGCCGATGCGTCCGCCTTCGAGGTTGGACAAGGCGATCGCCAGGCCTTTGCCGCGTTCGCCGAGCAGGTTGGCTTCGGGAATGCTGCAATTGTTCAAGGTCACCGCACAGGTGTCGGAGGCGCGAATGCCCATTTTGTGTTCGGTACGATCGACAATGAAACCCGGCGTATCGGTCGGCACCAGAAACGCCGAAAGGCCTTTCTTGCCCAACTCCGGGTCGGTCACCGCAAACACGATCGCCAGTTTCGCCCGTTTGCCATTGCTGACAAATTGCTTGGCGCCGTTGATCACCCACTGGCCGTCACGCAGTTCAGCGCGGGTGCGTAGATTGTGCGCTTCGGAGCCGGCCTGCGGCTCGGTCAGGCAGAAGCAACCGATGGCCTGGCCGCTGGCCAGATCGGCCAGCCAGGTCTGCTTCTGCTCGTCGCTGCCGTAATTGAGTACCGGCCCG
The DNA here is from genome assembly GCF_900105485.1 of Pseudomonas granadensis. Taxonomy (GTDB): domain Bacteria; phylum Pseudomonadota; class Gammaproteobacteria; order Pseudomonadales; family Pseudomonadaceae; genus Aquipseudomonas; species Aquipseudomonas granadensis. Next base: position 2,725,406 of record NZ_LT629778.1, on the reverse strand, counting down.
CAGCCCACCGAGTTGTGAATGCTCATGAATGCGCCGGTCGCACCGTCGCCGGCCGATATTTCCTCTACGGCGAGTGCATAGGCGACGTAGTCGACGTAAGTGCCGCCCCATTCTTCGGGCACCACCATGCCCAACAGGCCGAGTTCGCCCATCTTTGCCACCAGCGCGTCGTCGATCCAGCCGGCCTTTTCCCACGCTTGCGCATGGGGCGCGATTTCGCCACGGGCAAAATCCCGGGCCATGTCGCGGATCATCACTTGTTCTTCAGTCAGTTCGAGATCGTGCATGGCTCAGCTCCCGCTCTCATCAAAACCGTGGAAAAAACTCGCGACGTGCGCAGCGTCCAGCTCGGCGAGGGTGGGCGGATTCCAGCGTGGTGTCTTGTCTTTATCGATCAGCAGGGCGCGCACGCCTTCGATCAGATCGCCACGGGCAAACCATTGGCGATCCAGATGCAATTCCAGATCAAAGCACTGCTCAAGGCTCAGTTGACGTCCACGGCGGAGCATTTGCAGCGTCACTGCCATCGCCAGTGGCGAGCGGGTTTCCAGCAAATCCGCGGTGGTCAGCGCCCAGTCGTGGCTGTTGGCGACGGTGACCTCGCGCATTTGCTCGACTATGCTCGGCACATCCGGCAAGGCGAAAAAGTGATCGATGGCGGGGCGCAAGGCTTGCAGCGGTGCATCAGGCAAGGTCTGTACGGCGTGTTTGGCGAGCAGGTTCTGCAGCGCTTTGAGTGGCGTGTCCTGCCATTCCATCTGGTCGAGTTTTTCATCGAGCAGCGCCAGTTTGCTGCTGTCCAGATACCAGTCGGCCAGGCCGCAATACAGCGCATCGGCCGCGCGAATCTGCACGCCGCTGAGGCCCAGATAAACTCCCAATTCGCCGGGAATGCGCGAGAGGAAATAACTGCCGCCAACATCCGGGAAATAACCGATGGCCACTTCCGGCATCGCCAGACGGCTCTTGTCGGTCACCACACGCAAATCGGCGCCTTGCACCAGGCCCATGCCACCGCCGAGGACGAAACCGTCCATCAGCGCCAGCACCGGCTTGCGGTAGTGATGCAGGGTCAGGTCGAGGGCGTATTCCTCGACGAAGAAATCTTCATGCAGGGTGTCGCCGCTTTTGAAACTGTCGTACAGCGAACGAATGTCGCCGCCGGCGCAGAAGGCTTTTTCCCCGGCACCGCGCAAAACAATGGCGTGGACATTGGCGTCGGCGGCCCACGCATCGAGCTGCTGCTGCAACTGACGGACCATGTCGAGGGTGATGGCGTTGAGGCCGGCGGGGCGGTTCAGGGTCAGGTGACCGATGTGGTTGCGCACTTCGGCCAGCACTTCGTTCTGCGTGGTATCCATGGACGGGGTCCGTTGGGATGAAGCCTGAGCTGTCATCTGTAACTCCCTGCTTTTATTGTCTTTATTCGAAAAGCCCGCGCACGGGCAGTAGCCGATCGTAACAGTGCAAATTTGCCGTGTACAACCCGGATATGTGCAGGCGCTGTTTGCGTTTTTACCTTAGCCGAACCACGAAAAATTACTTGGAAAAAACCTCACCGATGCTGCGACGCTTGGCGTACAGCTCACTGACATGCACCAAGCGCTCAAGGTCTTCGGGGGTGACATCGATAAACGCCTCCATCTCCGCCAGCGCCCGTTTCAGGTCCTCGGCGGTAATGGCGAGGCTGTCGACCGGCGTCATCAGCGGCGCCGGTTCTGCCGGGCGTTTCGGGTAGCGGATGCGGGTCAGGTTGTTGTAGGCGAGGGCGCTGGTGAGCATGCACACCGCGCCGAGCATCACTGGTTCCATGGCTTTCCAGTCCATGGCGATAGTTGCAGGGTCAGCCAATACCAGTGTCAGCGCGAGGGCGCCGGCCGGTGGATGCAGGCAACGCAGCCAGCACATCAGAATCAACGCCATGCCCGCTGCCAGGCAGGCACTGCCGAGGGTGCGGCCGAGCACGTGAGCGACCAGCAGCGCGACGACGCCGGCGCACAGGTAACCGCCGACGATCGACCATGGCTGGGCCAGGGCGCCCGAGGACACGGCGAACAGCAGCACTGCCGATGCGCCCAGCGGGCCGATCAGGTGATAGGCAACGTCATGGCCGAAGACTTGTGCGCACAGCCAGACACTGAACAACGTCCCCAGCGCCATGCCGATGGCGGCGCGACTCCATTCGGTGGGACGGGTGTTGATAGCGGCGGGCAACCAGCGAGCGAGCATGTGAATCCGATCCTTTGCAGCAAATTCAAGACAAAAAAAAGGACTTGTCCGGCATATCCGGAAAGCCCTCGAAGCGTTCCAACATTGGGGGAGGAACGCGCACAGTGTGCCGGGCAAAGTCGATGCTGACAAATTCATATTAATGCAGATTTAGTGCATTATTTTTGAATTGAAGCGACGCGGCGTCCGCTGATGAAGCACAGATAACCGCCCGCTGCTGCCAGCGCACTCAGGGCATAGAACATGCTTGGTGCCGCCGTGTGCATCAACAGAAAGCCGCAGATGACTGGACTCGCCGCACCGCCGAGCGCGGCGAGGTTCTGCGCGCCGTAGTAGCTGCCGCGCAATTCTTCCGGGGCGAGGGTGTCAACGAAGAGAAAATCGGCCGGGTAGATGATCATTTCGCCGAGGGTGAAGATGAACATCGCCACGCACCAGCCAACGAGGCTGTCGGCCAGACTGAAACCGATCAGGCCGACGATGAACAGCGCGGTGCCGCCGGCAATCCAGTAACGCAGGTGTTCGCGGCTGAGCAAGCGGCCGACCTGATATTGCAACAGGATCACCGTGATCGCGTTGCAGGCGAGCAGGGCGGCCATGGTGTCGAGCGTCTGTTGCTGGGTGTGGGTGACCAGCAGGTATTGCGACAGGTACAGGGTGAAGCGCCCGTGCACCAGCGTGCTGAGCAGGCAGCCGAGGGTGAACAGGATCATCGTGCGGTCGTTCTTGAGGATGATCAGGGTGTTGAGGAAACTCTGTGGTGGCGTGAGGGTTGCGGCCGGACTGGCTTCCCGGGCAGCGCCGAGCAGAAGAAAAATACTGCCGATGGCGATCATGCCCGCAACGATGAAAGGCGCCGCCGGCTGCACACCGGCGATGACCACGCCGATCATCGGGCCGACGGCGTAGCCGATGTTGGTCAGCGTGTAATTGAGCGAGAACGCCTTGACCCGTTGGCCTACCGGCAAGTTTTCGCTGAGGATGGCTTTGGAGCCGATCAGGAACAGCGCCGAGGCGGTTTCGCTGATGATCAGCACCAGCGTAACCAGGTAGAGGTTTTGCGCGAAGGTGAGCAGGATCATACCGATGCCGCTGGAGAGCATGGTGAGGATCAGCAAGCGGCGTTTGTCGAGCCGGTCGATGATGTAGCCGCCGTACAAGGACAGCAGCGTGGCGCTGAATACGGCGATGCCCAGCAGCAGGCCGACGTCCTGGGGGTTGAGGCCGAGTTTGTTGCTCAGGAACAAGGTCAGCAGTGGGCTGATCAGGGCGCGGCTGACGACGACGCTCAGGGAGCTGATCATCAATCGGCGGATGAGGGGCGAATAGGTGGCCACGAAGTTTGAATGTCCTTGTTTCAGAGGCTTGGCGGGCGTCAGTCATCCTCCCTGTGCGTCTGCTGGCGGTCAAGGGCCATACTGCGAATCCGGGTACATATCCGTTGCTTCGGTAACGGCTACTTAAGGTTCCGCTCTTACAGCGGGTCACCTTTTTCAAACGCCGGAGTGCCGGCCCAGCAAAAAGGTAACCCAAAACGCTTGCTCCTACGTACGGCCCTCGCAGGCTCGGGTCCCTTCGCTTCGGGACTGATCCGGGCGCAGCGGCTACGGTTTGCTGCGCTGCACCTACTTCCGCTGTGTACGACTTCGTCGTACGGTCGCTGCGCTCCCACGCCCGGATCAATCCCTCCACTCAGCCTTCCGATGTCGCTGGTTAGGCAAGATCAAGAGCACTCGAGCTAACGCTCATTGTTGAGTGGTTAGAAGCGTGGTGTTTGGCTTTGGATTTGTGGTGTGGCTGCCCCTCACCCCAGCCCTCTCCCCGAGGAGAGGGAGCCGATTTTTGGGCCGTTCAAAACCTGAGTTCGACTCGGTACTGCAGGTCGGCGTATGCCTTCCAATCAACACGGTCAGTCCCCTATCCCTCTGGGAGAGGGCTAGGGTGAGGGGCTTTGATTTTTGAGAATTGCGTACGACTCGGTATCCCACGTCGGCGTACCTCTCGCATCCACCCCGATCGGTTCCCTCTCCCTCTGGGAGAGGGCTAGGGTGAGGGGCTTCGATTTTTGAGAATTGCGTACGTCTCGGTATTTCACGTTGGCGTATCTCTCGCATCCTCCTCGGTCAGTTCCCTCTCCCTCCGGGAGAGGGCTAGGGTGAGGGTTGGCGTTGTCTGTTTGGAATGAACTTGAAAAGACTGCGCATAAACAGGACGACTCAAGCCACATCCGATGCATGCGGCCATTGTTGTAGCGGGATCGGCAGTTGCCGCGATTCGCCGCGGCCCATGGCGAAGTAGTGGAAGCCGTTGCGGGCCAGGCGTTCGGGGTCGTAGAGGTTGCGGCCGTCGAAGATCACCGGGCTGTTGAGGCGTTGTTTGATCAGGTCGAAGTCCGGGGCTTTGAAGGGTTGCCATTCGGTGCAGATGATCAAGGCATCGGCGCCGGGCAGGACCGATTCGGGGGTGCCCATCAGTAGCAGTTTCGCTTCGTCCGGGTAGAGGTTCTGGGTTTGCTGCATGGCTTCGGGGTCGAAGGCGCGGACGCTGGCGCCGGCTGCCCATAACGCTTCGAGCAGGACCCGGCTCGGTGCTTCGCGCATGTCGTCGGTGTTGGGTTTGAACGCCAGGCCCCACAGGGCGAAGGTCTTGCCGCGCAGGTCGCCGCGGTAGAACGCGTTGATGCGCTCGAACAGCTTGTGCTTCTGGCGCTGGTTGATCGCCTCGACCGCTTGCAGCAAGTCGCTGGAGCAGTGCGCTTGTTCGGCGCTGTGGATCAGCGCGCGCATGTCCTTGGGAAAGCACGAGCCGCCATAGCCGCAGCCCGGATAGATGAAGTGATAGCCGATGCGCGTGTCGGCGCCGATGCCCTGGCGCACCGCTTCGATGTCGGCGCCCAGGTGTTCGGCGAGTTCGGCGATCTGGTTGATGAAGCTGATCTTGGTTGCGAGCATGCAGTTGGCGGCGTATTTGGTCAGTTCGGCGCTGCGCAGGTCCATGAACATGATCCGGTCATGGTTGCGGTTGAACGGCGCATACAGATCGCGCATCACGTCGCGCACTTCGTTGCCTTCGCAGCCGATGATGATGCGGTCCGGGCGCCGGCAATCGGCAACGGCCGAGCCTTCCTTGAGAAATTCCGGGTTGGAGACAATGTCGAACTGCAGCAACCGGCCGACCTTGATCAGGGCCTTTTCGATGTGCGCGCGCAACGTGTCGCCGGTGCCCACCGGCACTGTGGATTTCTCCACCACGATCAGCGGTTGCTCACGGTGCCGGGCAATCGCGTCACCCACGGAGAGCACGAAACGCAAATCCGCCGAGCCATCCTCACGCGAAGGCGTGCCCACGGCGATAAAAGCCACCCGGCCGTGCTGCACGGCGAGTATTTCATCACTGGTGAAGTGCAGGCGTTTGGCGTCCAGGCCCTCGCGCACCAGGTTCGCCAGCCCCGGCTCGAAGATGCTGACGTGACCCTGGCGCAACTGGTCGATCTTGTGCTGATCGACGTCCATGCACACAACATCATGGCCCACCTCGGCCAATACTGCCGCTTGCACAAGACCCACGTAACCGCTGCCAAAGACCGTGATTTTCATAGGACACTCCTGAACCGGACGGGTGTTCATGCCGTGAGGTCAGGATAGGCAAGGGCATGTTTCAATTTGCCTACTGTTTTGCGCGACGCGACTTCCTGGCGGTGCAGACAGGCAGGCGATGCTGACGGCCGTTCACTTGGCGCAGGCGCAATGCCAGCACCCGGTTGTCTGAAAAGCACTGAAATTCAAAGGGTTGGGCTACCTGCCGGGGAATGCCTGATTGACTTTCACGCGGTCGGGCGGCAGGTTGTAGGCCTTTTTTTGGGGCAGCCCGGCACTTGCCCGTTTTTGTCATCGTGTCGTTTTGTTGAACTGTTTTTTTACCAAGGCCGTTTCGTTTGATTGACTTGTCGAGTACTGAATCCACCGCGTCCATCACCAATCCATTGACGCTTTACCTGACGCGCCTGGCGCCTTCCAGCCAGTTGACCATGCGCTACGTCTTGCAGGACGCGGCCGATCGCCTCGGCTTCGAGGACGTGGACATCGAAGACATCCCCTGGCACGGCCTGCAACCGGAAGATGTCGTGGCGCTGGTCGCCGCATTGCGCGAAGACGGCTACGCGCCGAACACCTCTTCGCTGTACGTGAACGCTGTGCGCGGGGTGATGAATGAAGCCTGGCGCATGAGCCTGATCAGTCAGGATCATCTGTTGAAGATGCGTTCGGTCAAGTCCATCGCCGGTACGCGCCTGTCCCAGGGGCGCAACCTCAAGCGCACGCTGATTCACGAATTGATGGAAGTCTGCGCCGCCGATCCACGTCCGCAAGGTCTGCGCGACGCGGCGGTGATTGCGCTGCTGTATGGCACCGGCATGCGCAAGTCGGAGTCGGTGGATCTGGATTTGAATCAGGTCGACTTCAGCGAGCGCAGCCTGACCGTCACCGGCAAGGGCAACAAGCAGTTGATCAAGTACGCGCCGACCTGGGCGTTCGCCAAGCTCAATGCCTGGCTGGAACTGCGCCGTTCGCAGCTCAAGGAAGGCGAGAGCGATGATGCGTTTCTGTTCAACCGCATTCGTCGTGGCAACCACATCACCCGCGAGCGCATCACCAAACACGCGATCTACTACATCGCCCGCCAGCGTGGCACGCAGGTCGGGGTGAAGATCATGCCGCACGATTTCCGTCGCTCATTCATTACGCGGGTTATCGAAGAACACGACCTGTCGATCGCGCAGAAACTGGCACATCACAGCAACATCCAGACCACCGCCAACTACGATGTGCGCGATGACAACGAGCGGCGGCGGGCGGTGGATCGTTTCGATCTGTGAGATGAGTCAACCCGCGGCTGGGCAGCCGCGCGAATGGCTGGCGGCCTGAGTGATCTGTGCGGCGAGTCGTTTGACGTTGTTCTGCTGCGCCGTCACCAGATCCTCAATGCTCGGCCCCGACGGTGTCTGCAGGATCGAGCGACAGGTCAGCAAGTCGGCGTCAGGCTCACCGAGCGCACGCAAGCGCCATTTCACGTCAATCAACGCGTATTGGCCGGGAATCGAGTCGAAGCGCTGCACGTCGACGCGCACCGACGAGCGTTGCTGGCCCGCGCCATTGCTCAACTGGTCGAGCAGGGCGCTGCGCAGTTCGTCGATCAGGCTGGCCCCCCACCAATCGGTTTCGAGAATCGCCAGACCACTGTTGCCTTCACGGATGACGATTTGCGGCCGATCAACCTGCGGCGGCACGCTGATGCTCTCGATGGCGATGTCCGCACCACTGCGGCCGGCGCCTTGATGCACCGGGGTCAGGGTGTGAAAGCTGATCGGGTCGCTGCGGCAGGCGCCGAGTAGCATGATCGCCGCGAGCACGCTGAGTTTCAGCGGTAATGCCATGGGGTTCGCTCCTGTGCTCAATTGCGTGGCGGTCCTTTGAGGTCCAGCGGGGCGGCGTTGTCGGGCCGTCCGCGAATCAGCGATTCCGGATGCCGGCCAAGGTAATCCGACAGTTCACGCAGGGAGCGCGACATGCGTCCGAGTTCGTCGAGGGTCTGCCCCAGTTGCTCGCGCTGCGGCGAATCTTCGGCGAGGGTCGAATTGGCCGACTGCAAGGTTTTGCTGACGTCGGCGAGGGTGCTTTGCACGCTCGGCAAGGTCTTGGCGTTGAACTGACTCAGGCCTTTGCGCAGCTCGACCAGATTGCTGTCGAGGTTGCTGGCGATGCGTTCCACCGGCAGTGCGTTGATCTTGTTGACCATCGCTTCGAGTTTTTCTTGCAACTGTTCGAGGCTGCCCGGGACGGTCGGAATGCTGATCGGCCGGGCTGTTGCGTCGAAGGCGACTTTCGGCGCTTTCGGGTAGAAATCCAGCGAGATGTATAACTGCCCGGTGAGCAGGTTGCCGTTGCGTGCCTGCGCGCGCAGACCATTTTCAACGAATGTGGCGATCAGGCGCGCGCCCGTGGCTTCGTCGTTTTCGTCGCCCTTGTAGGTCTTGAGGATTTTCGCGTGGGCGCGGCCCAGGCGTTGCGGATAAATAACGATGCCGACGTTCACCGGAAAGGTTCGCTTGACCTCGTCAAAGTCCAGATTGACCGCCACTACCCGGCCAATCTCGACCCCCAGAAATTCCACCGGCGCATCGACCTTGAGCCCGCGCAGGGCCTGATCGAAACGCAGGGTCAGGTATTGCGCCTTGCCATTGGGTGGGGCGAGGGCAGTGGTCTGGTCGGCGAACAGTTCGTAGTCGCGGTCTTCAGCGGCGGTGGTGTCATTGGGGCTGTAATCCGGCGCGCGGAAAGCGATGCCGCCGACCAGCAGGGTCGACAGCGATTCGGTTTTCACCGCAAAACCGTTGGCGCCGACGTTGACGTCAATGCCGCTGGCGTTCCAGAACCGCGTGTTCTCGGTGACGTAGGCGTCGTTGGGTGAGTTGATGAACACTTCGATGTTGACGCCTTTGCCGTCGGCATCCAGCGAATACGACACTACCTGGCCGACGGGAATCTTGCGGTAGTAGACCGGCGAGCCGATGTCCAGCGACCCGAGGTCCGGCGCGTGCAGGGTAAAGCGTTTGCCCGGCTCGCCATAGGTGATCGGCGGCGGGTTTTCCAGACCGGTGAAGTGCTTGGCACGGTTGTTGGCCTGACCAATGTCGGCGCCGATGTAGTCACCGGAGAGCAGGGTATCGATGCCCGACACACCGCCCGCGCCGATACGTGGACGCACCACCCAGAACTGCGAGTCTTCGCGGGTAAAGCTCTCGGCCTGTTTGGCGAGTTTGATCGTGGCGTTGACGTTTTTATGGTCGTCGGCCAGTTCGACATCCGAGACATGCCCGATGACCACGTTGCGGTAGCGCACTTCGGTCTTGTTGGCGGTGAGGCCGTCACCGGTCTTGAAGGTGACGGTGATGGTCGGGCCTTCCTGGAGGATGTTGTGCACCACCAGCGAGATGCCCACGAGAACGGCCACGATGGGCACGATCCATACCAGTGAAACGCCGAAACGGCGGGTCTTGATCGGGGCCTGACCGGGTGCTCGCGGCTCGTCGCTGGCTGACGACTTCATCCATGTCCTCCTTAATTCATTGGGCACTGAGCGTCAGGAACGCAAAAGCACTTCATCAATATAGAAGTGCCTTGCGATAGAGCAAACCGAAATAGCCAATTCCCCCCAGCCCCAGTGGTGAACACATAACCCAGGCAACCCCCAGTTCCCTGTAGGAGTGAGCCTGCTCGCGAAAGCGGTCTGTCAGTCACAACCGTTTCAACAGCCCCACCGCCATCGCCAGCAGGCTGGCTCCCACAGGATTGCGGGAGAACTCGAAACCCAGGCAACCCCCAAATTCCCTGTAGGAGTGAGCCTGCTCGCGAAAAGCGGTCTTTCAGCCACAACTGCTTCCACAGACCCACCGCCATCGCCAGCAGGCTGGCTCCCACAGGATTGCGGGTGGACTCGAAACCCAGGCAACCCCCAAATTCCCTGTAGGAGTGAGCCTGCTCGCGAAAGCGGTCTGTCAGCCACAACTGTTTCAACAGACCCACCGCCATCGCCAGCAGCCTAGCTCTCACAGTTTTTGCGGGTGAACTCGAAACCCAGGCAACCCCCAAATTCCCTGTAGGAGTGAGCCTGCTCGCGAAAGCGGTCTGTCAGCCACAACTGCTTCCACAGACCCACCGCCATCGCCAGCAGGCTGGCTCCCACAGTTTTTGTGGTGGACTCGAAACCCAGGCAACCCCCAAATTCCCTGTAGGAGTGAGCCTGCTCGCGAAAAGCGGTCTTTCAGCCACAACCGTTTCAACTGCCCCACCACCATCGCCACCAGGCTGGCTCCCACAGTTTTTCAGCCGAGCAATTCGCGCAGCCGATACCAGAACATCCCCAATGCCAGCAGCGGCGAGCGCAGTGCCGGGCCGCCGGGGAAGGTCATGTGCGGCACGCGGCTGAACACGTCGAGACCTTGGCTGTGTCCGGCGTGGATCGCCTCGCCGAGCAGTTTTGCGCACCAGTGCGTGACGTTGAGGCCATGCCCGGAGTACCCCTGCGCATAAAACACGTTCGGCTGCTGCTTGAGGCGGCCCACCTGCGGGAAGCGATTGGCGGTGATGCCGATCTTGCCGCCCCACTGATAATCGATGCGCACATCGGCCAGTTGCGCAAACACCTTGAGCATTTTCGGCCGCATGTACGCGGCTATGTCCGCCGGATCGCGCCCGGAATAGTGACAAGCACCGCCAAACAGCAAGCGCCGGTCGGCCGAGAGCCGGTAGTAATCGAGGCCGACTTTCTGGTCGCACAGCGCCAGGTTCTGCGGGATCAACTGCGTAGCGCGTGCGGCGGACAACGGCTCGGTGGCGATGATGTAGCTGCCCGCCGGCAGCACCTTGCCGCTCAGGTGCTGTTCGAGCTCATCGAGATGTGCATTGCAACCGAGCACCAGACTGCCGGCGCGCACCGTGCCGCCCGCGCAGCGCACCTGCACGGTGGGGCCATGGACGATTTCCAGCACAGGGCTTTGCTCGAAAACCCGCACACCGAGCGCAGCCGCCAGACGAGCCTCGCCCTGCACCAGATCCAGCGGGTGCAGATGCCCGGACCCCATGTCGACCAGTCCGCCGGCATAACCCTCGGCGTTGACCACTTGCTGACGGATCAGCTCAGGGCCGACCAGACGCGTTTCATGGGCGTAGCCGAGTTTGTCGAGTTCAGCCTGTTCTGCCTGAAACGCAGCAAACTGTGCGCGGGTATTGGCCAGCTCACAGAAGCCCCAGCGCAAATCGCAGTCGATCTGATGATCAGCGATACGCTGGCGCACCAGCTCCACCGAATCGATGCCCGCGCGCCGCAAATACGCCACGCCTTCTTCACCGACGTACTTGGCGAACCCCGAAACGTCATGGCCGATGCCGCGAATCAATTGACCGCCATTGCGCCCGCTGGCGCCCCAGCCGATTCGCCGCGCCTCGAGCAGAATCACCGAAAGCCCACGCCGCGCCAGTTCAATCGCCGTGTTGACCCCGGTGAAACCGCCGCCGATCACGCAGACATCAGCGCTCAGATCTTGTTCGAGAACCGGGTAATCGGTACTCGCTCGCGCCGATGCGGCGTAATAGGAGCGCGCGTGTTCCTGGATGTACTGATTCATTTGTTCGACTTCACTTTGCTCCACGAGCGGGTCATCAGCCGCATGATCGCCTGCGGTGGCGTCGAGGAAATGTAGAGCTTGTCGAGCACCGCTTGCGGCGGATAAACCTCGGGGTTGTTGACCAGTTCCTGGTCCATGAACGGCTTGGCGGCCGGGTTCGGGTTGGCGTAACCGACCGCGGCGCTGACCTTGGCGATCACTTGCGGATCGAGCAGGTAATTAATGAAGGCGTGGGCTTGCTTGGCGTTGCTGGCGTCGGCCGGAATCGCGAGCAGGTCGAACCACAGGTTCGAGCCTTCCTTGGGAATGGCGTAAGCGATGTTCACGCCGTTGTTGGCTTCCCTGGCGCGGTTGGCCGCCTGGAACACATCGCCGGAATAACCGAACGCCACGCAGATATCACCGTTGGCCAGGTCGGAAACGTATTTCGAGGAATGGAAATAGGTGATGTAGGGGCGAATGCTCAGCAGCTTGGCTTCGGCCTTTTTATAGTCTTCGGGGTTTTCGCTGCGTGGGTCCATGCCCATGTAATTGAGCACGGCGGGGAACACCTCGTCGGCGGAATCCATCATCGACACACCGCAGGCGCTGAGTTTCTTCAGGTTTTCCGGCTCGAACAGCACCGCCCAGGAGTCGATATGGTCGATGCCCAGCACTTGCTTGACCTTGTCGACGTTGTAGCCGATGCCGTTGGTACCCCACAGGTAGGGGACCGAATGGGCGTTGCCCGAATCGTTTTTCTCCAGCAACTCGAGCAGTTTCGGGTCGAGGTTTTTCCAGTTCGGCAGTTGCGAGCGATCCAGTTTGAGGAACGCCCCGGCCTTTACCTGGCGTGCGAGGAAATGGTTGGACGGCACCACCACGTCGTAGCCGGTGCGTCCGGCGAGCAGCTTGCCCTCAAGGGTTTCGTTGGAATCGAACACGTCGTAGATGACTTTGATCCCGGTCTGACTCTGGAAGTCGGCGAGAGTGGTTTCACCGATATAGTCAGTCCAGTTGTAGACGCTGACCTGGGGCTGGGCTTGCGCCACGGCACTGAACACCACGCTCAGTGCAACCGGGAGTACGGATTTCAACAGACGCATATCGACACCTCTTCAAATTGTTGGATTTCTTGGGCGTTACACGATTCATGTGTGAGTGTTGTCAGGTCTTGGGTACACCGCCATTCCAATGTAGGAGCCAGCCTGCTGGCGATAGCGGTGTTTCAGACGACATTGATGTTGGATGTGCCAACGCCATCGCGAGCAGGCTCACTCCTACAGGGGTTTGGGGGTGTTAGCGGGTTTGTGTACACCTCCTTTTCAGTGTGGGAGCCAGCCTGCTGGCGATAGCGGTGTTTCAGGCGACATTGATGTTGGATGTGACGACGCTATCGCGAGCAGGCTCGCTCCCACAGGGATTGTGCAGGGTCGGGGTTAAACGCTTAGCAGGAGGAACTCGCGCTCCCATGAGCTGATCACACGTTTGAAGTTTTCGTGTTCGGCGCGTTTTACCGCGACGTAGCCACGCACGAACTTGGCGCCCAGGTACTCGGCCACGGTGGTGCATTCTTCCATCTGGGTCAGCGCTTCTTCGATGGTGATCGGCAGGCGCAGGTTGCGGCGCTCGTAAGCCCGGCCCTCGACGGCGGCGCTCGGTTCGACCTTCTCGACCATGCCCAGATAACCGCAAAGCAGGCTTGCGGCAATCGCCAGATACGGGTTGGCATCGGCGCCGGGCAGGCGGTTTTCCACGCGCATCGATTCAGGTCCCGAGGTTGGCACGCGCAAGCCAACGGTGCGGTTCTCTTCACCCCATTCAACGTTGACCGGCGCCGAGGTATCGGGCAGGAAGCGGCGGAACGAGTTCACGTTGGGCGCGAACATTGGCAGCACTTTGGGGATGTACTTCTGCAAACCACCGATGTGCTGGCGGAACAGCTCGCTCATGCTGCCGTCGGCGTTGGCGAAAATCGGCTGGCCGGTGGCGATGTCGACCACACTCTGGTGCAAGTGCATGGCGCTGCCGGGCTCGTCGCCGATCGGCTTGGCCATGAACGTCGCGGTGACGTTGTGCTTGAGCGCCGCTTCGCGCAGGGTGCGTTTGAACACGGTGATCTGGTCGGCCAGATCCAGCGCGTCGCCGTGGCGGAAGTTGATTTCCATCTGCGCCGGGCCGTCTTCGTGGATCAGCGTGTCGAGGTCCAGACCTTGCAGTTCGCACCAGTCGTAGACGTCTTCAAACAGCGGGTCGAATTCGTTGGCGGCATCGATGGAAAACGACTGCCGGCCACTTTCCGCACGTCCGGAGCGGCCCAGCGGTGCCTTGAGTGGCAGGTCCGGGTCTTCGCAGCGCTGGGTCAGGTAAAACTCCATTTCCGGCGCGACAATCGGCTTCCAGCCCTTGTCGGTGTACAACTGCAGGACTTTCTTCAGCACGTTGCGCGGCGACAGTTCGATCGGATTGCCGAACTTGTCGAAGGTGTCATGAATAACGATCGCGGTCGGCTCGATTGCCCACGGGATCACATACACAGCGTCGGACACCGGCTTGCAGACCATGTCGATGTCGGCCGGGTCGAGCAGGTCGTAGTAGATGTCGTCATCGACAAAATCCCCGGTTACCGTTTGCAGCAGCACACTTTCCGGCAGGCGCATGCCGCGCTCATGCAGGAACTTGTTGGTCGGTGCGATCTTGCCGCGGGCGATGCCGGTCAGGTCGCTGACCACGCATTCGACTTCGGTAATCTTGTGATCTTTCAGCCACGTGAACAGCTGATCGAAAGGGGCATTCATAGAGACCTCGTTATTGGTTTTGTAGACGCCGGGGAGGGCGGGTTTCATCTTCCGCCCCTTCCCCTGTGGCGCGTTGGCGTCTATCTTGGGCGCGGCTGGTGAATCCATCTATCCACTTTAAGCAGCACCCAAGCGCACCAAAAGAGTGCGCAAGGTCACCTCATGACAACGTGCAATCCGCTTCAGGTTCAAGCCTTCAACACCGCCGATGTGGCCGAGCAAGTGCGCGCCACACCGGGCTGGGTCCAGCATTACCAGCAGATGTCGCCGGGGCATTTCGCCGGGCAGATCCGCTATCTCGATCTGCAGGGCGTCGAGGTCTACGAAGAGCAGATGAATACCCGGGTCGAGCAGAATTTCAGCGCGCCGTCCGGTGCTCTGGCGTTCTGTTTTGATCGCAGCGACAACGCGCTTTACCTGCTCAACGAAGAGAGCCGCAACATCTGGATTACCCCGGAGAATTACCAGGAAATCGCCGTGGTGTTTGGCCCGGCATTCGTCCGTGAGCACGGGCTGGATGTGGCAAAACTCGATGGGCTGTTCATGGCGCCGCTCACCTGCGGACAGAACGCCTTGTTCAGTCGCTGGTTAAGCTCGACCCTCACGAAGTTGTCGCAAACCATTGATATGGAAAGCAAAGAGGCGCTGACTCAACAGCTACTGGAAGACTGTCTGTTCATTCTCGACAACGCGCAGGCGCGCCTCGATCGAAGCGGCCTGCAACGGCGCGGCGAAGAACGGATGATCATGAAACGCGTGGGGGAGTGGGCGGCTGATTCGCCGGAAGATGCGCTCAATCTGCTCGAGCTGGCGCAGGTGGCGGGGGTATCGCTACGGCAATTGCAACAGGCCTTCAAGGCCTACACGGGGATGACGCCAAGCCACTGGTTACGCTTGCGTCGGTTGAACAGCGCGCACCGCGAACTGCTCAGGCGCCGACCGACGGAAACCACCGTGGCCGAAGTGGCGATGCACTGGTCGTTTTGGCATCTGGGGCGTTTTTCCAGCAGCTATCGGGCGCTGTTCAAAGAGCTGCCGAGCGAGACGCTCAAGCGCGGCTGACGCTGGGCGAGCTAGTCTGCCCTGACCAGTTTGAAGGAAATCGACAGCGACTTTTTTATCGATTGCGCCATCGGTTTCTCGATCTGATCGTGAATCAACCACGACACACCGATCATGAACGCTACCGTGCCCCAGAGCAGCACGTGCGGATCAATCGCCGGGTAGGCGATGTTGAAGATCATGAAGCCGATCATCTGATGCAGCAGGTATAGCGGATAGGTCAGCACGCCCAGCGCGGTCCAGTTCCAGCGTTGCAGAGCGGACATGCGGTTGGTCGCGATCAACAGGAAAATCACGAAGAACAGCACCACCACGGCGCAGATGATCAGCGGGTCGTAGTCGGTAGCGTATTTGCTTTCAATCGATGCTGCCCACACCACCGCCGTGAAAATCGCCAGCGCCAACGCCCCCGCCAGCAGCAGAATCCGCAGCGGTGTGAAGCCCTTGGCCCAGACCAGATAAAACGTGGCCCCGGCGATGAACCACGCGGCGTAATCGGTGATCAGCATCGAGCGCAGTTTTTCAAATTGCAGGACTTCGGCGACGGCAGAGATCAGCAGCCAGACCACCATGCACGGCTCGATACGGTCGATTTTCTTCAAGGCCAGCAACACGGAAATCATCAGGTAGAACTTGATCTCCACGAACAGCGACCAGTACACGCCGTCGATGGGCTCGACATTGAGCATCTCGCTGAGAAAGGCCATGTTGACCACGTATTGATAAAAATCAGCGCTGAACCTGGGTTGGCCAACGGCGAGGGTCACCAGAAAAGTGATCGTGCAGCACACCCATAAGGCTGGGCAGAGGCGCACCACGCGCGAAATGAAAAACACTTTGAGGTTGTTGCTCGAGGCGGTCATCAGAATCACGAAGCCGCTGATCATGAAGAACAGCTCGACCCCCAGATAGCCGTACTTGGCCGGCTCAGCCAGCAGCGGGTAGGGCATCGCCGACATATCGCCCTTGGCATAGCCGCGAAACGCATAGTGAAAGAACACTACGGCCAGGGCCGCCAGAAAACGCAATAAATCGAGTTCCTTGAGCCGTCGATTGTTCATGTAGATGCGCTCCGGACTGATCAGCGCTGATCAAAAACTGACGACTCTGTCGAACACGGTTCGACCCAAGGCGCAAGCTGAAACAGCAGTGGCGGCTCATGGCGTGCTCCCGGCCTGGGACAGCGATGAACGGCGTTGCCACATCTTGATGTAGTCGACTTCGAACGTTGAGGGGAGGTCAGCATCGTCGACCACGCCAAACCATGACCACATGGCCTCGCTGTCGAAGACAATTTCCATCGGGAAGAAGAAGTGTTTGTTGCGCGATTCGCGCACCAGCACGCCATCGACATACCAGCGCAGCGTGTCGGGCTGCCAGTCGAAGCCGTAGACATGGAAGTCATCGGCCAGCCGCCATGGGCTGACCCAGATGCTGCCATCGGCGATGTGCTCGGTGCTTTGCGGCGTGGCCCAGAGGTGGGCGTTCATGTGGTAGGAGCGGTCCAGCTTGCCATCTTTGGTCTTGCCGGCGATTTCGAAAATGTCGATTTCGGTGGCGTTGTCGGCCATGCCCGTCCAGGCCAGCCAGAAGGCGCTGGAGCCGGCGGAATTCATCGGTTTCGCCCGCGCTTCGTAATAGCCGAACAAACCCTTCTCAAGGGTGCGGACCATGGCGGAGGTGTAGTCCTTGAAACCGAGTTTCACGTACTTTTCCGGCAAGGTTTCCTTGCGAAAGACAATGTTCAGGTTGCCATTGCTGACGCTGGCGTTTTTCTCGGTGTACAGCGCCGGTTTGCGGCCGAGCGATTCGTTGCCGACGCCGTGGTTGACGTGCCAGCGTGTGCGATCGAGGGTGCTGCCGTTGAACTCGTCGGACAGCTTGTCGTTGAGTACCCACTGACCGCTGTTGGCCTGATCGGACAGCGGCAGGTTGCTGTTGGTCCGGTTCGGTACAGCACCGAGCGGGCCGACCCGGGTCCAGGTATCAGCGATCGGCGGAACAGCTACGGTCCAGCGGTCTGCGAGGTACTGAAAGGCTTGCTGGCGGTCGGCGAGCGAGGCAAACGCACGGTCATAGACCAGCACTTCGGCAATGTCGCCGCGAAAGTTATCCGCCGTGCCAACGGCGTTGCGACCGATGCCATACGGCCCGATCGGTACGTCGTAGAGCTCCAGCACGGAAACGCTGGTTGCGTACGCCGCAGTGTCGCGCAGGCTGATGGCGAAATTCGGCAGGACGTTATCGTTGTTGGCGGTTTGCGGGCGCGAGCTGAACAAGCGTTGCCAAGGATCGGTCCCGGCTTGTTCCGCCATACGCCGCGACACCACCAACACCGTCACCGGACCTTTGGCGCTACGGATGGCTTTGCCGAGCAAACCTGACACGCCGTTGAAGCGCACCATCGCACGACCGTTCACCGCGTCCGGCAGCCACTGCGGCGCCACGCCGGGATTGTCGGCGCTGGCATCATGGCCGCTGGCGGATTTGTCTTTCCAGCGCAGCACGCGGTTCTGCTCATCGAGCTGCACGCTTTGCGCATCCGCCGCGTCCAGCCACAGCACCAGCCCGGCGGCGGGAACACCGGGCGGTGCTGGCGCGGCGTTGCCGGCCAGGGCAAACCCCAGCAGCCAGAGAAACAGCACGCCATGAAGTTTCATCGGGCCACACTCAGCGCGGGGATCTTGAAGGAAGACTGATAGCCCTGCGGATTGCATGACTGCCAGCGCCAGGCATCGACAATCATCTGTTGCAGGTCGCGTTGCGCGGTCCAGCCCAATTCCCGCCCGGCCTTGCCCGGGTCGGCAAACATTTTGGCAACGTCACCTGCGCGGCGCGGGGCAAAGCGATAGGGGATGGCGATGCCGGTGATGTCTTCGAAACTCTGAATGATCTGCAGCACGCTGTAACCGACGCCGGTGCCGAGATTCCACACGTCGACGCCGTTGGTTTGCTGCAACTTCAACAACGCCTTGAGATGGCCGATGGCGAGATCGACGACATGAATGTAGTCGCGCACGCAGGTGCCGTCGACGGTCGGATAATCGCTGCCGAACACCGTCAGTTCAGGTATCCGGCCAATCGCGACCTGGGTCAGGCAGGGCAACAGGTTGTTCGGCCGGCCGCTGGGATCTTCGCCGATCATCCCGCTTTCGTGGGCACCGATCGGGTTGAAATAGCGCAGCAAGGCGATGCTCCAGCGTGGATCGGAGTGGCACAGATCGGTCAGCAGCTCCTCGATCATCAGTTTGCTCCGGCCGTAGGGATTGACCGGTTTGCCGGTGCCGAAGTCTTCGCGAATGGGCGTACTCGCCGGATCGCCGTACACCGTGGCCGAAGAGCTGAAGACCAGTTTGAACACCTCGTTGCGCGCCATCGCCCGGCACAGTTCCAGCGTGCCGGCTACGTTGTTGGCGTAATAGTCCAACGGGTTGCTCACGCTTTCGGCCACCGATTTAAGGCTGGCGAAATGCACCACGGCGTCGATGTCGTAGCGGCCGAAGATGTTGTCGAGCAAGTGCGCATCGCGAATATCGCCTCTGATGAAATCCACCCGGCTCAGGGTCAACTGCTCCAGACGCTTGATGCACTCGCGACTGCTGTTGCACAGGTTGTCGAGGACCAGCACGTGACGTCCGGCATTGATCAGGGCCAAAGCGGTATGCGAGCCGATGTAACCGGCGCCGCCGGTAATCAACGTAGTTTTACGCATGGAGGAACCTTCCTGTTTTCATGGACTGAATTCAGCGAGCGGTGAACACCGATTTGAATTCCTGCGGCCAGCGCGGGTGCAGGACGCTATACGCCACGGCATAGCTCAGCGCGCCAAGCGAGATGTCGCACAGCAGGTGCAGGTAGCCCTGAACAGCCAGGCGCGGCGACAGCGACAACACGGTCGTGACCATCACCAGCGAGGCCAGCACGCTGCGGTAGTTGGAATCGAGGAAGCGGCGCCAGTCGTAACCGACGGCGGTGTTGAGCCCGCGGATTTGTAGCGGCGTGATCAGCAGCATGCGCGCCAGAAGCGCCACCGCGGCGGCCATGCCGCCATAGGCGCTGCCGAAGACATACACCAACAGCAGCGCCAGCAACGTGGTCAGCACCTCGGCCTTGATCGTCAAATGGCTGCGGTTGACCGCGACCAGCGCGGTGGTGGCGTACATCGCCATGTTGCCGACGGCCGCCGTGCACGCCAGCACTTGCAGCAGAGGAATCGCCTCGGCCCACTTGGCGCCGAAGATCAGCAGGATCAGATCGCTGGCCGTCAGGGCGATGCCGAGGAACAGCGGCGTCAACAGAAAACTGCTGACCACAGTCGAGTCGCCGATGATTCCGAGCAGGCGCAGCGGTTCGGCGCTGCGCCGGGAAAACGCTGGAAGGGCATAGCTCAGCAGGCCGTTGTAGATCGCCGTGCGCGGCAGGTCGATGATGCGCATGGCCATGTTGAACATGCCGACCGCATTCGCCCCGGCCGTCATCCCCAGCACCACGTTGACGCCGCGCTGCAGGGTCTGGGAACTCAGTGCATTGATCGCCACCGGTGTGCCGGCCTTGATCAGCTCACGCAGGAACGCACCGTCGATATAAAAGGCGATGCGCCGCGGGTCTGCGCGCATCAGCACGATGATCGAGACGAATTCCATGATCAGAGCCTGAGCGATCACCGCCCAGGCGCCGAGTCCCCAGAGCGCCACCGCGATACCGGCGAAACCGCCGACAATCTTGCCCAGCAAGGTGCGCGAGGCGAGCGCCTTGAAGTTGCCGCTGCGGCGCATTTGCGCCACATAGACCCGCGCCATCATGGTGAACAGGATCTTCACCGAGGCCAGCGCGGTCATCCAGCGCAGCACCGGGTCGGTCGTATAGAACATCACCGCCACGCAGATCAGCACAATCGATGCGAGGCTGACCAGCACCGCCGCCCAGAACGCCGTCGAGATGTGTTTGTCTTCCAGCCGCTCCAGGCGGACCAGCGGGTCTTCCAGCACCGAGGAGTAAATCAGCCCGACCAGCTCGACGATGGCAATGATGATCGTGCCCACACCCAGCTCGGCCGGCGACAGCAGGCGCGCGTAGGCGACGAAGGTGATCATCGACAGCAGGATCAGGCCGAATTTTTCGGTGAAGATCCAGCCGAGGGTGACGAGGCGGTGATTGGCCATGGCGGATACCGAGTCATTGAGCGGCGGTTGATGCCGGTGCCTTGAACCCGGTGCGGGCGAGGGCGTAGAGGTAGCGCAAGGTCGGTTTGCCGTGATCGAAGATCAGCGTCTGCCAGGAGTATTCGAACATCCGCCGGTACACATCGAGCACCTCGGCATGATCGCCACGCCGGGAAAAGGTATTGAGAAAATCGGTGTGATTGCCCAGCACAAAATCGATGTGCTGCTGCTTGCTCAGCTGGGCGCCATAGCGCTCGAGGTACACATCGATGAACTTCATCTTGTTCTGGTAGTGTTTTTTCGGTTGCGCGGTCATGTTGCCGTCGTTGACCGTGCGTTCGAGCAGCACCTGCGGCACCGTGTGGATTTCCCAATGCTCGGCGATGCGCGTCCACATGAACCGGTCTTCGCAATAACGCAGGCCGGCATCGAAGCCGCCGAGTTGCAGCATCACGTCGCGTTTGACCAGTGCGGCCGACACGCCATTGAGCACGTTGGCGTGGACGAAGTCGTAGAAGTGCATGCCGCTCTTGCGCACGGCGTCCAGTTGGCGCTTGCCGTTGCTGTAATTGACCTGGGTGTAGCAATCGATCAGCCCGACCGGGCGGCCCTGTTGCTCGAGTTCGTCGTACAGCGCCAGTTGCAGCTCGAGTTTTTGCGGGCGCCACTGATCATCGGCATCGAGCATCGCCACGAAGGTTTCCTGGCTGTGGTGCAAACCGGTATTGCGCGCACTGGCCTGGCCGGCGTTGGCCTGCTGCAACAGGGTCAGGCGAAACGGTGCAGCGAAGTCCCGGACCCGTTGCGGCCCGTCATCGGTGGAGCCATCGTCGATGACAATGACGTGATCGGGCAGACGCGTCTGCTCGGCCAGCGAGGTCAGCGTCTGCTCAATGCTGTCGACGCCGTTGTACATCGGGATCAGAACACAAACGGTATGCGGGGCTTGGTTTGTCACGGCAGCTTCTCCTTGGGTTACGCCTTGGCGGAATCAGGCGCAAATGCCCGGCCAGCCTGACGCTGGCGCGGGTTTGCCGGTTTGAACGCGGGGAGCATCACCAGTTGATGCCGGAAGGACAGGGCAAGGGTGCAGAACACCAGGAATTCGGCGGAGCGGTAGTTGGGAATCACGTACGCCACGTAGTTGGTGACGGCGAACAGGCCGATGATCACCAGCGCACTGGCACGCAGTTGCGCCGTGTGGTTGGCGGTCACGGCGCGGTACTGTTTGAGCAGCGCTTCGCCGAACAGCAGAATCAGTGCGCTCAACTGGATCACACCGCCGTTGAGCAGGGTTTCCATGTAGCCGCTGTGGGCGTTGCCGATATAGCCCCAACGGGTGATGAACGCATCGGCATCGGGACTGGCCCAGAAAGCGCCGAAGCCATAGCCCTTGAGCCATTCCTGCTCGACGAAGGGTGAAAGCAGTTCCCAGATCAGCGTGCGGTCGGTCAGCGAGGGGTCGCGGCCAGCGATTTCGAGCAGCCAGGCGACGTGGTTGTAGAGCAACAGACCCGCCAGCAGAAACAGCACCGTGCTGGCAAAAAACAGTCCCTGCGAGCGGTGGATGCGCAGGCGGATGAGGGTCAGGAAATACCAGTAGCTCACCGTGCCGAACACCACCAGCGCGACGCCGGTCGCCGACTGCGCGAGCAGAATCGCTACCAGCGAACACAGCGCGCAGAACAGCGCGCGGCGATTGCCCTGGCGGATCATCGGCAGCAATAACAGAATGGCCACGGCGTTAAGCCGCGCGCCGGCGTTCTTTTCGGCAAAAATCCCCTTGAAGGCGCCGTCGCGGATGCCCCCGGAGAGGAACGCGACGTCAGGCATGACCACCGCCAGTATCAGCCCGATGAACGCCGCGGCGCCGATCGCACAGCCGAGCATGAACACGATCTTTTCCAGCGGGTAGTTCCAGGCAATGAAGCCGGCGAAAAACACCACGCCGAGCATAGCGATCACCCGTTTCAGGCTGAGCATCGGGTCATGGGACCAGCCGATCGAGGCGATCACACAGAGCAGGAACAGCAGCAGAAAGAAGTTGCTGCGGTAGAAGGTTTTGCTCAGGAACACCTTGTTGCGGATGAAGAAAAACAACGGCACCAACAGCGTCACCAGTCCGCAGACCTGATTGGCGACGCTGCCTTCGAGGTCCTTGTCGACGTCGCCGAAGCTGAACCCGCCGCCGAGGCCGAGGATGAAGGTGATCACCTGGATGTAAAACAGCACGCCGAAGAGGGCGAAGCCGTCGCGCAAGGTTGAATATCGGATCGTCAGGGTGCTCATGATGCGGCGCTCCCAAGCATCGCCGTGAGATAGGTCTGCAACGCGCGGGTATTGGCGAACCGGGCCGCCGCCTCAAGCCGGGTATGCCGCTTGAAGTGGCGCGGTGTGTTGAGTTGCAGAACGATTGCCTGCGCCAGGGCGGGCGCGTCATCGACCTCGACCAGCGGCGCCACCAGACCATTGATAAGAATTTCTGCCGGGCCGTGGGGGCAGCGAGTCGCGACCACCGGCGTGCCCGTGGCCAAGGCCTCGACCAGCGCATTCGGGCTGCCTTCGAAGCGTGACGACAGGACAAAACAATCGGCGGCGGCGACTTCCGCCAGCGGGTCGGCGGTATAGCCCGGCAGATCGACACGCTCGGCAACGCCCAGCTCGCGGGCCTGTTCAAGCAGCTGCGGGCGCAGCGCACCTTCGCCGAAGATGATCAAACGCACGTTGGTATCGGGTAGCGCGGCCAACGCGCTGATCAACGTGTCGAAACCTTTTTGCTGGGCCAGGCGGCCCACGGCAACGATT
This sequence comes from Pseudomonas granadensis, assembly GCF_900105485.1. Classification (GTDB taxonomy): domain Bacteria; phylum Pseudomonadota; class Gammaproteobacteria; order Pseudomonadales; family Pseudomonadaceae; genus Aquipseudomonas; species Aquipseudomonas granadensis. The sequence goes on along the minus strand of NZ_LT629778.1, from coordinate 2,702,190 downwards.
ACCGCACCGGACTTTTCCAGCAGCCAGCGGTGGCTGGGCCGGCCTGGGCGCTTTTTGTAGAAGTCGTCGTCAAGCACCGGGTTGTCGGCAGTGGTCACGTCCTGGCGGCGGGCGATGGTGGTGTCGACCAGGTCTTGGGCAACGCCTTTCGACACGCAGATCACCGGGTTGGGGATCAGCCGATACAGCAGTGGCGCCGCGCTGTAGGCGAGCCGCACCATGAAGGCGGGATTGACGTGTTTGTCGTGGGAAAACGCGTTGCGTTCGCTGACGTGCAGGCGTGCCAGCGTGCCGGACAACAGCGCGGCGGCGATGGCCACGACGTTGACGTGGGTCAGCGCCGCCAATTGGGCATCGAAGCGATTGGCGCGCAGGAACCGCGCGAGTGCCGGAATCGCGCGAACGCTGCGCGGGCTGTGCAATTCGACTGTCTTGACGCGTGGGTCGAGGTATTTAGCGTTGATGCCGCCGCCGGTGAGCAGGAGCAAGGTTACGTCGTTGCCCGCGTCGACCAGCGCACCGGCCAGGCGCGTCATCATTTTCTCGGCGCCGCCGGCGCTGAGGTCGTGGAGGATGATCAGGAATTTTTTCATTGATTCCATACCTGGTAATACGCCTGAGCCGCGTGCTGGCTGGTGTAAGGACGCAGGGCTTCGGTCAGGGTCTGTTCGTGGGGCGTTGCGTCATCGCGCGAGACCAGGCTTTGCAGCATTCCCTCAGCCAGTGCCGGCACGTCGTTGACCTTGACCAGCAGTCCGAGCTGGCCGTTGTCCAGCAGTTCTCGGGGGCCGGTTTCGCAGTCGCTGGCCAGCACCGGCGTGCCCAGGGCCAGCGCTTCGATCAGCACGGTCGGCATGCCTTCGTGGGTGGAGCTGAGAATGAACAGCCGCGCGTTTCTGAGCAGCGGATAGGGGTTGCTCAGGTAACCGGTGAAGTGCACCCGTCGTGCGATACCCAGGCGTTGCGCCTGCGCTTTGAGTGCATCGCGCATCGGCCCGTCGCCGGCAATGACCAGGTCCGGCAACGTGCGCTGTTGCAAGGCCAGGGCGTAGGCGTCGAGCAACAGATCAAAGCCTTTCTGCTGCGTGAGTCGTCCCAGTCCCAACCAGTAAGCTTCGGGCAGCCCGGCGAGTAGTGGCGCCCGTGAGGCCTGGAACAGTTGTTCGGTGATCACCGCGTTCGGGCAAAAGCTGATGCGCTTTCGGCCCCATGGCAACCCGCCGACCAGCGACTGGCGCAACGCCGTGGAGACCGTGACCACTCTGCCGCTGCCGCACAGGTACAAGGCGTACAGCAGGCGCAGGCTCGAAGGGCCGGTTTTCTGCTCTTTGCAATCGAGGGCAATGTGTCGGCTGTAGATGACTTTGCAGGCACTGCCCAGCGTGGCGAACCAGGTGCAGACGTTGGCCTGCTCCTTGGCGGAAATCAGGTGGGTCACCTGCTCGTCACGAATCAGCCGGCGCAACAGCACGATCGAGCGGAGCAGGCCGGCGATGCCGTTGCCACCGCCGCTGTGGTGACGTTGATTGCCTTCCGTGTCCGGGGTTTCGCCGTTCATGACGAAGAAACTCACACGCCGGCCATCCTTGAGAAACTGCTCGGACAGCCGTTGCTGCACGCGCTCGACACCGCCACCGGATTTGAAATCCTTGAGAATGAACAGGATGTGCATGGTCACTCCCCGACGCTGATGGCGACCTTGCGCCGTGCCAGCAGGGCCAGCAGGTGCAAGAAGTTGCTCGGGTAATCGATGAGGTAGCGTTTGATCGTGTGCGGCTCGCGATACATGCGATAGAACGCGCGCAAGTGCAGGCGATTGATCAGCGCCGGATAGTATTGCCGCGAGGCCAGCGCTTCCTGACGAATGAACCCGCCACAGGTGAAGGCAACGCCTTGAAAACCTGCGCGCAGCACGTCCTGTTCGAACTGTTCCTGGAGGCCGGCGCCGAGGCCGACAATCAGAATGTTCGCTTTGCTGCGGCAGATATCGGCGTGCAGCGCCTCGGCCTCGGTGGCGTTGAAATAGCCGTTGTGGTAACCGGCGATGCTCAGACGCGGATAGAGGGTCTGGATCTTGCGCATGAACAGCTCAAGTTCGCCTTGTCGGGCGCCGACGAAGTAAACCCGCTTGCCCAAACGCTCGGCACCGCCCAGTACCTGGTCGGCGATCGAGGTGAAGTCGAAGCTGACCCGACCGATGCTTCTGCCAGTGACCCGCGACATGAATGACGACATCAGCATGCCGTCGCAAAAGTAGGTGATGGCGCCCGAGCGCTGCGCGAACACGCTGCTGATCGAAGCAAAGTTGATGAACGAATAGGCCTGGTTGGCCTCGAGCAATTGTGGCGAGTAGTGCCCGACCAGTTCGAGTTTCAACATGGCGAGGCTCCCGTCAGATCACAGAGAGGGTCTGACGACCCACCGAGACGTAGGTGAAGCCGCGTTTGCTCAACCGTTGCGGATCGAACAGATTGCGCCCGTCAAAAATCAGCGGTTGCTTGAGCCGCGCGCTGAGGACGTCGAAGTCCGGGGCGCGAAACGCCTGCCACTCGGTGACGATGATCAGCGCGTCGGCATTTTTCAGTGCCGCTTCCTTGGTGCCGGTCAGGGTCAGGTCATCGCGCGAGCCATAAATGCGCTGCGCCTCTTCCATGGCTTTGGGGTCGAAGGCCTGCACGCTGGCGCCCGCGCGCCACAGGGCTTCCATCAACACGCGGCTGGGCGCTTCGCGCATGTCGTCGGTGTTGGGCTTGAAGCTCAGCCCCCACAAGGCAAAGGTCTTGCCGCTCAGGTGGCCGTCGAAGTGATTGAAAATCTTGCTGTAAAGCGTGGTTTTCTGTTCCTGGTTGCGCGCCTCGACGGCCTTGAGCACGCGGGCATCGAAGTCGACGCTGGTGGCGGCGTGGATCAGCGCCTTCACGTCTTTGGGAAAACATGAACCGCCGTAGCCCGGGCCGGGGTAGATGAATTGGTAGCCGATGCGCGGGTCCGAGCCGATGCCGTGGCGGACCTTCTCGATGTCGGCGCCGAGGCTTTCGGCCAGGCAGGCCATTTCGTTCATGAAGCTGATCTTGGTCGCCAGCATGCAGTTGGCGGCGTACTTGGTCAGCTCGGCACTGCGCACGTCCATGACGAGGATTTTTTCGCGATTGCGATTGAACGGCTCATACAGTTCCCGCATGACTTCTTCGGCACGCGCACTGTCGGTGCCGATGATGATCCGGTCCGGACGCATGCAGTCTTCGACGGCACAGCCTTCCTTGAGAAATTCCGGATTGGAAACCACGTCGAACGTCAGTTCGCTGCGGTCGTTGTCGGCCAGCACCTGCTCGATGTGGGCGCGGACCCGATCGCCAGTGCCGACCGGCACGGTGGATTTGTCGACGATGATCTGGTGCCGGTCCATGTTCAGCGCGATGGTGTGCGCCACGCCCAACACGTATTGCAGGTCCGCCGAACCGTCTTCGTCCGGCGGGGTGCCAACCGCAATCAGCAACACGTCGCCATGGTGCACGGCGTCCACCAGATCGGTGCCGAAGCGCAGCCGGCCGCTCTGATAGTTGTCACGCACCAGGCTTTTCAGGCCCGGCTCGTAGATTGGCAGAGTGCCTTCCTTCAAGGCCTCGACCCGGGCGACGTCGACATCGACGCAGAGCACACTGTGCCCGACCTCAGCCAGCGCAGCGCCTTGGACAAGGCCAACATAACCAATACCGAATACGCTCACATTCATGGTCAAACCTCAGGTCGTCATGACCGGTTATCAACGGGCGGGCAGGGGCAGGCAGCGGTGGGGCAGGGGTCAGTAGATGTTTTTCGAGAACAGCGTGAAGGGGGTCTTGAGGAGGATTTTCAGGTCGAGCCACAGCGACCATTGATTGATGTAATTGAGGTCCTGGGCGACGCGCAGCTGCATCTTTTCCAGCGTCTCGGTTTCACCGCGATGGCCGGTGATCTGCGCCAGCCCGGTGATGCCCGGCTTGAGCCGATGGCGGGCCATGTAGGCGCGCACCTTGCCGGTGTAATAGAGGTTGTGGGTGACCGCATGGGGGCGCGGACCGACCAGCGCCATCTGCCCAAACACGACATTGAACAGCTGCGGCAATTCGTCGATGGAACTGCGCCGCAGGAAGTGGCCGATCGGCGTGAGGCGGTTGTCGTTGCGGGTGGCCTGGCGCACTTCACGGTCGTCGTGAACGTGCATCGAGCGAAACTTCCACACCTTGATCACTTCGCCGTTGCAGCCGTGGCGGTTCTGCTTGAACAGCACCGGGCCTGCGGAGGTCAGCTTGATCGCGGTCGCTACCGCCAACAGCAACGGGCTGAGCAGCACGATCGCCAGCGCGGCGAGGCTGCGCTCGAACAGGTCCTTGCACAAAAGACTGGCCGGATGCGAGCTGATCAGGCTTTCGTTGAGGTAGATGGCCGGCATCCGCTCGATTTCCGAGATCGAATGGTTGAGCAGGACCATGCTGCCGAAATCCGGAATCCACACCACATCGACATTGACGTCGAGCAGGTCGATGTACAGCGCTTCGATTGTGGCGGCATGCGCCATGTTCAGCACGATGTACACGCGGCGCACTTCAAGGCGCGCGATGATCTCGCGGATCGCATCGACGCGACCGAGCAGCGGCAGAATGCTCGGTGCGGGGCCGCTGTCATCGGCGGCAGCGACAAAGCCCAGCACCAGTGCACGATTGGGCGTGGAGAGCTTTTTCGCCAGCTCATGCGCCGTCGGGCAGGTGCCGATGATCACCGAGCGGCGTTCGTTGCAGATCTTGCGTGAGTACAGCCGGGCCAGGTAATGCAGGGGCAGAAAACTCGCCGCCTGGACCACGAAACCCAGCACCGCCCAGAGGATGATCACCTGGCGCGAATAGATCGCGCTGGTCTGCGTGACGAAGGCAATCGCCGCCAGCACCGCGAGCAAAATCAACCAGCCGGCCAGCAGTCTGCCAAGCCCGACCACCAGGCCATAGCGTTTGTGATACACGCGCATCACGCTGTAGATCGGCACTGAGCCGAGCACAGCCAGGATGATCAGGATGCGATATTCGCTGGTCAGGTAGCCGACGCGCCAATACACCAGCAGCACCAGCAACGAGGTGGCCAGCAGCAGGGCGCACGACCATTGACCCCAGAAGGTCAGGCCGCGGCGTTGCGTCATATGAGCGGTATAGAGCGGAGTCATGGGCTTGACCTCAAGGCAGCAGTAATGCGTCAGCGCTGAGCGAGCAGACACGAGGTGTCTTCCCGCTGGCTTTTCCGTGGCTCGGCAGAGGTGAAGCGAGTTGTGTGTTGGCAGAAAGGGGTGCAGCGGCAGGCGCGAGCGCCCGGTGTTACCTGGGCGCGAAATCGTAGTTATAGAACGCCCGGGAGTGGTGATGGCCATACTTGCGCGCCTTGCGCAGGTCGACCTGGTTGAGCACGGTACCGAATACCGGCACATGACTCTGTTGCAACATCGCGAGGCCGCGCTGGACCTGGCTGATCGGGGTGCTGTCAGCCTTGACCACGTAAATGACCGCATCCGAATGCTTGGCCAGCAACAGCGCATCGCTGATCAATTCTGCAGGCGGTGAATCGATGATGATGTGCCGGTAACGCGAGCGCAGCGCTTCGAGCATGCGCGCCATGCGCGGTGAACTGAGCAGATCCTGCGGCGGTGGTTGCAGTGCGTTGGCCGGCTCGGCAGGCGAGGGCAGACGTGGCGCGGCGAGGGAATCTCGCGCCGACGGCATGACCTTGCCGGCCAGCAACATGTCCAGATTGCCCACCGAAACGATGCAGTCTTCGAGTCGGGCGGTGCCGGCAATCACGTTCGCCAGGCCAGGGCTGTCGGGTGGGAAGTCGAAATTCTGCGACAGCGTCGGCTGGCGCATGTCGGCATCGATCAGCAGTACCCTTTCCAGCGGTGCCAGCGAGCTGGCGAGGTTGTTGGCGATGGTGCTTTTTCCTTCACCGGCCACCGTCGAGGTGATCAGCACCACTTGCGAGGGCATCTCGTTGCTTTGCAGCATCAGCCAGGTGCGCAGGTTGCGGATCGTCTCGGAGAAGCGTGGGTTGTCGTTGTCTTCGAACAAACGCGCCAGCTGCCGGCGGTTTTTCTTCATGACCAATGGCACCACGCTGAGCAGCGGAATGTTCAGCGCGCTTTCGATCGACTCATCAGTTTTGAAGGTGTTGCTCAGGCTGTCGAACAGCAGCGCCAGGGCCACACCGATCACCGCCGCGATCAAGGAAACGATCGCCACGATCAAGGTTTTCCGCGGTTTGCTCGGATCGACCGGAACAATCGCCGGGTCGACGATGCGCACTTTGGTCGAGTCCATGTCGGCGGTCGCAGTAGTTTCCTTCAAGCGGGTGACGAAGGTTTCGTAGAGCGCCCGCGAGCTGTCGACCTCACGCTGGAATTCACGCAACTGGAATTCCTTGCGGGCAATGTCCTGAATTTGCGCCTTGTTGCTGTTGAAGGACTGACGCAGTGAAGCCTCACTGGCCGTGGCGAGCTGGTATTGCCGCTCAATTCCGGCGACCACCTGCTGCACCTGCAATTGCAGGCTGGTGGTGGCGGTGCGCAACTCCGACTGCGCGGACAGCAGGCTCGGATGCTTCGGCCCATAGCGCCCCGACAGTTCATCGACCTTGGCCTGGGCCAGGGCACGATCGGCCTGGAATTTCTGCACCAATGGGTTACTTAACACGGCGGGCACGCTGGACAGTTTGCTCAGATCGCCGTTGCCCAGGGCCTTGGCCTGCCGGTACTCGCTTTCGGCTTCGGCACGGTTGCGCCGGGCATCGACCATACGATTACCGGTCATTTCCAGTTCATTGGCGCTGATCGTGGCGACACCGCCAACGTCCACCAGACCTTGCTCTTCGCGGTAGCCCTGGAGCTTTTTCTCGGCGGCGCGCAAGTTGTCACGCAACTTGACCAGCCGGGTGTTCATCCACGCCGTGGTGGTTTGCGTGGATTTTTCACTGGTGTCGAGCTGGCTGTCGGTGAAACCGCGGGCCAGCGCATTGGCCGCCGCTGCGGCGAGAACCGGGTCGGGCAACTCGACCTCGATCTCGAGCAACTGGCTCTTGCCGACGAACTTGACGCTGGTGTGCAGCATCAGGTTTTGCGTGACCTGGTTGAACACTTCTTCTTCGGTGACCGCCTGTTTTTCCGGCAGCCAGCGCTCCAGACCGAGCCCCGGTAACCATTTGTCCAGATCGACAGCGGCCAGCCATTCGCGCGGTGCGAACCACGACTTCGGTTGCTGGCGCGGGTCAGTGACCGGGTGCGTGGTCAAACCGAGTTTTTTCACCGCACGCTCGGCCAGATCCCGCGATTGCAGGAGTGCCTGTTGCGTCTGCAGGTAGTCAGTGGTGTTGCTGTTGGAGTCCTTGACCTGCTGAAAGGACATCAGCGGCGGGCTCTTGTCGTTGAACAGCAGGGTGGTGCTGCCGATGTATTGCGGAGTGATGTTCGAGACCACGATGGCCGCGAGCAGACCGCTCACCAGAATCAGCCAGCCGATGCTCCATTTCGCGCGCCAGATCACCCGCCAGAGTTTCAGCAGATCCAGGGTGTCCTTGTCTTCGCTGTGCTGGTGATGCTGCTGCACGTGCGCTTGCAAAGGACGTTCGACGTAAGTGCCAAGGCTGTTGTCCATGATCAGAAGAACCCTTGTGCAATGGAAATGGTGTCGCCGGGGGCAATCGTGGTGCTGCGCGTCACGTTATCGGTGTCGGTCGCGCCACTGTCGCCTCGCAAGATGGTGACGCGCTTGATCGAGGCTCGCTCGGTCAGCCCCCCGCCCAAAGCAATGGCTTTTTCCAGGGTCAAGCCGGGCACGAACGGATAGCTGCCGGGCTTTTTCACTTCGCCATTGATGTAAAAGGGGCGGTATTCGATCTGGCTGAGACTGACTTTCGGGTCGACCAGGTAGCCTTGCTTGAGTCCGTCGACAATGAATTTTTCGACCTGGCTGGGGGTCAGCCCCTTGGCGGAGATTTCGCCGAGAAAGGGGTAGGAAAACGTGCCGGCGTCGCTGAGCCGGATCTTTTTCAGGCTCAACTCCGGCTCACCAAACACGATGATGCGCAACACATCGCCAGCGGCCAGTTTGTATTGCGTGCCGGGATCTGCCGCGTAGACAGGCGCCGCCATCACCAGCGTGAACGACAAGACAAGTGCGGATGTGTTCATGTCGAAACCCTCTTAAAGGCTGACGTTGAAACTGATCTGAAACACGTTGCGGGTGAAGCTTTCGTTGTCGGCATCGGAATCGTTGTCGCGGAAGCGATAGCCGACTTCGATGTCCAGCCAGCGGCGCATCGCATAGATCACCGCCAGGTTGTAATCCTGAAAGTCGTCGGTGCGGCTTTGCCCTTCGTAGACGTAACGGCCCAGGCCGGCTTGGGCCACAGTGGTAATCCGCTCGGTCCAGCCGTGTCGCCAGCCGACCTGGGTGAAGGTCGACTTCACCGCCTCCGCGCCGTCGTCGCCCTCGGCAAGCGCCTGGCGCGCGACAAAGGTAAACGTCGAATACGTGCGCGGTTTCCATTGCAGATCGACTTGCCAGGTGGGGTTGTCGAGGTCGTTGGATTCGTTGCTGTCGAAGTTCTTTTTTTCGTAACCGACGCGCACTTTGCCCGTCGTGCGTGCCGTGAAATCCCAGACGGCACCGGCCAGTACGGCGTCCGATACGCTGCTGCGCGGACTGTTCGCCTGCTTGTAGTCGAAGTCGGTGTGGTCATATTCGAGCAAACCTCGGGTATTGCTGCCGATGCGGTGGTACCAGGTGCTGGTCAAGGCGGTGGTGTCGCGTTCCTTGTCGGCATTGATGCCGTCGCCATTGTCGTAGCGCAGTTGCGCGTAATTGACCCCGAGATCGATCTGGTTGTCCGCGCTTTTGGCGCCAAAGGTATAAAGCCCGCCGACCCGTTTGTTGTTGAGCTTGTCATTCACACCCTCGACCGCCGTCGATTCGGTGCGCTCCCATTTGCGATATTCGGCGTCCAGTTTCAAACGATGGCGATCGGTGAACTCCATCACGCTCTCGGCACGCACACGTTGCGCCGTGTTCGAGGCATCGGAATCGTCGTGATAGATGTACCGCGTCGGTTGCCAGATCACTCGCGTGGCGCTGTTACGGTCTTCGGCCTTGAGCTCGAAGGAGGGCGCCAGTTTGGTGATCATCGAGGACTGCTTGTTGTCTTCCACTTCGCGAAAGTTGTCGTCATAACTTTCTGAAAAAACAAACGTCGGCGTGAAGTCGAATCCATAAACGTTTATCGCTTGTGGGTCGGTGCTCCAGGCCATTCCCGGATAGAAAGAGGCCATGATCAGTGCAACAGGGCAGCGTGATTTCAAGGCCATGTCATGGCTCCTGAGAAATGGCAGGTGAGAAAAGCTGTTATTTGTACGATTGGAAGTTGTGCTGTTGTCGTTGAATAGCGGTAAGCGGCAGGCACACGGGCTGTTCGCGGTTGAGAAACTGCAGAAGCAGTAACACCCGATCGTTGCCCTGCAGCGCCTGGAATACACCCTCGAGTGGTGAGAGCGGGCCGCTGATGATCCGCAAAGGCTCACCGGGTTCGAGGCGGCCTTTCACATCCGAATCCGATTCCAGGCAGCGTTCGCGCAGATGCTCTATGACATGTTCCGCTACTGCCACGGGACCATGATTGAACTCGACAACCCGGCTGACGCCACGGGTCGAGCGCAACGGTGCCCAATTGTCTGTGCTGCTGAGCTGGATAAATAGATAACCGGGGAATAACGACTCCATCACGCGCTGTCGTTTCCCGCGAATGACGCGCTCAGTGAAGAGTTGAGGGTGAAAGACCACGTAGTGTTGCTGGAGCAGGTTGAGGTGTGCGCGCTCATCCTGGCGTGGTTTGCATTGCAACAGATACCAATTGGGTTGATCCGAGCTGATTGCTGGCATGCGAGTAAACTCTTTGATGTTCGAGAAGTTTAGGGCAGGCAGAAGCTCTATTCAGGGCCGTGCAAAGACAATTGGCAGGGTGTGTTTTTATTATGATGTAACGTCGGTGTGTTTCAATAATGAATCACTTGTCCGGCTCGATGTTGGCTGAACTTTTTAAAAGACAAAGCTACCGCACAGTCTGCATGTTCGCAGTGTTTACGTTAGGTTGCCAAGTGGTTAGCTCTGGAACTTTCGGCAGCGATTGAGAAGGGAATCGCGCCACGTTCAGCTAGACGTTGGTAGTTATCGGCCAGTCTTCGCGGTCTGTCAAACGATCCGAGTCAAAAAACACGCCATTTGTCGACTAGCTGTATCTCGCGTGACTATCTCGCTGTTTATAAAGCGTTTTTTATTTGACGTCCGAACGTGTTCGTTTTTTTTACACTGACCGCTAGCGTCAGGGTCGCTGAGACCTTCCAGCATTGAGCGGCTACGAAATGCTTATAAGCTATGGACGGCTTCTGGCGGACGGCGTTATAACTCACCGCCTATTCGATCGAGGAGAGCAGGGACTATGACCGTTCTTGTGACTGGCGCGGCAGGCTTTATCGGGTATCACACGGCGAAACGATTAGTTCAACAAGGCCAGCAAGTAATCGGTATCGACAACCTCAACGATTATTACAGCGTTGAGCTAAAGCGGGCACGATTAAAACAACTAAGAGAACTGCCAGGCTTCGATTTTCGACTGATGGACATAATTGATAAACCGGCACTGATGACGCTGTTCAAAGAGCATCGTTTTACCGAAGTCATCCATCTGGCCGCTCAGGCCGGTGTGCGTTACTCACTGGACAACCCGGACGCCTATGCGCAATCGAATCTGGTGGGCTTTTTGAACGTACTGGAAACCTGTCGTTTTCACCAGCCGGCGCATCTCATCTACGCATCAAGCAGTTCGGTGTACGGCGCGAACAGCGAGCTGCCTTACCGTGTCGACAACCCGGTCGAGCGCCCGGTTTCGCTGTACGCAGCCACTAAACGCGCCAACGAATTATTGGCCAGCAGCTATTGCCATCTCTATGGACTGAAGGCCAGCGGGCTGCGCTTTTTTACCGTTTATGGGCCTTGGGGCCGACCGGATATGGCTCTGTTCAAATTCACTCAGGCGATCTTGCAGGGGGAGCCGATCGATATTTACAACAACGGTCAGATGGCGCGGGATTTCACTTATATAGATGACATTGTCGAAGGCATCGCGCGGTTATGTCCAAAACCGCCGGTACCGGCGAAGGAGGGCGAGGGCGTTAACAAACTATTCAATATAGGACGCGGCAGGCCTATTGAATTACTCAATTTTGTCGATTATCTGGAAAAGGCGCTGGGTATTAAAGCTCAATACAATTTTCTGCCGCTGCAAGCGGGCGATGTTGTCAGTACATGGGCCGATGTATCGGCACTTGCCGACTGGACGGGGTTTTCTCCACAAGTGGATGTTGCAGACGGCGTGTCCCGATTTGTTGCGTGGTATCGCGACTATTATCAAATCGAGTCCTGACGATTGAGTGCGCAGAAGTCTCATGCAGGGGGATAAAAGCGAGATTATTGATAGCTACACTAAATGACCGTTTAGTTGAGCTATCAAAAAACCTATCGGAATAACGGGAGCAGGCGATGATTCAAGCTAAACCCAATGCGCACGACGTCATAAATGCGCTGGATCTCGAAGCTCACATCGAAGGCGGCTATTTCCGCCGAACCTATCAATCCGATCATCGCGCGAGCCTTGAGACCAGCACAGGGCCCCGTTATCTACTGACGTCAATCTACTATCTGTTGACTGAGCAATCTCCGGTGGGACAGTTTCATTTCAACCAGTCCGACATCCTGCATTATTTTCATCTGGGCGATCCGATCGAATACAGCCTGATCCATGCAAACGGTTCATTGCAGACGCTGGTCATGGGCAGCGACATTCTCACTAAGCAACATCTGCAATTACACGTACCAGGTGGCATCTGGAAAGCTTCACGCTTGCTCAATGGATCACATGGATTCGGATTGATCAGCGAGGCGGTTTCGCCGGGATTTGATTTTGCAGACATGGAAATGGCTGATCGAGGAAAACTCACTGCGCAATTTCCGCAGCATCGTGCGCTGATTGAAAAGCTGACGCGGGAGAAAGGCTGAAAGGCGCAGATTTCAAAATACCAGCGGCTCGACGAAAAGGACACTGAGGCTTCGCAGCAGATTGAAATGCCGCGTACATCGAGGCTGAGCGTGTAATACCTTGTTACGTGTAATGTATATTATGTTAAATCGTGTGTATGAGTTGACTAGGCTTTCAGTCCGCACCACCACCGCTCGAAGCCGTCGCCTAATCGATTCCATTCGCTTGCTGCTTCAACAACCAATGTCTCTCGGTAGTCCATCCGATAAAAACCTGAGCACCTCCGCTTGCTTGGCGAGCCTCGGTCAACGGTGCGCCAGAAGCCGCTACTCGCAATCCTCTAATCGCCGGCAGGAACCTCTCGCGAAATGCACTAGGCTGACTCGCGAAATGAGCTTCGATACGTTCAATCGCGAATTGCATTTCTGCCTCATCCAGCATCGCTAGATAAAAGACCATCTGCCGCCACGCGTACGACGTATTTTTGATCATCAACAGGCTGGAGTGATAAAACCTCAACTTCATCTGCTGGCGTATGCATATCCATCTGAAGCATTCCTCGGCCATCGAAGCCAGCCGATCCTGCAATAGCGCTTTCAACCCAAGCTCATCAAATAAGAGCGAGAGGTTTTGTGTCGTCAGGATCTGTTGTTGCTCAATGATTTTCCCGTTAGTCGCCGGTCGCCATGTCCCCAGGCTCTCATCAGCGCGCTGGGAGCACAATCTGGCCAATGCGTCCCTGGGACTAGCGTCAGGCCTGGGGAACCTTTTGCGCCTGGATTTCGGTTGATCAGGAAGCATCGCCAATTGGCTTGCATCAATGTCGTAGTAATTGGCGTATAGCGTGCCACCTGTCAAAGATGCCGCCTGCCTGGCAGCTCTTGTGTACTTGTTGGAGAAAGCGCCCATGAAAATGTCCGAGGCGACTTCTTCAACAAAAGGCAGATCCAGCTTGGCCATCGCAGCAAGCGCATCAAATTCCTGAATCAGTTTGTTGGGCAGGATCGCTTGAGGAAAAGCGCAAAGGGTCAATGCTGCGGATTCGATCAGGACCTGTCTGGCTGCGTCAGCGACCACCGCGTCCGTTTTACGCTCGACTTCAACAGCCGCCACCCACGGCAATTCATTCATCCTGACCTGACTTTGCAGATCCAACAGCAACAATGATCGGCGTTGTCGAAAGGCGCGATAGGTTGCGACAGACAGTATCCGCAGCGACGTATCGCGAAATCCTGCGCTGCAAATCTCAGCCGTAATCGCTGGCAGCAGCCGCGCCATGGTATCCCCGGATGTAATCAATCCCTTCTCGATCAACTCGGCAATTGTGCCCTTTCGACACCGCTCGACGCTTCGACGAATAGCAGGAGGAATGCCGATACCTGTTAACAGCGAATATGCGGTCGCTTCTTCGCAGGTAACGGGTTGCAACAGAGATGAAAAATCGGAAACTCCGTCCGAACCGGGATACCTGCTCAGACGTGCGGCAACCGCTTTAGCAAATAGATGGTGTCCGGGTGTGGACACGTGACTGCGTTGAGACTCTCTGTGCTTTTGATGAGATTCGGATTCAGGATGACCATGCTTGCGTACGAAATCGTCGATGATCCTGCGAATTCGTCCGACTTGCCGTCCCGTAAGCGACGCCACATCGCTTGCGCAACTCCCGAGCAGTGCAAACAACTCCCCTGCCCGATCCCTTGAGCTTTCAGCTTCACCTGAAGCGCTGGGGCAAGAAGCATCGAACTGCCGCTTCAGAATATTCGCCTGCTCAAACCAGCCCTCGGGGTACAGGCGACAAGGCCAATTATCCTGATACGTTAAAAGGAACAGCGACACCGCCGAATCGTAAAGCGGTAAACGAGTTTCAACGACATGCTTCTGCACTGCCACGCGCGCCTGTGCCGGGCGATTTGAAAGCACGGCCCTGACATCACCGACAGTAAAAGCCTGCACTTGCCCTGAAGAAAGCGGCAAACCGTCAGAAGCCATCGGAAAGAATCGCAGCTGTTCAAAGAAAGGCGCTATCGCTTCAACCAGGTCCCATGCACTCTCTGTACGTTGCTGCCCCAGCAACCAGGCCACGGTCAGCAGTGCAGCTTCTTCGGGCACCTCGATTCGATAATCCCCGCTCGCCAGCTTCGTTTGCAGTACCTCGATCCCCTCCTCCGTAAGGTGCCAAGTGTTGAGATCGAGTCGCTCGAAGCCAGGACGGATACCAGGAATCGAAGCAGCCAACTGTCGCTCGTACTCGGTCAGTGCACCGCCGGCCAAGAACTGCCCAGTGGCGAAACCTCCAGTGACGACTTCCAGTGTGACCCACTCAGGCACATCCGCGAATGGAGTTCTTGAGCCATACGACGCCGATCCCTGCAATATGTGCTCGATTACATTGCGCCAGCGCTCGATGCGCTTGCTCGTCTGTCCGTCATTGTCGAGGCCCGGTGCAGTGAGTGCTCGAGACAGTTGAAAGGCTGCATAGCCGGCACCTATGCCGGCGTTCGCATTCGATTCCCTATCGTCCCTGAGCATGAGTCCTTCCGAGCCTGCGATGTTGTGGGTCCGGGGGCTGGATTCGAACCAGCGCCCACCCGGTTAAGAGCCGAGTGTTCTACCGCTGAACTACCCCGGAACAGAGCGCGGATTTTCCACGAGCGTTGAACGATTGTGAAGATCGAAAACATTGCCGCTTGTGAACCTGAACGGTCGCACCGGCGTCGCGAACCAATACGCCGGGAGCCGAAGACTTTATTTTGGGTTGCGGGATCGTCAGCGAGTTTAGCGGTACTGTGCGAAATCGATTACCTCGCCGTTCCAGTAGCAATCGTACGCGCCGGAGCGGCCGCGATTGGTATTGCACTCAAAATACGTTTGAGCTCAATCCCCAGCGCCTCCCCTTCTGATTCAGCCCCGATTTGCCAAGCTCCGACCCCATAGTCCGCATGATAGGTCGGGCTGACAAGCGCCCTTACTTTGTCTGCCCGAGGTATCAGCAACAATGAAACGTCAGGCTTGATGCCCTTCCACCGGAGACTGTCGTGATAAAGGTGCGCTGACTCCATCGCATCCAGGACGCTGGCGCGGGCGCTGCGATACTTTGCGTCGAAAACTACGAAGCGCTTCGCCGAAGGCGAGTCCAGCGTCACGACGATATCCGGATATCGCTCTCGCGATAAACTTTGAAAACCGCGATGCGCAGTTCGATCGATCGCTGGGCATCGGACTTGGTAACACGCCTCAACAGTCACATTAGCCGCTCTTCCCCGCCAAACGATTTCCTTCGCACCCACCGATCGATATTCACGTCTCCAGACGAGTTCAGGAAACTGACGTTGCAGCTGTGTAACTATGGTCACAAAGCACCACCGCTCATAGATCTCCCATGTTGGGCTGATCCATAGCGTCTCATCAGGATCCTTTCCCAACCAGCCTGAACGCAACGCGTACCAACCAAACCGATAAGCTCGCGCGTATACAGGGTGAGCAGAGATCGCATTCAATCCAGCAGCCGATAGACGCCTGGCAGTCACGATGCAGAAAGGTCTCGCGCGTTGAAGCCGTTGAAGCTTGCGAGCAAGCGACTCGGTGAACGCAATTCGACGTACGAGCCTTGGCGTTAACGCTGATCGGGTTTCGCTGACCACCTCAGTTGCAGCGGCATGTTGAAGTCCCCTCACCACCTGCCGGCAACGTCTAAGAACATCGAAGAGAATAAGTCCAACGGCCTGATTCGCTGGGTGCCAGGGCTCCACGCCCTGGCACCCTCCAGGACTGAGCACTAATTACAATTAATGTCGTCGCTAGCACCCGTTGGGTTAAGTGGTAGATATTCCAGCTCCATACCTGCCATGGACTCCTGCGACAATGCCAGTTTATTCAACAGCATGTCTTGCACCATAGGTATGGTCGCGCGTTGTAGCCATTCACGCGCAACATCCTGGTTTTCAAAATCCTGTGGCTTGTCCCAATTGGAGGCGACGATTTCGGCAATCGTGTTCGCCGACGGCACGACAATACCCTGTGCTTTTGCAGTCAGCGTATTCATCCAACCTTGAGGGTCGAAATCGGGGAAACAGATGACGTTTTTTACGCCGGCAAGAGCTCTCGTCACTGCGGCTGGTGTGATTTGAGGACTCCCACGAAAGAGCATGGGTAGGTGCATGACATTGCCTGGCCAGTGGTACTCGTTGACCGCGAACATCACAGCTTGGTTCTCTACCAGAATCACCGTATCGAGGCCGTGAAGCTCCTCTGCAGGTACGTTCAGAGTGCCTCCGGCCGGGTGGCTGTACACGCCAGTTGCCAACTGGATTTGTCCGGACAGCGACGCGGCCATGACAACGAAATCCCCGGGCCTCAATCGAGCCAACTTCTCATTACGTGATTTTTTGGCCAGAGCCAAGCGGTCACCCTCTAGCTCTTCCATGCTAACAACCAGAGCGTCTATGCCTGTTTCCCTCTCTAGCATCATGCGCACGGTGTGCAATTCAGCGTATGTCAGCGTCAGGTAGGTAGCCCCAAGCCTTTTGCCAATGCAGTAGGTTGTGTGCAGGGACAACCAGGTAGCGTTGATTTTCACCTTGCACGCGTCCTGCCTGATTGCAATCACCACGGGTTTGATGGCCCTGATGTTGTCAAAAATTCTCATCGCCGCTCAGCTCTTTCCAAAATCAGGTCAATGACACGCCGGTTGGCAGATATGCGCGGGTATGGGGCATAAGTCGGGTTGAGCCGGTAGTTGAGCTGTTTGTGTCGCACCTTGGCTACCGCCGACTGCAGACGAACGTATCCATCCAGCGCGTAAAGCCAGATGCTCATCGAGATGTCACTGTCGCCATGGGCACTCCAATAGGCAACTGCAGACTGCGCTTGATTGGTCTTGTTCAGGGCCTCAAGCATGCGCATGAGATGATCACGCGCGAAGGGTTTCTCAAGAGCCTTGGGGGCCTCTTCGGCTGGAATCACGGCCTTCGACTCACGAGCTTTCGCGGGCTGTTCGATTCGTCGCTCTTTCGGAGGAGGGAGTGAGGCTATCAACAGTTCTAACTGCTCCAGGCTCTCCCCTGCCTCGACGTCACAGTACGCGCTACCCGCCAAGGTCATTTCCACGGCCGGAACCCAGGCAGCCGCGTCTCTGCCGTCAAACAGCGGTGCCAGATCAATCGGGTTGCCCGCCTGAAGGAACAGGTCAACGGCATGGGCTATCTGGCGCATGTGATTGCGCTTACGCACCGCCAAACTCAACCGATCTAAGCGTCCGATCATCTCGTCCAGAGCGAAGCGGTTTCGTGAAACAGCACCGAGAAGGTTATCCAGGAGGACACGCCGTAGAGAACGATCACTGCCGGCCATACTTGAAAGGCCTACATGAGTGAACAAACCCAGGTTTTCGTGGAGCCGTTTGAGCCTGTTGATCGCATTATTGATATCTCGCAGCCGATCTCGCAGCCGTGGAGAAAACCCATACCCCCCTTCGATGAACGCTCGGGTTTGCGCTTGCTCGTTACGTAAGTGGTTCGTGACTTGACGGCAGCTGTACGTCAATCGTTTCAGGTGCTGTTCGGCCTCATTGGAGGAGTTGGCCGCTTTGGCGTCACGGTATGCCTCGCAGTGCTGCTCAATGGCTATGAGGGATTCTTTCAGGTCAGGAGCAGCACGACCAAAGCCCTGAAGCGAAATTTGCGCGCCGACGTCCAGCAGCAAGCCACTGAGGTAGTAGAGCTCATCATCTTCTTCGATGAGCCCTTTGGACATCAGATAGGAAATCCCCTTTGTCCGTCGCTCAGGCAGCGCCACTCCGTCCTCGTCTGCCATCGCTAATGCTTCGAGAAAAGGTGCATTTCGTGTGAGTGCATCACCCAGCTCGATCCAGTCTGGCTCCTTCACAAATTGAGCCCTCCCTGATGTTCAGTATGCGATTGGTCGCTGGCACCGATGTCGAGGCTGAGCGAGTTGTATTCGGCTATCCACGCCAAGATCGTATGAACGTAGCCCATCTTGCCTGTGGCGATGTAGTTTGCCGACTCGCTGTTGCGCTTGACGATGTACCCGGCGTCAGCCAATGCGCGAAGGACAAGTTTGAGCCTGTCGTTGTTGTCCTTACCGCTTTTGGATTTGTTGAAAAAGTCGTACCCGCTGAGATCCCAGAGCTGCGTACGGTAGGTGGGATGATTCTCGATTGAGTCCAGCATGTCGGCGAATGAAATGACGTCGCCCGGGGCCAGGCATGTCTCACTGCGTCCCGCACGATTGATTAGCCGGATGAATTCAAGGCAAGGCCGAATCTGGTCGCGTAGTTCGATCAGTTGCGCCGTTGCCGCTTCTCGATCTACAGGTTCAGAAAGGTCAATAAATTGTGCAAAGAACGTATCGGGAGCCTCGGGCT
The DNA here is from genome assembly GCF_900105485.1 of Pseudomonas granadensis. Taxonomy (GTDB): domain Bacteria; phylum Pseudomonadota; class Gammaproteobacteria; order Pseudomonadales; family Pseudomonadaceae; genus Aquipseudomonas; species Aquipseudomonas granadensis. Next base: position 2,683,712 of record NZ_LT629778.1, on the reverse strand, counting down.
CACCGAGTGTTGCCAATTTTCGCCCCAGGGGCGCGAGCGCACTCTCGACGCTGGCCGCAAAATCAGCCTCTCGTAGCTGGCGGTGAAGCTCTGGATAGGCATATTGGCAAATGAAGCCCCCGGCAAGAAGCTTACTCAGTACGTCTCTCAGTGGGCTCATTGTGCATCCTTCCGATCATCGCTTCCCAGTGCATCGTTAAGGTCATCAAGCTCGTCCTTTTCCTCCATGCCGTACTCCTTGACCACAATCGAATCGGTGTCAGACCGGCGCTCCAGGCTGTACCGATTATTAAACTGCCGGAGCAGTTCCGGTGCGCCTCCAGGAAAGCATGCCAACATGGAAAGCCCGCGATCATTGAAGTAGTTGACCAGCGCAACGTAGTTTTCTGGTGACAGCTCCAATGCTTCGTCGATGGGGATCGACATCTGAAAATCCGCCTCATTTCGCAAAAGCTCGAACAGCGATACGTAGATCATGGCCACGATGATCTTCGTCAGCCCTGTGCTGCTGAGGTGGATCAGCTCCGCGTTATTTGTCGCGACTTTCACCCTGCCTTGGTCGTTGCAGGTGACGGAGACATCGAAACAATCGGAAAGCTGAGACGTGAACGCACCGCCATCAATCTGGCGTTCCACGGTGCGCAAGGCGTCCATGAAGCCATCAGTTGGTAGATAATCAACTCCCATCCCACTCCACCGCTTGTACTGCTGCTCGTAGTTCGTCATGTCGTCCCAAAACGACATCTCATGGATGCGTGATGAAACTTTGAACTCAAACTGGCGGATCTGGGCGAAAGAGCCGAGTACCTCGCTCGCCTTTTCTGTCGCGTCCTTTCCTAACTTCAAAATGCTTCGGTGCAAGTGCTGCAGCTTCGAGCGGTTATCGCAGAGCTCGTCTGAGAGGTTTTTAGCCTGAATAATCAGCTTGGTTTTCTGGTCAGGGTGAGATATCTCAATGTATTCCTGGAGGTTCGCAGCGGCTTCCAACCACGCCAGCTCAAGCACATCTGCACTGTTTGAGGCGTGATTGATGATCTGTTCGATGGCCGCGCCCTGCGGCGTATGCACCAGCCGTTCTCTGACGAAACGATGGTGAACGTCGCGATAAAGCTCGGCGCCTTTGCGGTGGTGTTCTGATTTGCGACGTTTGAGCTTGCCGACCTCATCCTCGATGTCTGCAGCCTTCAGCGTAGAACCCAAGTGGGCCTCAGCGGCTGCGTCAATCTGTTCAAGATCGCGCAGTACCCGTGATACTGCACCTAGCTCCTGGTCATCGGCGTGTCCTTCGGTGACCAATGCCTTGCGACGCTCGGAAATCGTTTTTTGCGCAGCCCGTAGCTCAAGTTGCCATTGTTCAATGGCGCGACTGATCCGCTCAAACTCTGCGATTGCGCGAGCCAAGGCCGCCTTACGTTCAGGAACTGCTGGTACTGATTCTCTAACCCAAAGTCGATAGCCATCGATCTCCGATTCATGATCCCTTAAACGTTTGATCGTTTTCTCCAGCTCAGCAATCTCGGAGCCAAGCCGCTTGCTCGCCGTGTCATCAACTCCAGCTGATTTGAGCTGGGCTTCAAGATCTGCCAGAGCTCGTTCCAGTTCCGCCGCGAGGGTGGCGTCGACCCGTTCTTCTGCGGTCTGCAGTTCCAGCTCGGCCCGAGACTGATCCTGAGTCAACTGCAGTCGAGACTTGTCTGCTTCACCTTGCAGGTCACTAATTTCCTGCCTGTGCCGTTTTTTCAAACTGTCTAGGTGGCTGGCGATCAATTCAAGCCGATGTGCTGCTTCCAAGACGCGGGCCGCCTGTATCTCGAGTTCCTGCACGACCTCGTCGCGAGCCCGATCAACCAAACCGGCGTGATCCCCTTTTAGCGTCTCCAGATCCAGACTCGCATTGGTCAGTTCTTTTTGAGCTGCCGACGCCCGGATACCTGTCTGGCGCAGGCGATCTTCTACTCCTCGCTGCTGTCGCTCTATCACCTCCATATCAGTGCCGAGCGCTCCAATCTGGGTGGTCAATAAAACGACCTCAGCTTCGAGAGCGTGAACACTGGCAACAGTGGCCTGGGGGAGCACGTCGAGATTGATCTCAACACCGTAGAGACTCTCTTGAACTGCCTCTAGCAGCGCGGGATTCAAATCCGTACGCATCAACGTCTCTGTCGGGACAAGTCGAGCGATATTATCTGTCCAGGTAGGGTGATGCCGTCGCAGGAAACCAAGCAATGTTTCGGCACCGGCGTTGATCTGCAGCTTGATGGTATTTCTGGACTCGACCAGCGCGTCTCGCCTGGCTTGCAAGCCGCTATACTCCGCAGCGCGGGTCTGTCGTTCCAGCGATAGGCTCTCTACCTCGGCTGACACAACACTCAGCGCGTTTTGAAACTCGGCAATGAGCAGCATCTGCTCATTGATACCCTTTTGGGACGTATCCAGCGCGATCTGGGCATCAGGAAGCGCGCTGAGGGACTTGAGTTGTTCAGCACGTGCAAGCTCGCGAGCCTGAGTACCAGTTGCCTGGAGCTGTTCTTGCTGGTGCACGGCGAGCTCGTCCTCATGAGCGACCCGTCTCTCATCAAGCAATTTATCTTGAGTAGCGGACAACTCCTGATGCCGTTGTTGGATCGCGTGTGAGGACGCATGGTACTTGGAGAACGCAGCACTCTTTCCATCAGCAGCAGCCTGCTTCGCAGCCGCTTCGAGTTCCAGAAACACGCTTCGGATGTCAGCCCCTTGGCGGTTCAATTTGACCTGATGTTCTTGCTTGAGGTGTAACTGGTCTCGTATCTCCCCAAGCTGGTCGAATTCCTCCGAGAGCGCCTGTGTACCATTTTGCAGGTAGCGATCCCGCTTTTCGTTGAACCGATGCTGCCAGGACTCCGCCTCTGTCACCAGGGTCTGAGCTTCGCCCTTTAGACCGCTGAGTCCACTCATACGATCTCGGTTACGGTTTTGTAGCTGCTCATCTTCTGAACTGAGCTGGGCCAGCGCTTCCACTCGACCGTTTTGTCGTTCCTTGAGTTTCTCTTCGACCATGAGTGCTCGGCGCTTGTGCACGCCCAACTGCCGCAGGACTGCACGAAACTCGTGGCAGTGGCGATTCATTTCAAATATCACGGGTTTCAGCGACTCCATCAGGAGATAGCCCGCGCGGTTATCAATGACATTCCTGAACGGCTGCGCGTTGAGCATCATTAGAGTGCGGCTTGGATCTGCGTTGTCCTGCTGAAGGATTTCGGCCATGGTTGCCTTCATCGTGTCGAAGGTGCCGCCGCTCTCGATAAGCGCCAGAGTCACAAAATCGATGCCGTTGAAGTCCTTGCGCTTTGGTGCGAGTGAGAAGCCCATCCGCAGACTCACGATCAGCTTGCGCTTGGTAGCGTCGGTGATTTTCTCCAGATGGGCTGTGCCGCTATTGAATTGAATGATCTGCCGGTAGTGGTACGGTTGCAGCTCAGGGGAACAGGCGACCCCAAGGTGGGTCAGGTGGCCATGTAGTTCGCCTGGAAGTACCAACAGGCCTGCATCATAGTCGCGGTAGAGAAGTTCCGGGCTCCAAGCGCTTGATACCAGTCGATATGCATACCCTTCCCCGCTACGATGCATGATCGCGCAGCGAGCATCGCCAGCAAAGTTCACGTATTCAAATACGATGAAGCTCGAGGAACGTGGGAGATACCAGTTGGCAAAGCTCTCACGGTTGGTTCCAGCCTTCACCAAGCGCCCTGGAGACGCGCCATAAAACACAGGGATGAGCTTTATGAAGGACGACTTTCCGATTCCGTTTTCACCCGTGACGCTGGTGTTACCTTCCATGACAAGCTCTGCTTTGGCGCCCGCACATAGTGAATCGATCAGTACAATTTTGATGAGTTGCGACATCAGCTGCCTCTCTGGCTAACCTCGTATCAATACCGCCGACGGTTTCTCGGCATCCCTTCGCAGCGTCCATCTACTCCTTCGACGGTGCTTGCGCTCTCACTCAACGATATGTAGATATACCTGACACATCTACGGTGTTTACGCATACAGGTAAACTTTTCGAGCACATGGTGACAGTATGAAACGGGCGAAAGCGATTGAGGCTGTACGCTGGGATTTGGCATTGCGTTACAAACTGATAGAGACCGTTGCCTGGTGGGAAGGTCGCCTGACCACGGGGCACTTGATGCAGAGCTTTGGCATCAGTCGTCAGCAGGCGTCGAAGGACATCAACACCTACATCGATGAGCATGCGCCCCGAAATCTATCGTATGACAAGCACCTAAAAGGTTACGTACCCACCAAGCATTTCAAACCACTGTTCATGAAGGAAAGTGCAAGTGCATATCTGCACCTGCTGAACCAGAATCACGAGCGGGCTCCGCACATTGAAGGACTGACGTTGGCGTATGCGCACATTGACATCCTTGACGTGCAGGATCGCTCTATCCGCCCCGAAGTGCTTAGGCCGTTATTGAAGGCTTGTCGAGAAGGTCAACGACTTGAGTGTGAGTACGCTTCTTTCAAAACGCCAGATGGGGAAACCCGACTCATTGCGCCGCATACGCTTATCCATACCGGCATGCGCTGGCACGTGCGTGCATACTGCGAGAAAAATGGTGAGTACCGTGATTTTGTATTGAGCCGGTTTCGGGGTACTCCGGAGCTGATGAATGATTTCACAGAGCATTCACGTCAGCTCGACCCTGGGTGGACGACGCCGGCGACAGTGATCCTAGAAGCGGATTCGAGATTGAAGGCTGGGCAGCGGGCCATTCTCGAAGCCGATTACGGAATGGAGAACGGACAGTTGATGATAGAAACCCGCGGCGCGTTGGTTCAGTACGTCTTGAATCGCTACCAGATCGATACCGCCAAGATGCATATGAAACCAAGCGCCCAGCAGCTCATCGTGGCTAACCTGGACGCGCTCAGCCAGTGGCTCTACTAGACCTGGGCAGCACCGTGAATGTGTAAACAAATCACGCATATCGCGCAGGTAGGGCTTGATCACATCCAACAGCATCACCAGCTGCACCACAGCGGATGCCCCTTAACTCAGAGGATCAGCTGGATCGCTACCGTTGGAAAAGGCAATAGGCCTCATCAGCTCGGAGGCCTACGGAATGGATTTCAGATATTTGAGTATCACGACGTTCTTGAAAGGTTGCGCACCGTTGGTACGCTGGCTGAGTGGCTTGGGGCGCTCTGACCCGTTTTCGGATGGTGTTTGTAGAAAGCCCGGTACGCTTGGCTATCTGATGCAGCGAGAGCTTGTCGCGGAAGTACATCCGCCGGATTTTCCCCAACATTTCCATGCTGATCCCCCTGTGTTCTCCTGCTCAAAAAGTGAGCAGAAGTAGTTGAACACCTGGGTCAGTTTTCAGTCGGCAGAACAGCCTCTACTGGGTCATTTTTCGGTCAGCGGCAACACTGCTTAGCAACTAATTCAACAGGAATTCGTTCTGTTGAGTCATTTGCAAAGCGGTCTTCTCCAAACGCAGTAAAAATTCTTTCCTGGGCTGTCCTCCGCCATATCAGGCGAGTGCACCATTTGTCGCTATGACACGGTGACAGGGCACGACAATAGATAAGCGATTGTGTCTATTTGCATGGCCCACTGCTTGGCTTGCACCTGGCTTACCGATGCCCCTAGCGATGGCACCGTAGATTGAAATGGTTCCATAGTCGATTTTTAGAAGCTCTGCCCACACAAGCCTGTCAAAAGTGAGCCAAGGCAACCGCTAATGCCTTGATGGAAAGGCGTGGCAGTGACCCGCTCTACCCCATCTCGTCCAGCTGAAAACATCGCGTGAATTACGTACATATTGGTTCAAAAAATCGCTTCAATCAATCAGTGGAAAATCACGAATCTGGTGAAAATAATTGGTGGAAAATCACGATTTATTTTGTTTCTTCAGCGGAAAAACCATAAATGGTTCCACTAGTTTATCAAAGGGCTCGGTTTGGCCTAGGAAATACGGGGCTTTGGGGCTTCCACTTATATCGCGATTGGTGCACCCCGTTTCTCACAAAATCAAAAGTTTGGGTTCCATTCATAATCCCATCTCTGCACATGACCCTTCACAGACCTTCGGTTTGACTCCACCCGATCCTGAGCCCATGCGACTATGACAAATGACCATCTCTTTTGGGTCGAAAACAGTCACTCCCGCCCAAAAAGTCCACGGAGAATTGGCCCATGAAAACCGCCCTGATATCCGACACTCACAATCTCCTGCGCCCCGAAGCCATCGACGCGCTTCAAGGCTGTGACCTGATCATCCACGCCGGCGACATCGGCAACCCGGACATCCTCGCTCAATTGTCCGAAATTGCTCCCGTTCACGCCGTGCGTGGCAACAATGATCTCAGCAGCCCATGGGCCAAAGACCTCCCCGACCTTCTGAGGTGCACTCTCAACGGCTGGCACACCCTGCTTATCCACGACATCGCCGACGTCCCCGCCGATCTGGATCCAGACATAAAGCTCATCATCACCGGCCATTCCCACCAACCGCGCATCGAATGGCGCGGCGATCGTCTATACGTGAACCCTGGTAGCGCCGGCCCTCGGCGTTTCAAATTGCCGGTCACGCTGGCAATTCTCGAGATACAACCCGACAGCATCGAGCCGCGCCTGATTTCCCTGCTGGATCCCCCCGCCTGAAATCGCTGCGGTTACGACGTTGGATTGCGCGCCCTTCCTCCGCTCCCCCAATGACTCACCTCAATCGAACCGATGCAGCACGCAAATCCCAACAAGAATTTTTACCTAACGGATGTTAGATAGGTGTTGACGCGTCCCGAGTTGCTCGCTAAGGTTTACCTACCAAATGGTAGATAGATAACTCAGCCACCACTCTGCAGGATCGACCATGACTAATAAACTTCAGCTGTTCACTTCGCCTTCGGCCTTTCCAAACCCACAGCGTCTGCGTCTGTTCATGCACGAAAAGGGCATTGCCGACCAATTTGCCGAGACCATCTATGACATGTCTCCTGTAGGCGAGCAGCGTGGCTGGCGTCATTTGAATATGAATCCGTGGGGCGAAACTCCCACCCTGCAACTGGCAGACGGCAGCTACATTTCCGAAACGGCCGCCATCGTTCGTTATCTTGATCAGGAGTATCCCGGTCGCAAAATAATGGGAGCGACAGCACTGGAACAGGGTCTGGATAACATGTGGGACAATCGGGTGTGGGTGCACATCCTGTACCGCATCGTTACAGCGTTCCACGTGTTGCACACCGGGCTGGGCTTCAAGCTGGAACTGACCAGGAATGAGGCTTGGGGCGAACACTGCCGCAAAGAAGCTTTGGCACACGCTGCACTGGTTAATCGTCATTTGTCAGACGGCCGCGGATGGCTGCTCGGCGGTGATGCCCCGACCTTCTCGGACATTACCCTGGCAACCGCGATCGCCTTTTCGAAATTCCCGGTCAATGCAACTCCACTGGACGAGCGTTTTGAGTTCCTGGATGCGTACTGGCAGCGCTGGACTAAACGTCCGAGCTTCCAGGCTGCTTACGCTGATCGGAACAGCGGCATTCCTGAGCTGGATTCGCCCGCCCAGTAATAGCTCAATGGAAACTACGTGCACCGAGATCGCCACAGACCTGGCCTTCTCGGTGACCGTAGTGATCTCAATAGTGTCGGTTTGCGATGTCGTTTACTGACCATGATGGAACGGCCTCTCCTTGAGCACCCAAGTCACGTTGAGCTCACGGCTCGCCGTCTACACTCTACCTGTCACACGGTAGGTCTTTGCTGTAAATTAGCTTTCCCAATTTTGAGAGATCGTCCCAAGACGAAAGGCACCAACATGAGCGTCAACTCCAAAGAAGCCATTCTGCTGGCGGCCAAAAAAATTGCCCAATCGCAGGGCTACAATGGTTTGAATTTCCGCGACCTTGCGCAAGCTGTTGGTATCAAAGCGGCGAGTATTTACTACCACTTTCCAAGCAAAGCCGATCTGGGTATTGCGGTTGCCAAACGCTATTGGGAAGACGGTGCGCTCGCGCTAGAGGCCATCGAATCAGAAAGCCCATCTCCGATAGACGCTCTGCGCCGCTTTCCTGAAATCTTCCGTAGATCGCTTGAGGCCGACAATCGCCTTTGTCTGGGTAGTTTCATGGGCGCTGAAACCGATACTTTGCCCATTGAGATGACAAAAGAAATTCAGAGCTTTGCTGATGTCAACATTGCATGGTTAAGCAAGCTTCTATTGGCTGCGAAGGTGTGCGAATCAAGTGAGAGTGAATCCAGAGCCCGCGCAATTTTCGCTGCTGTTGTCGGTGCCCAGCTCTTTGCTAGAAGTCATTCGGATATTTCGCTTTTCGACTCTTTGATCGATTCATACCGCACGTGCGGGCCTCTGCCGGCGTAGCAACTGACAGCGACTCGCTCTGCCTTAACCCCCTTGGGACGAGAGGCACAAGCCAGACCTCGGCTTTGGTCGATTGCTGCCCTTCACTACCAACGGCCAATGGCGCATGCTCCCTTGCGCAGGCCCCCTATCTCCGCCGTTGAAAACGTCAAAGCTTTCTCCCCCAGCTTTCGAACATCACATCACCGACATAGATGCCTGAAGAGGCTAAACGCTCCTGATCCAGACGCGTTTGTGGCCCCAGGCTACCAGTGGTAGCTCTTGTTGCTTTGACGCGTTCAATGAACATCATAAAAACTCGACAAGGAGACGTCTCTCATGCCCAAACCAATACTGCACCTGATGTCAGGCAAGATCGCATCCGGCAAATCGACATTGGCCAAGTCCTTGGCATCCGAACGTTCGGCCATTCTGCTCAGTGAGGATTATTGGCTCTCACAGCTCTACCCTGATCAGGTCAAATCAGTGCTCGATTACGTGCGCCTTTCGCGTCAGATTCGGAAACTGGTCAGCACGCTTGTCATCGATGTGCTGAACTCTGGCGTGACCGTGGTTTTGGATTTCCCGGCCAATACTCCAGAAGACAGGCAGTGGTTATGCGGTTTGGCCGACGCTGCTGGAGTTTCCCACTGTTTCCACTACATCGAGCTGGATGATGAGACCTGTCGGGCCAGGCTGCATCAGCGCAATCGCCGCGCCGAGCATGAATTTGCAGCAACTGATGCTGAGTTCGATTTGATCACTAGCTACTTTCATGCCCCGGATGTAAATGAGGGAATTGTGATTGAGATTCACCGACTTTAAGGGCGGGCGTGCAACTTCTCTGCCGTCTTCTCGGCCAGTTTCATTTCGCGGCAGAACATTCGCCTGTACTCAGAAGGCGAAGTCCCGAGCTGAGCGCCGAATTGTTGCCTCAAGGATAAGGCGGTTCCAAAGCCCGCCTCACCAGCCACGCACTCTACAGGCAAATCTGTCGTTTCCAGAAGCTCCTGCGCTCTGGCCACGCGTTGGCTGTTCAGCCATTTGGAAACGGTTGTGCCGGTAGCTTCCTTGAAACGCCGAGTAAACGTTCGCCGGCTCATCTTTGCCTTTTCCGCCAGGACGTCGAGCGACAGATCACCCGACAGATTCATGCGCGCCCACGTCAATACTTCAGACAAATGAGTCTCGCTGGACAGCTGCGGCACAGGATATTCAACGTATTGAGCCTGGCCACCCTGTCTATGTGGTGGCGTCACCAGCATCTTCGCAGTGCGGTTTGCGACATCAGCGCCAAGTCGTTCACGTATCAAATGCAGGCAACAATCGATTGCCGCCACCGTTCCTGCGGAGGTCACGATGTTGTCTGCGCTGACGTAAAGCACCTCAGGCCTGAAGCGGACATTGGGAAAGCGTTGCGCAAATTCGTCTCGGGCTGCCCAGTGAGTGGTCGCTTCCTTGCCATCGAGCAGTCCGGCATCTCCGAGCACAAACGCTCCGAGGCACAATCCGACGATGAGCTTGCCTTTGGAATTGGCTGCCTGAAGAGCCTCCACGAGTTCAGGGCACGCAGAGACCGACTGATCGCCCCACGCCGGAATAACAATCACATCAGCCGACGCCATCAGCTCCAGGCCTTGCTTCACCTCAAGACCGACGCCTTGATCGGTAGTCACCATCCCCGGCGTCACTGCGCAATAACTGACCTCATAATGGGGTTCGCCGGAACCGGATTGAGCGGTGCCCAATACCATCCCGGGAACCGAAAGATGGAACAGGCTTACGCCATCGAAAGCCAATACGGCAACGCGGATGGAACCCATGCAATACCCCCGGTAAGACCAAAGCGCTCTACGCCCGCTTTCCACAACGATGACCAGGATTTCGAGCGACCACCCTACTCCCGGCTTGAATAAAAACCTATGGCCCGATTATATCGAAAGCTGTCATTCAGGCCACTGTTGAGGTTGATGCGATTCAGCAAGAATGGCGCATCGATACATCAACAGGACTGAATCCATGAACTTTAAAACACTTCCCCTTGCCGTCAGCATCGCTTGTGCTGCAACGACCGCACCGGCATTCGCGGGTACAAACGCTCCCCAGGCACCTGACGCAGCTCATAAAGTCGAACTGCACCAGGTTCGCAACGCGACGGCGAAGATCACCTATGGCGATACGACCTTTCTGATCGACCCGATGCTTGCCAAAAAAGGCGCCTACCCTGGCTTTGAAAATACCTACCGCAGCAACCTGCGCAACCCATTGGTTGGTCTGACCGAGGCGCCCGCCGACATCATTGCCGGTGTCGACGCTGTCATCGTCACCCATACCCACCTTGATCACTGGGATGACGCTGCGCAAAAAGCACTGCCCAAAGACATCCCTCTGTTCGCTCAGCATGAAGACGATGCGCAACTGATTCGTTCGCAAGGTTTCAAGAATGTGCGCGTACTGACTGATGAAGCGCAATTCGGCGGCGTGAAGATCACCAAGACAGGTGGCCAACATGGCACCGACGAAATGTACGCGGTGCCAGCACTCGCCAAACCGCTGGGTGAAGCCATGGGCGTGGTGTTCCAGGCGCCAGGCTACAAGACCCTTTACCTCGCTGGCGACACTGTCTGGCGTAAAGAAGTTGACCAGACCATCGAGAAATATCATCCCGAAGTCATCGTGCTTAACGCCGGGAAGGCGATGATGACCGGCTACAAGGGATCAATCATCATGGGCGAAGAAGACGTGCTGCGCGCCTCAAAAGCTGCGAAAGATGCGAAGATCGTTGCCGTGCATATGGATGCAATCAACCATATGTCTTTGACCCGCGAAGCGCTGCGCGCCTATGTCAGGACACATGGGATCGAGAGCCGGGTCGATATTCCGGAAGACGGTACTTCACTGGAATTCTGATTGATCGGGCCGTAGTTGATGCTGGCTTGTCCACGGGCGAAAGCACGGCCCTGTCAGACTGCTTTACACGCAATGATTTAAGAGGTTTTTATGAAGCTACCAGAGATCAGTGAATACATCGCTGGATGGCCATTGCTGGGTATATGCTCTGCGGCCCCATGGACCGTGGCTCAGGACTGCGAAAACCGGATCCTGGCCTTGCTTGACACGCTGGGCGCAGGATACCGGCGCCATGGCAATTGTGCCGTCCATGAAACAGCAATCATTGAACAAGGAGCGGTCCTTAAAGGCGCAATTATCATTGGCGAAGGCTCTTTCGTGGCTGCAGGCGCTTATCTCCGTGGAGGTGTTTATCTGGGGAGTCATTGCATTGTTGGCCCAAGCTGCGAGCTCAAGAGTACGTTCATGCTGGACGGTAGCAAGCTGGCGCACTTCAACTTTGTTGGTGACTCATTGATTGGCGAAGCAGTAAATATCGAAGCCGGGGCGATCATTGCCAACTATCGTAACGAGCTTGACGGCGCCAATATAAAAATCCGCCATGAAGATCATGTAATAGAAACGGGGGTCAACAAATTCGGTGCCCTTGTTGGTGATGGCTGCAAAATCGGTGCAAACGCAGTAATCGCTCCCGGCGCTTTGTTGCGGCCACATATGCGCGTGCCGCGTCTGGGACTGATTGACCAGTTTGCTCACGATTAAACGTCGGAGCGCCACTGGCTCAGCCTAGCCTCAACCCTGCCAACCTGCGCACAAACGCCTGCATCGACGGCGTCTGTTTTAACGGTTTCCTCTGCAACAAACCCAACGACCGCTGCTGCGGCTGTTCCACCTGCAAAACCGCCACCTCCGCATCAACACGCAAAAACCTCGTAGCGCTGGCCGGCAACAAGGTAAACCCCAACCCCGCACGCACCAGCGCCGCCGCCGTGCTCATGTGCGCAACTTCCCACGAACATTCAGCCTTCACACCCAACAACCCCAACGCCGCATCGGCCAACGGACGAATGCTGGTGTCCGGGGTTAGCGCTATATAAGGCAGCGACTGCCAGCGCTCGTCAGTGCTACCCGCCAGAGCATCCCGGCGCACCAGCAGCACCAGGTTGTCGTCCATCAGCGCGTCGAATTCCAATCCCGACAGATCCTCCGGGCGCGACGTTATGCCCAAGTCGACTTCGCCACTTTGCACCCAATGGCTCACCTCCCCCGCACGCCCATCGCGCAGCGATACCTGCACGCCGGGAAATTCGCTCATGAACGCGGCGATGATTTCCGGCAGGAACGACGCCGCCGCGGTCGGCAGTGCAGCCAAGCGAATGCTCCCGCGATTGAGATTCAGCGTTTCACGCGCGTCGCGCACGGCGTTTTCCATGTCGCGCAACATCGCTTGGGCTTGGGGCAGGAAGTGTTCGCCGGCCGGGGTCAGCTCGACGCTGCGGGTGTTGCGCGCCAGCAGTTGCAGGCCGATGGTGTCTTCGAGCTTGCGGATGATGTAGCTCAGCGCCGGTTGCGAGACGTGCAGTTTCTCTGAGGTACGGGTGAAGCTTGAGGTCTCGGCGATCAGGATGAACGCGCGCAGTTGGCGGAAGTTGATGTCCATGCTCGACCGATAAAATTAATGGATTAATTCTTAGAATATTTAAAATTCACAGAACAATCCAACGCTCGCATGATGGCCGCGAACACATGCCGAGTCCGACGCAATGACAACAACAATTCATATCGGTTGTGGCGCAGGTTTCGCCAATGATCGTCCCGACGCAGGTTTGCGCCTGGCGCAGGATCTGGCCAGCCGCTGCGGCAAACGCTATCTGATGTATGAACTGCTCGCCGAGCGCACCCTCGCCGAGGCGCAGCTGCGCAAACAGGCTGACCCGGAGAGCGGCTATGCCGCGCGGTTATTCGACTTTCTTCGCCCCGTGCTCGATACCTGCATCGAGGCTGGCATCCCGATCATCACCAATGGTGGCGCGGCGAATCCACGCGCGGCCGCCCAACGGTTACGCGCCGAACTGGGCGGACGCCACGCTGATCTGAAGATCGCCTGCGTGCTCGGCGATGACTTGTTGCACGTCGAACAGCAACGTCTTGAGCAGTGGCTGGATCTCGACGTTGCGCAACACGATGTGGTTTCAGTGAACGTCTATACCGGCGCCGACGGCATCACCCAGGCATTGAATGATGGCGCCGGCATCGTCCTCTGCGGTCGGGTTGCCGACCCCTCGCTGGCGGTGGGTCCGATCCGCCATGGCCTCGGCTGGGCGGCGGATGACTGGGAGAAAATGGCCATCGCCACAGCCGCCGGGCATCTGCTGGAGTGTTGCACTCAGGTTACCGGCGGCTATTTTGGCCATCCCGGGATCAAGGACGTGCCCGATCCGGCGCGCTTGGGCTGCCCGATCGCCGAGATCAGTGCCGACGGCACGCTGGTGATCAGCAAAGCGGCGAGCTCCGGCGGCTGCGTGACCGAGCGCACGGTCAAGGAGCAGTTGCTGTATGAAGTCCACGACCCGCGCCGTTATCTCACGCCGGATGTGGTACTCGACCTTGGCGAAGCACGCGTGACCACCCTCTCCCCCCATCGCGTGGCGATCAGCGGTATTCAGGGCCACCCGCGTCCCGCGCAGCTCAAGGGTTTGGCGGGCGTGCGTGGCATGTGGTTTGGCGAGGCCGAGATTTCCTATGCCGGCCCCGGCGCGGTTGATCGGGCGAAGCTTGCCGGCGAAATCCTCCTGCAACGCTTCGATCAACTGGCGCCGCAAGTGCAGCCGTGGATCGACATTGCCGGCGTCGCCAGCCTGTTCAACGATGCCCGTGGCGATTACCTCAACCAGTGTCTGGCGCAAGCGCCGCAGGTGGCGGACGTGACGGTCAGGGCCGGTCTGGTACACAAGGACCGCGCCCAGGTCGACCTGCTGCTGGCCGAGGTCGAGTCCCTCTACACCAACGGCCCGGCTGGCGGTGGCGGCGTTCGCCGGCACTTGAGCGAGTCGATTGCCACCCACGGTTTTCTGATTGCGCGCGATGAAATCGAGACGCGCCTGGAGTGGTACTGATGACTGCACTTGTCACGCTTGCCGATTTCGCCCATGCCCGCGCCGGTGATAAAGGCAATATCCTCAGCGTCGTGGTCCTGCCGCTGAACGCCGCGCACTACGACTGGCTCAAGCGCGAACTGACCGTCGAGCGCGTCGCCGAGCAGTTCGCCAGCCGCCGGCCTTCACGTGTCCAGCGTTATGAGATCGATACCCTGCAGGCGCTGAATTTCGTTCTCGACGATGCGCTCGAAGGCGGGGTGAATCGTAGCCCGGGGCTCGACCGCCATGGCAAAAGCCTGAGCTACCTGCTGCTGTCGTTGCGCTTGCCGGCACCGGGTTGACCGCCCTCCTCTGACAGGTTTTACCGGGCCGCCCCATCGGACCCAATCGAACAATAAAAACAATACCGAGATGCCATATCCATGATCACTGCACTGGGTTTTCTCATGATGTTCAGCATCATCGCGCTGATTTTGCTCCGCAGAATCAGCCCGGTGGTGGGCTTCACCACAATCCCCGTCGCCGTCTGCCTGCTGGCCGGGTTCGCACCGCCGCAAATCGGCGACTTCATCAAGAACGGCTTGATCACTGTCGCGCCGACCGCTGCGCTGTTTCTGTTCGCCATTCTGTATTTCGGCATCATGCGCGATCGCGGCCTGTTCGATCCGCTGGTGAACTTCCTGATCCGGCGTACCGGCGGCAAGCCGCTGGCCGTGGCGTTGGTCACGGTTTTGGTGACGGCGGTGGTGCACCTCGACGGCGTCGGCGCCGCTACTTTTCTGCTGACCATCCCGGCGCTGCTGCCGCTGTACAAACGCCTGAACATGAGCCCGAACATGCTCTTGCTGTTGGTCGGCACGACCGCGGGCGTCGGCAACATGGTGCCTTGGGGTGGCACCACCGCTCGCGCGGCGGCTACTACTGGGCTCGATGCGACAGCGCTGTGGATGGGACTGATTCCGGTGCAACTGGTGGGCTTTGCCTGTCTGCTGCTGATTGCCGGATGGCTCGGTTTGCTTGCGCAGCGGCGGCTGCCGAAATCCTTGGGCGCCGCGTCGAGTTTTGACGCCACACTGGCCCAGCCCGAAGAACGTGAACACGCGCTGTCCCCACGCCAGTTGCGTTACTGGCTCAACGTAGCCCTGACCGTCGCCATCCTCGCCTGCCTGTTCAGCGGTATTTTCCCGTTGTACGCCTGTTTCATGGTCGGTCTGGGCATCGCCCTGCCGCTTAACTTTGCCTCGCTGGAAGCGCAGACCGAGCGCATCAAAGCGCATGCCGCCGACGCTCTGCAGATGGTTCTGGTGATGATGGCGGCCGGTGTGCTGCTCGGCGTGTTGTCCGGGGCGAAAATGTCCGACGGCATGGCCTTGGCGCTGATCGACGCCCTGCCCCACGGCTCTGCGCAATACCTGCACTTGATCATCGGCGCGTTCGGCGTGCCGCTGGGGATGATCTTTTCACCCGATGCCTACTACTTTGCCTTACTGCCGGTGATTCGCGATGTCGCGGTCGCTGCCGGCGTGCCTTTGGAAGCGGTGGCGCGGGCGATGTTGATCGGCGAAAACACCGGTTTCGCCATCAGCCCGGTGGTGCCCAGCGTCTACCTCGCTCTGGCGCTGGCCGGCGTCGAGTTGCGCAAGCACATCATGTACACGTTTTGCTGGGCCTGGGGCGTGAGCCTGGTGATGCTGGCGTTTGCCGTGCTCAGCGGTGCGATCCCGACCTGAGATCAATCCGCCTCAATAGACGAACCCATGGCCCAACTCGCTTTCGATCCACTCAAGAAAGCGTCGGACCCGGGGAAACGTCGAATGCGCCTTGGGAAACACCAAATGATGGGCGGCCACGGCGGCACTCAGCGCTTCCGGCGCCACTTCAACCAGAGTGCCGGCCGCCAGATACTTTTGCGCCAGCAAGGTGCTTTCCAAGGCAAAACCGAGCCCGTGACTGGCGGCTTCCAGTGACATATAGGAGCGGTCAAAGCTCAGCGCGTAAGGCCGCTCCGGTCGCGCCAGGCCATGCTGGGCAAACCACTGCGGCCACTTCAGCAGCGTCGCTTCCGACAGAATCAGATCATGATCAAGCAGGTCCGCCGCCACCCGAACCGGCCTCTGCGCGAGCAGCTTCGGCGAGGTCAGCACGGCGAATTTTTCATTGCGCACCGTGCGCACCTCGTAGCTCGGCCAGTTCGGCGTGCCATGGCGGATATCGACGTCGATCTTGTCGCGGCTGAAATGCAGCGATTCGTAGGAACAGGACAGGTTGATCTGAATGTCCGGATGACTGGCGCGAAACGCTTCCAGGCGTGGCATCAGCCAGAGCAGCCCGAAGCTCGGCGATGAGTGCAGCCGCAGGCAATCGAGGCTGACATCGCTGGCCGCGCGTTCGGTGGCCACGGCCAGACTGTGCAGAATCCCGGAAACCTCTTTCAAATACTGCTCGCCCACCGGCGTCAGTGACACACCGCGCGCGGCGCGCACAAACAATTGCCGGCCGATCATGCCTTCCAGTTTTGCCAGTTGATGGCTGACCGCTGACGGCGTCAGGTCCAGCACTTCGGCGGCGCGGGCGACGTTGCCGAAGCGCGCGGTTTGCTCGAAGGCCTGAATTGCTCTCAGCGGTGGCAGGATCACAGGGGCATCGGAATCGGTGCGCATGGCGGCTCCGTTAGATTTTTTATGGTTTTTCGGCTGTTCGCATTCAATCACTCGCCAGCCGGATTGACGAGTGCTGAATTTTTTTCAGCATTGAATGACGTTCGCGTTATTGCTCGACCCCGCCCCGGAGGACAAGCTGAGTCATCGGTTCTTCACGGATCGACCCAATAAAAACAATTTGAGGGACTCCTCCATGCTTCTTCAAGGCAAAGTCGCAATCATCACCGGTGCCGCATCTGCCCGTGGCATCGGCCGCGCTACCGCGACCACGTTTGCGCAACACGGCGCACACGTGGTGATCCTCGATCTGGATGCGTCCGCCGCCCGCGATGCCGCAGCGTCCCTGGGCGAAGGTCACGTGGGCCTTGCCTCTAACGTCACCGATCAGGCACAGGTGCAACAAGCCGTCGCTGCGGTGATCGAGCACTTCGGGCGCATCGATATTCTGGTCAACAACGCCGGCATCACCCAGCCACTGAAAACCCTCGAAATTGGCCATTCCGATTACGACAAGGTGCTCGACGTCAGCCTGCGCGGCACCCTGCTGATGTCGCAAGCGGTGATTCCGCTGATGCGCCAGCAGGCTTCGGGCAGCATCGTTTGCATGTCTTCGGTGTCGGCGCAGCGTGGTGGCGGGATTTTCGGCGGCCCGCATTACAGCGCGGCCAAGGCCGGGGTGCTGGGGCTGGGCAAAGCCATGGCCCGGGAGCTGGGGCCGGACAACATTCGCGTCAACTCCATCGCTCCCGGTTTGATTCACACCGACATCACCGGCGGCCTGATGCAGGACGAACGCCGTCACGCGATCATCGACGGCATTCCGCTGGGCCGTCTCGGTGAAGCGCAGGACGTCGCCAATGCGGCGCTGTTCCTGGCCAGCGACCTGTCCTCTTATCTGACCGGCGTCACCCTCGACGTAAACGGCGGCATGCTGATTCACTGACAACACCTGGGCGGGCCTGCGTGGCCCGTGCGGTTCTGGATCGATGACGCAGCCGGGCCTGAGGGTCTGGCGGTCAATAAAAACAAGAGATCAGACCATGACTACCCTGTCGCTCGAAGCGGTTTCGACCGTGCGCTCTTCTGCCTATCGCAAAACGGCCTGGCGGCTGATGCCGTTCCTGATGCTGTGCTACCTGTGCGCCTATCTGGATCGGGTCAACGTCGGCTTCGCCAAGCTGCAAATGATGAACGATCTGGCCCTCAGCGAAACCGTCTACGGCTTGGGCGCCGGTGTCTTCTTCATTGGCTATTTCCTCTGCGAAGTGCCCAGCAACATCATCCTGCACAAGGTCGGTGCGCGGGTCTGGATCGCACGGATCATGATCACCTGGGGCATCGTCTCGGCGCTGTTCGCCTTTGTCGAAACCGCGTGGCAGTTCTACGCCCTGCGCTTTCTGCTGGGGATTGCCGAGGCCGGTCTGGCGCCGGGCCTGTTGCTCTATCTGACTTACTGGTTCCCGTCCTACCGGCGTGCGCGCATGACCGTGTTGTGGTTCATCGCAATTCCGCTGTCCGGCATGGTCGGCGGCCCGCTGTCTGGCTGGATCATGAACCATTTTGCCGGTGTGCATGGCTGGGCCGGCTGGCAATGGATGTTCGTACTCGAAGCGGTGCCTACGGTGCTCGTCGGCCTGCTGGTGCTCAGCTATCTGAAAGACGGCGTGCATCAGGCGACCTGGCTCAACGATGACGAAAAAGCCCTGATCAATCGCGAACTGGCCGAAGACGACCAGCAAAAAGTCACCCACGCCTCGGTCGGCGAGTTCATTCGCGACCGGCGCTTGTGGCTGCTCGCCGGCATCTATTTCTGTGTGGTGATGGGCCAGTACGCAATCACCTTCTGGCTGCCGACGCTGGTGCGCAATTCGGGCGTTTCCGACCCGCTGCACATCGGCTTCCTCACCAGTCTGCCGTACCTCTGCGCGATTGCCGCGATGCTGTTGGTGGGCCGCAGCGGCGACAAGCACCGCGAACGCCGCTGGCACTTGATCGTGCCGATGATTGCCGGGGCGATCGGTTTGAGTCTGGCGGCCATGATGGGCGGCAACTCGACCCTGTCGATCCTCAGTCTGTGCCTGGCGGCTTCGGGAATTCTCTCGGCGACCTCGCTGTTCTGGATGCTGCCCACCACGCTACTCGGCGGTGTGTCCGCGGCTGCGGGGATCGCTGCGGTCAACAGCTTCGCCAACCTCGCCGGCTTCTGCTCGCCGTATCTGATTGGCTGGGTCACCACCGTGACCGGCTCCAGCGCCATCGGCATGTACCTGATCACGGGCGTGTTGTTCGCCGGCGCCGCGCTGGTGCTGCGCATCCCTGCCGCCTTGGTCAATCGTTGAATCAACGGAGTTTCATCATGACAATTCAATCTTCAAACGCTGCATCCCTGAGTCTGGCGGAGCGTGCGCACAACATTCGTCGCCACGCGCTGCGCATGGGGCAGGTTCAAGGTCAGGGCTACGTCGGTCAGGCCCTGGGCGCCGCCGACCTGCTCGCCGTCTCGTATTTTCATGCGATGAACCATCGCCCGGCAGATCCGCAATGGGAGCAGCGTGATCGCTTCTATCTGTCCATCGGCCACTACGCTATTGCGCTGTATGCGGCGCTGATCGAAGCCGAGATCATTCCGCTCGACGAACTGGAAACCTACGGTTCGGATGACAGCCGCCTGCCGATGTCGGGCATGGCTGCGTACACCCCCGGCATGGAAATCACCGGCGGTTCGCTGGGTCAGGGTCTGGGCATCGCGGTGGGTGCTTGCCTGGGCCTGAAGCGCAAAGGCTCGTCTTCCTTCGTCTACAACCTGCTGTCGGACGGTGAACTGAACGAAGGTTCGACCTGGGAAGCGGTGATGTCGGCGTCGCACTGGAAGCTCGACAACCTGATTGCGATTGTCGACGTCAACAACCAGCAGGCCGACGGTTACTCCAGCGAAATCCTCTCGTTCGAGCCCATCGTCGATCGCTGGCAAGCCTTCGGCTGGTTCACCCAGCGCGTAGATGGCAACGATCTCAACGCACTGGTCGCGGCGTTCGATGCCGCGCGCAATCACCCCGGCCGCCAGCCCCGCGTGATCATCTGCGACACGAAAATGGGCAAAGGCGTGCCGTTTCTGGAAACCCGGGAAAAAACCCACTTCATTCGCGTCGAAGAACACGAATGGGACCTGGCCCTGCGCAACCTCGAAGAAGGAAAAGACGAATGAGCAACGCCGCCAACACACCGTCTGCGACCGGCGAGCCGGTCAAAAAGCGCCTGACCACGTCGGCGATGATTGCCTCGATTGCCTCCGAAGGCCAGGCGACCCGCTCGGCGCCGTTCGGCCACGCACTGGCGGCCCTCGCTGATCAGCGCGCGGACATCGTCGGGCTGTCTGCGGACCTGTCCAAATACACCGACCTGCACATTTTCGCCAAGGCGCACCCGGAACGTTTCTACCAGATGGGCATGGCCGAGCAGTTGCTGATGAGCGCGGCCGCCGGGATGGCCCGTGAGGGTTTTGTGCCGTTTGCCACGACCTATGCGGTGTTCGCGTCGCGTCGCGCCTATGACTTCATCTGCATGGCCATCGCTGAGGAAAACCTCAACGTCAAGATCGTCTGCGGCCTGCCCGGCCTCACTACCGGTTACGGGCCCAGCCATCAGGCCACCGATGACCTGGCGATCTTCCGCGCCATGCCCAACCTGATGATCGTCGACCCCTGCGATGCGTTGGAGATCGAACAGGCAGTGCCGGCCATCGCCGCGCACCAGGGCCCGGTCTACATGCGTTTGCTGCGCGGCAATGTGCCGTTGGTGCTCGACGAGTACGGCTATCAGTTCGAGATCGGCAAGGCCAAGACCCTGCGCACCGGCAACGATGTGCTGATTATCTCCACCGGTCTGATGACCATGCGTTCGCTGGAAGCGGCCCAGCAACTTCAGGCCGACGGCATCGACGTTGCGGTGCTCCACGTACCGACCATCAAACCGCTGGACGAACAAACCATTCTTGCCGAGGCGCGCAAGTCTGGGCGGCTGGTGGTCACCGCAGAAAACAGCTCGATCATCGGCGGCTTGGGCGAGGCGGTCGCCGGACTGTTGTTGCGCAACGGCGTAACACCGACGTTCCGCCAGATCGCCCTGCCCGACGCGTTCCTTGACGCCGGTGCGTTGCCGACCCTGCATGATCGCTACGGGATTTCGACGCCAGCGGTGTGTGCGCAGATCAAGGCCTGGCTGTAAGTTCTATCAGTGTGGGGCGCTTTGACTGAAGGCGCCCCGTCACCGAGAAAAGGAGGCAGAACAGTGCAACCTCATGAGCTGCTGGATCCGGCCTTTCGCGAGTTTTTGGCGTCTGGCAAAGACATCTGGTCACTGCAAACCTTGCCAGCGATCAAGGCGCGCGTGCATACAACATTCAAAACCCCGGAACAGGCTCGCGGTAAAAGCGTATGGACCACGGCGCACGACGGCGAGCGGTTGCGGCTTTGTCTGTACAAGCCCGACGGGGTTGTTCAGAGCACACCCTGTCCGGTCATCCTCTATATTCACGGCGGCGGTTTCGTCCTCGGGCAACCGGAAATGGCCGACGATTATCTGGCCGATCTCGCCACGCAGTTGGCGGTGCTGATCGTCGCGGTCGATTATCGACTCGCACCCGAACATCCCTTCCCCACGCCGCTTGAAGATTGCTACACGGCGCTCGGCTGGATATTTGCCCAACAACATGAGCTCAACGTCGACACTGGCCGAGCATTGATCATGGGCCACAGCGCCGGTGGTGGACTGGCCGCGGCGCTGGCAATTCTCGCGCGGGACCGCGGCGCTTACCCGATTGCGGGCCAGGTGTTGATCTATCCAATGCTCGATTACCGCACCGGCACGGCCGATTCGCCGCACCGCAACGTCACCACGGGGGTGGTTGGCTGGCCGCCCCAGGCGAACCGGTTCTGCTGGGACTGCCTGCACGGCAAGCAGACGCTTGATCAGCAACAGACAGGCCGGTTCTCACCGGCCTTGCAGGCAGACCTGAGCGAATTGCCGCCGACGTTCGTTTCGGTTGGAGCGCTGGATCTGTTCCTCGAGGAAGACGTTGCCTACGCGCTGAAATTGTCGCGCGCCGGGGTTGCCGTCGAGCTGCATGTCTACCCCGGTGCCCCGCATATGTTCGATCAATATCCGGGGGCGATCACTGAGCAATCTCGGCTTGATGCCGCGCGCGCACTCAGGCGGATGATCACAAACGACTAGCTGATTCAGCGTGCCGCGCTGCCAATCATGCGCAGGGCCGCTTCCCACAAGCGTCGCGCGTTATCCGGGTCGAGCGCATAAGGCGCAACGCCGGTGTAATCGGCTGGACGTCGATCCACCACCAGAGCCTCGTTACAATCCTCGAAATAGCGCCCACCCACCCCTTCCAGCAACGGTGAAGCCGCCAGCAGTACCGAGGTCGCCGCGCCCTGCTGCACGTTCTTCTGTCGCTCGATGGGTGTTTTCAGGCCGCCGGTGTGTTTCTGCAGACGGGTCGCGATCGCGCCCGGATTTACCGCGTTGGCGAACACGCCTTGATCAGCCCAGCGACGGGTGATCTCTACCGCGAGCAGCGCACAGGCTGACTTGGCCTGGGCATAGGCGGCGAACGCATCGTAGGGGCGGAAGTCGAAATTGATGTCGTCGAACACCACCGGGCCCAACAGATTGGCGCTGGAACTCAGCGAGACGACTCGGGCGCCGTCGGCCCTGACCAAGGCATCCTGCAAGCCACCCACCAAAGCAAAATGGCCAAGGAAATTGGTGGCGAACTGAATTTCCCAACCCTGCGCACTCAGCGTGCGCTCCGGCACAGCCATGATCCCCGCGTTATTGACCAGTATGTGCAGTGGCTCCGACCAGTTTTGGGTAAACGCTCGAACCGAATCCAGATCCGCCAGATCGAGCGAACGCACATCGACCCGGCCCCGGCCCTGCACATTGAGCTCGGCGGCTAGCGTTTGCGCCGCTTGCGGACGTCGCACTGCCAGCGTCACGTGTGCGCCGGCGTTGACCAGAGCGCGGGCGGTTTCCACGCCGATGCCGGCAGCGCCGCCAGTGATGATGGCGCGCTTACCGCTGAGGTCGACGCCTGCGAGGACTGCTTGCGCGGTTGAATGAAAGGCGAACGGCGTACTGATGCGTGTCATGCCTGATTCCTCTGGGGTGCAGTGCACTGGCAGCTGCTGAAAGCAAACTAAGCCCCGGCACTGTGACAAACAATCAGGCTAATATCGGATGAACTGATGCAGGAATTCGCACAATGAGCAAACCGGGACTGGTCGAACTCAATGCCATGGTCGCCGTGTCGACCCATCGCAGCTTCCGTCGCGCTGCCGTGGAACTGGGTATGTCGCCCTCGGCGCTGAGCCATGCGATCGCCACGCTGGAACAGCGCCTCGGGGTGAAACTGTTCCACCGCACCACGCGCAGCGTTTCGCTGTCCGAAGCCGGTGAGCAATTTCTCGCTCGCGTGCAGCCTGCCCTGCGCGATATTTCTGCCGCCATGGATGCGGTCAGTGAATTTCGCGATGCGCCGGCCGGCACCCTGCGCCTGAACACCTCCGAAGGTGCCGCAGAAATGGTGCTGACGCCGATCATTCTGCAGTTCCTCAAGCGCTATCCGGACATGCGTGTCGACATCGTCACCGACCGCAGCCTGGTCGACATCGTCGCCGGTGGTTTCGACGCCGGCATTCGTCTGGCCGAAAGCGTGCCGCAGGACATGATTGCCGTGGCGATCACCCCGCCGTTGCGCTTTGCCGTGGTCGCGGCGCCGGCGTACTTTGCCAACCGAACAAAACCTCGGGTCCCGGCGGATCTGCTCGCGTACGACTGCATCCGTGTGCGTTTCCCCAGCGGGGCGATCTACAAGTGGGAGTTTCACAAGCGTGGCGTCGAGCACGCGGTGGATGTCAGCGGAGCGCTGACCCTCGACAGTCATCACCTGATGCTGGAGGCGGCGCTGCAAGGTGCGGGAATTGCCTGGAGCAATGAGTTCGCTGCAGCTGCCCATATCGCTTCGGGGAAACTGGTTCGCGTACTGGAAGACTGGACACCGCAGTACCCCGGCCTGCGCCTGTATTACCCGGCCAATCGGCATATGCCGGCAGGGTTGCGCGCGTTCATTGACCTTGTGCGTGAGGTTGTGGCACCTGCGGGGAAGTAAGAACAAAGGCGCGCCCGGCGCAGAGGCCGGGCGGCTTCGCCGCTTGGCTCAGGCGTGCTGCAAGCCAACGGCACTGCGCTGCATACCGACGAAGTTGGGCAACGCTTCAATGCTGCTCAGCCAGGCACGAACATGCGGGTAATCGGTCAGCGCGACATTGCCTTCCGGGGCGTGTGACACATAGGTGTAGGCCGCGACATCGGCAACAGTCGGCTCGTCGCCGGCAAGGAATCGGCTCTTGGCCAACTCGTCTTCCATCACCTTGAGCAGGTTATGCGATTTGCTGATTGCGTCTTCAGCGTTGTAACCGGCGCCGAACACCGTGATCAGTCGCGCCGTAGCCGGTCCTGAACTGATCTGCCCGGCAGCCACCGACAACCAGCGCTGAACCTTGGCCAGGGCGTCTGGATCGCTGGGCAGCCACTCGCCGTTGCCGTATTTCGCGGCGAGGTACACCAGAATCGCATTCGAGTCCGCCAGCACGGTGCCGTTGTCGTCGATCACCGGCACCTGGCCGAACCGGTTCAGCGCGAGAAATTCAGGGGTTTTGTGGGCGCCTTTCATCAGGTCGACGAACACCAGTTCGGTGGGCTGGCCGAGCAATGACAGCATTAATTCGACGCGATGCGCATGGCCGGACAATGGGTGGCGATACAGTTTGATCGGTTGCTGGGACATGGTGGCGTACTCCGGTTGTTATTGGGTTCGACCCGGTGATCGCGTCGATGGGCTGATCTTGCTCTCGGTAGTAAAACGGCGGAATAACCGTCGACAGCAATCGAGCATTTCACTGGATGGAATGATCGGTGCCAATCTTCAGCGCAGCTGCTTGAGTAAGGCACAGAATTTCGCCAGCAGGCTTTTATCTGCGCACGGTTGATAGTGCTCGCTCACGCCGAATGCGCTGAGCTCGCCCGCCAGCGCGCCCATGAATTGCGGCAGCAGGAAGCTGGCTTCGTACTCGCGCTCGAGCGGGTGCGACGTTTGCGAGACGGCTGGAAAAAAGCGGTGTGGAGTGACGTCAGCCATGGTTATCTCCCGGTTATGTGACATTCGCGATGACCGCAATGGTCGTTCGCTCCGGGCATCAGTCTCTCCAGCGCGGGAAGTTTAGAGAATGCACAGCGATGTCATGGCTTGATTGCGCTGGATGAAACAATCGGCGGGCGGTCGGATTTCGGTCAGTCCCCTCTCCCTTTGGGCGGTCCGACGTTTCGGGAGGGTTAGGCGGGCGGCGTTCCGATGAGGGGCTTTTGATTTTCGGTCGTAGTCCTCGCCAACCGCCTATGAGCAGCACCGGGACCTCACTTCAGACCTCCAAAACCAGCGTCTCGCTACCCTGCGCCGGCACCGAACAGCAGATCAGCACCTCGCCCTCTGCCAGCGTCTCCGCCGGCATGTTCAGGTAATGCACCTGGCCGCTGACCAACCGCGTTTTGCAGGTCCCGCAAGAGCCGCCGCGACAACTGAATTCCGGGCTCAGCCCGCGACTCTCGGCGAGCTGCAACAGGGTGCCGCTGTCGGGCATCCAGCGTGCTTCCTTGCCGCTGCTGGAGAACAGCACTTTCACCGGTTTGCTGGATTTCGCCACTTGCTGCTGCGCCGGGACCAGCGTTTCCAGATCCCGCACCAGCGTCGACGGGCCGAAGGTTTCTGCGTGAATGCGCTCGTCGTGGATGCGCAGCGTGCGCAGGCCGTCATACAACGCTTGCGTGAAGGCGCCGGGGCCGCACAGGTAAAAGTCGTAATCGTCGAGCGGCAGCAGATTTTTCAGCACCTGCAGGTCGATCCGCCCGGCCAGTTCAAAGCCCTCGCCTTCGCGCGCATCGGTTTCCGGCTGGCTGATCAGGCGCAGCACGCGCACCTTGTCGCCGCCCAGGCGCGCGAGTTCGCTGATTTCTTCGCCAAAGGCCAGATCGGCTACGGATCGCGCACTCTGGACAAACCAGGTCGGACGTATGCGGTTGATGCGTCGACCTTCATAAATCACTTCGCGCAGCATCGACAACAGCGGCGTAACGCCCACGCCGGCGGCAATCAGCACCAGCGGACGCCGCTGCGTCGGATCAACGGTGAAATGCCCTTGCGGCGCGCGCGCTTCGATGGTGTCACCGGGTTTGAAATGCGCGTGCAGGTGTGAAGACACACTGCCATCGCGCTTGACGCTGATGCGCACAAAATCATCCGAGGGCGCGCTCGACAGGCTGTAGGTGCGAATGGCTGGCGCTTTCTGGCCGTCCAGTTGCAAGCGCAAAGGCAGGTGTTGCCCGGCGGAGAAGCGAGGCAACGCCGCGCCATCGGTGGATTCGAAATAGAACGAGCGGATGCTCTGGCTCTCGTCGACGACCCGCACCAGCCGTAACCAGCGCCAGGTATCGCGCAACGCTTCGGCCTTCAAGCGCTCGGCGGCTTGCGCCCAACTGCCAGTCATCAACGAGTTCGGCGAGTCGCCATCGGCCACGCTCGCCCAGCGCAGCGGGATCGCCTTCTGCCGGCGGACAATCCGCTGCGGCGTGAAGCGCCACAAGCGCTCGACGCCTTGAAAGGCGACGATTTCCGGGCTGTCGAGAATGATCTCCGACTGACCGTTCATTTGCAGCAGATCACCGCTGTCGAAGTCGATGAAGGTCAACCCTGCCCGCGGGTTGACAAGCATATTGCCCAAGGTGTTGAAGAACAGGTTTCCGGAGAAATCCGGAATGGTCAGCACGCCCTCCTCATCAATGCGCACGAATCCGGGTTTGCCGCCGCGATGTGAAACATCGACCTGCCGCGCGCCGTCGCGCACGATGTAACTGGCGACGTAGAAGCAATCGGCCGCGCTGATCAGTTCACGCGCGCGCGCGTCCAGCGTGGTGGTTTCGCTGACGTCGCCGACCGGCTCATCGGCAAAGCTGAACTGACGCAGGTTGATGTATCGCGGGCAGTTGCCGTAAGCCTGGCTGACGGTGACGGCAAAGCTGTCGTCGCCTTGGCGCCGGACGATGCCGTTCATGCGATTGCGTCGCCGCGTGTGCAATTCGATGCCCAAAAGGCCGATCGCATCGCCGTCGTTCAGGCCACTTTCGGCCGGATCGGTGGGCTCGCGCGGTACGGTCAGGTGCAGGGTTTCGGGATCAGGAGACGTCATGAAACCGGGCTGACCGCAGCGGATGGTCGCCCATGGCTCACCTTGCGGATCAACCGCGCCGACCACGATAAACGGCAGATGGGCGTAAAAATCACGGTGCTGATCGGGCATCCAGGTGCGTGCCATTTGCCGTTGTCCCGGCCCCGCCATGATCTCCACCGCGCCCACGGAACGCTGCAACGCCAGCTCTCCGTCATGCCAGGGAGAAGGTTCTGCTGCGTCAGCCACTGGTTTCATCGCCATTCTCCGCCTGCACTGCGACGAGACAGGCGAGCATGCTCGCCGGTTGGAGCTACGAGTGTAGTCCAAAGCGCAACGCGTCTCGGTGATTCGGACGGGCCCCTTCGTCAGCGCTTATTTACGGAAAAACAGAGTGATCTGACCGACCTCAACGCCAAACTTGCTCATGTACGAGCGATTGATCAGCGTCTTGTCGTCCATCAGGTACATCCAGTCATCGAGCTCGACGTCGTACTCCTCGCCGTCCACCGGCAAGCGCAGCACATACCGCCAGCGCAAGGCGTTTCCGGCCGTCTCGCCACGCGCCTCGCCGACCACATCACCGGCGGTGCCACGCCATTGGCCGGGTCCGTCCGGGGTCAGGGTCCAGACGCGTTTCTGCTTCGTGCCGTCGCTGTAAGTAAACGACTCGTCGAGGATCAGCTTGTTGCCTTCGGAGTGGCCGTTGATCACCACATGAAAGCGCTTGGCGACTTCACCCGAACGCTTCTGGAAAATCCCCCAGGCCTCGACCCGGCCCTCGAAGAATTCGCGCAGTTCCAGCGTGGGTTTTTCCTGGCTGTAGCTGCGCACGTCGACTCCGCTGCAACTGGCCAGGGCGAGGCATAACAGGAGGGTGCAGGCTTTCAACATGAGCGTTTGCCTCTTGGTTCAGGTATCGGAGGATGGGGCGTTGCGCACCTGCCGAGATCGTCCGCGGTCAACCGGGCCGCGTTATCCCGTGCTGACGCAACTTGCGATAAAGCGTATTGCGGCTGATGCCCAGTCGCGCGGCGACCCGGGCGATATGCCAATGCTCGGTTTCGATCAAGGTCAGCAGGGTCTGTCGTTCAGACACGCGCAAAGGGTTTTCCGTGATCGCTGTGTTGTCTGCCGCCTCCGGCAATAATTCGTGCAGATCATCGAGGCTGATGCGCCCTTCTATCGCCAATGCAACCAAAGTCCGCAGGCACGTGCGCAGTTGCCGAACGTTGCCGGGCCAAGGCTGCTTGAGCAGGCGCTCCTTGACCCCGGCGTCCAGTCGGACGCGCATACCGGCCGCTTCCTCACGCACCAGCAGATCGAACAACTGGCCCTTGTCCGATCGCTCGCGCAGCGCTGGCAGTTGCACCGCAAAGCCGCCGATGCGGTAGAAAAGATCTTCGCGCAAACGTCCTTCGGTCACGCAAGTCTGCAGATTTTGATGGCTGGCGCTGATCAGGCGTATATCGAGTGAACGTGCGGTTGTGGCGCCCAGCGGCACCACCTGGCGCTCCTCCAGCACACGCAGCAGGCGCGTCTGCAGGGCCAAGGGCATGTCGGCGATTTCATCGAGAAACAGAATGCCGCCATGGGCCTGTTCGAGCTTGCCGAGCATGCCTTCCTTGCGCGCCCCGGTGAAGCTGCCGCCGCGATAGCCGAACAGCTCGCTCTCAATCAGCGTCTCCGGAATCGCCGCGCAATTGATCGCCACAAACGGCTGGCTCGCTCGCGAGCTGGCGCGATGCAGCGCCGCCGCGAAGGCTTCTTTACCGGTGCCGGTTTCGCCCTGAAGGAACACCGGCACGTCGCGTTCCAGCACTCGCAGCGCGCGGGCAAAACCGCGTTGCAGGCGCGGGTCTTCCAGACAGACGCGCGCGTCGTTGACAGGGATGACTGCGGGAATCGCCGGTTGTGGCCGGCGCAGCGGTTCGCGCAATTGGGCATAAAGCTGCCGACCGTCAGCCAGGCGCAGCGGCCAACAGACGCTGGGTTGTGCGCCAGCGTGACTCATCAGTTGATCAATCGGTGTCTCCAGCAGCAGCGTCAGCGGCTGACCGATGATCGCCTCGCGATTGAGGCCAAGCAGTTCCAGACCCGCGTCGTTGATCGAGCAGATCCGCGCATTCTCATCGAAGCTGAGCAGCCCTTCGCCCAGCAGTCCGACAAAGCCAGCATCCGGGTGGAAGCGCAGCAGATAGCGCTGCGGATCATGCCCGAGAAAAAAACAGCTTTCGATCAGCTTGGCCGACAGATTGGTCAGCGCCATGGCTTTGAAACGCTGTTCGAGGCTCTGCTCCTCGCGCACCGAGGACAGATTGAGCACAGCAAGCAATTCGCCGCTCGGGTCGAAGATCGGACTGGCCGAACACGTCAGGCCGACGTGCTTGCCGCGAAAATGCTCGTCGCGGCGGATGGTCACGTGCTGGCGCTCGACCAGACAGGTACCGACCCCGTTGGTGCCTTCGTGCTCCTCGCTCCACACCGAACCCAGCCACAATCCGGCCCGCTGGAACCCGGCGCGTTCGGCATCGTTGAACACGCTGTCGATCGCCACGCCGCGCGCATCGGTGAGCAACACCACATGGCCGTCACGCCCCAGCTGCTGGTGCAGGCTGTTCATCTGCCAGTGCGCCACGGCAATGATGTGTTCCAGCGGCGCGCGGTGATCCTGCAAACGCGCTTGCTCGACCACATCCGGCGCACGGCGGCTGGCGGGGTCGAGGCGGTATTGATCCAGACAGCGGCGCCACGAGCGAGTGATCGCCAGGTCAGCAACGGGGTTATGACTGGCGACGCTACCCTGCACGGCTTGCAGCACTTGCTGTGCATGGGCGTTGATCAAGGCCGGTTTCATTGTTGTTGTTCTCCGCTACGGTCGGACACGGGACTGTTTGCAGCTTATATGAAAAGTCCGAAACCGGCGTTTTTGCCCGGCGTGACACAGTGTCATCGCCCATTCCCGGATTCGTGACACTCCGCCGATACACGATTGGCGACCTACGGCGCCAACCGCTCTGCCACGGGGCTTTGCCGAAGATGGCCCGAGCCTTGCTCCGGGGCTGTTGTTCCTACAACAACAAGATCGGAGAAGCCCTATGAACATCGCTATCGATGCGCCCCTGCAAACGCCGACCGCGCAACTCGCTGCCTGGATCGAAACCCTCGGCGAACGCCTCGCCCAAAGGAGTGTGGACGCAACGCTGGAGCTGTTTGCCGACGAATGCTACTGGCGTGACCTGCTGCTGTTCAGCTGGAACCTGGTGACGCTTGAAGGCAAACCGGCCATCCGCGACCTGCTCGAAACCCGCCTCGAGCAGACCCAGCCACAACAATGGAAACTCGACGGTGAGGCCACGCTGACCGACGGCGTGCTCGAAGGCTGGATGAGCCTGGAAACCGAAGCCGCGCGCGGCAAGGGTTACGTGCGGCTCAAGGATGGCCTGTGCTGGACGTTGCTGACGACCATGCGCGAACTCAAGGGTTTCGAAGAACCCAGCGGCCGCCGCCGGCCAATGGGCGCCAACCATGGACACGCTCATGCCGACAAACGTAATTGGCTGGAACGCCGCCGCGATGAACAAGCGGCGCTGGGCATTACCACCCAACCGTATTGCCTGATTGTCGGTGGCGGTCAGGGCGGACTCGGCCTCGCCGCGCGGCTCAAGCGTCTGGGCGTGCCGACGCTGATTGTCGACAAGGCCGAACGGCCCGGCGATCAGTGGCGCGGGCGCTACAAGTCGCTGTGCCTGCATGACCCGGTCTGGTACGACCACATGCCGTACCTGCCCTTCCCCGATCACTGGCCGGTGTTTACGCCTAAAGACCAGATTGGCGACTGGCTGGAGATGTACAGCAAGGTCATGGAGCTCGATTACTGGTCGCGCACAGAATGCCTGAGTGCCGGGTTCGATGAGCAGACCCAGACCTGGACGGTTGAGGTGCTGCGTGACGGCGAACAGCTGACGCTGAAACCGACGCAACTGATCCTCGCCACTGGCATGTCCGGCGTGCCCAACGTGCCGCGCTTTCCCGGTGCCGACGTGTTTCAAGGGCAGCAACATCATTCCAGCCGCCATCCCGGCGGCGACGCCTGGCGCGGCAAGCGTGCGGTGGTCATCGGTGCGAACAACTCGGCCCACGACATTTGCGCCGACCTTGTGGAGAACGGCGCCGAAGTGACTATGGTGCAACGCTCGAGCACGCACATCGTGCGCTCCGACAGCTTGATGGAACTGGTGTTCGGCGGGCTCTATTCCGAAGACGCGCTGGAGGCAGGCTTGACCACCGACAAGGCCGACATGTTGTTTGCCTCGATTCCGTACAAGGTCATGCCGAGCTTTCACACACCAATCTTCGACGCGATCAAAACCCGCGACAAAGACTTTTATGAGCGCTTGGCCAAGGCCGGTTTCATGCTCGATTTCGGTGATGACGAATCCGGCCTGTTTTTGAAGTACGTGCGCCGTGGCTCTGGTTATTACATCGACGTCGGCGCGTCCGAGCTGATCGCCAACGGCACCATCAAGCTCAAGAGCGCGCCGGGGCTGGGCGTCGATCACATCGAAGCGGACGCGGTGGTGCTCAATGACGGCAGCCGACTTGCGGCGGATCTGATCGTCTATGCCACCGGGTATGGCTCGATGAATGGCTGGGCGGCGAAGCTGATTTCCCAGGAGGTCGCTGACAAGGTCGGGCGTTGCTGGGGGCTTGGGTCTGGCACGACCAACGATCCGGGTCCGTACGAGGGGGAATTGCGCAATATGTGGAAGCCGACACGGCAGGATAATTTGTGGTTTCACGGGGGTAATTTGCATCAGTCGCGGCATTATTCGCTGTATCTGGCGTTGCAGTTGAAGGCGCGGTTTGAAGGGTTGGATGTGGGTGTTTATCAGGGCAGCGTGGGGCAATAGCGCTGGTTGGGATGTGGAGTGCCGATGCCTGGATGGGTCGGCGCTGGTTATGTGTGGTTGCCAGAATCGATCCCCCTCACCCCAGCCCTCTCCCCCATGGGGGGCGAGGGGAAAGGGAGCAGATCTTCGTCGTTGGCCAGATCTCGGTCAGGCTCTGGATTGCGCTTGGGCAGTTGAATGGGTTGCTGCGGCAGTTTCGTGTTCAAGCTTTGGTACCGCGGTGAATTCACCCCTCACCCCAGCCCTCTCCCCCAGGAGAGGGAGCCGATTTGGGCTGTGCTCAAATCCTGAGTTCGACTCGGTATCGCGGGTCGGCGTATCTCTTACATCCACAGCGGTCAGTCCCCTCTCCCTCCGGGAGAGGGTTAGGGTGAGGGGCTTTTGATCTTTGGCATAGCCGTCCGTCGCCGACTCCGCAAAAAATTTGCAATTCCTACCCTCGCCACCGCTTCTGATATCTGTGAGCACACCCGCATTCTCGACCAAACCCACAGGAGGCCCCATGTCCCAACCCTCGTCTTCCGCAAGCACGACCATGCGCAGTTGGTGGAGCATGGCGTCGAGTGGCGGCTGGCCGGGGCTCTTGTTCTGGGCGACGCTGATCGTGGTCACCGGATTGCTGTTGATCAGCGGCTACGCCGCACTGGTCGGCGCCGACGAAAACAACCTGCGTCTGGCGGTGCTGGGCGGCTTGTCGGGCTTCGGCGCGACGGCATTGGGCGCAGTGGCGGCCATGGTCCTGCGCGACATTGCCTCGCGCACCCAGGACACCATGCTCGGCTTCGCCGCCGGCATGATGCTCGCCGCCAGTTCATTTTCGCTGATCCTGCCCGGCATCGAAGCCGCGGAAAAAATGACCGGCAATTCGTTGCTCGCCGCAGGTGTGGTGGTGTTCGGTCTGGCGCTGGGCGTGGCGTTGATGATCGGGCTCGATCGCTTCGTGCCCCACGAGCACCAGGAAAGCGGCCGCCGTGGGCCGGAGTCGCAGCGCATCAACCGGGTCTGGCTGTTCGTCCTCGCCATCACTCTGCACAACCTGCCCGAAGGCATGGCGATTGGTGTGAGTTTCGCCGACGGCGACATGAAAGTCGGCCTGCCGCTGACCACTGCCATCGCCATTCAGGACATTCCCGAAGGTCTGGCCATCGCCCTGGCGCTACGTGTGACCGGGATTTCAGCCTGGCGTGCGGCGCTGATCGCCATTGGCTCGGGACTGATGGAGCCGTTGGGCGCGGTGATCGGGTTGGGGGTTTCCAGCGGCTTTGCCCTAGGCTATCCGATCGCACTGGGTCTGGCGGCGGGCGCGATGATTTTTGTCGTGTCCCATGAGGTTATTCCGGAAACCCACCGCAACGGTCACGAAACCCCGGCAACGCTGGGGCTGATGCTGGGCTTCGGGGTGATGATGTTCCTCGACACCGCGTTGGGTTAATCGATTTAGCAGGCTGCGGACCTTTAGCGCAAAAACAGCGTCGGAGTTAAGGCGTCACTCCTGATCGCCAACGCTCACGAGGTTCCGGTTTGAAAGCTGCCATCGCCAAAAAGTACCGTCTGATCATCAAGACCCTCGGCTACGTGGGCTGGTCGCTGTTCTGGCTGTTGCTCTGGGACATCGCCGTCACCGTGGATTTCATGCTGTTTCTCAACGCGAAGTTGAACCTGCCGTTGATGCCCCTGACGTTGCTCGGTTCGGCGCTGGTGGTGCTGATCAGTTTCCGTAACAGCAGCGCCTATAACCGTTGGTGGGAGGCGCGCACGCTGTGGGGCTCGATGATCAACAACTCACGCAGCTTCGCCCGTCAGGTGCTGACGTTGATCGACGATGGCGGCCGTGAGGTCAATCCGGTCAAGTCGACGTTGTTGCGCCGTCACGTCGCCTACGTCAATTGCCTCGCCGCGCACCTGCAAGGGTTGCCTTGCCCCGATGAGGTCCGCGCGTTCATTCCGGCTGATGAATTTGCCCGCAGCGGCACCACCAACAACTTCGCCAACGACATTCTCACCGGCTCGGCGGCGTTGCTCGCTCGTGAGTACAAGGCCGGGCGCCTGGACAGCATTCGTCTGGCGCGGCTGGAGTCGACACTGGTGGATCTGTCCAATAGCCAGGGCGGCATGGAGCGGATTGCCAATACGCCACTGCCCTACCCTTATGTGTATTTTCCGCGGCTGTTCATTTCGCTGTTCTGCCTGATCGTGCCGGTCGGGCTGGTCGAATCGCTGGGCTGGTTCACGCCGCTGGCCTCGACGGTGGTCGGCTTCATGCTGTTGGCCATCGAACGCATCGGCACCGACCTGCAGAGCCCGTTTCGCCACAGCGAACACCAGATTCAAATGGAAGCGCTGTGCGAAACCATCGAGAAAAACCTGCAGTCGATGCAGCGTGATTCGCTTGGCGATGTGCGCCGGATCGAAGAAAACGCCTGATCTCGCTCCCGTCGGCCGCGATGCGTCGACCAATCGAAAGCTGTTCATCCTCAACGCGGATGAGCAGCTTTTTTGCTTATGGCTGTCAGTAATTCCACCGACGCTGACACAACCGAGCTTTTCGCCCGTTGCCTCAGCGCGAAATCATCCCGCAACACACCGTTGACCGCGCGGCTGAATCGCGGGCTACGCTTTATCGTGAAAATTTGTGTTTTAACTAGGTAGTTACCTAACGATATACTGCACGCCTCATTTCAACGGGGACATTCAACGTGAAGCAGAGTCAACGCCTCTCAGGCATATCAAAGTTCATTCTCGTCGGGCTCGGCATGGTCATCGCCCTGCTCGGCCTGGCGCTTGCCGCAGGCGGCGTGAAGTTGGTCAGCCTGGGAGGGTCGTGGTACTTCCTGATCGGCGGATTGGTGATGGCGGCTTCCGGCCTGCTGATCGCGCGCTGCAAAACTGTTGGCGCCTGGCTGTTTGCAGCGTTCCTCGTCGGCACCGCAATCTGGGCGGTGAGCGATGCCGGGCTGGTGTTCTGGCCGGTGTTCTCGCGACTGTTCATGTTCAGCGTAATCGGTCTAGTCGTGGCGCTGGTCTATCCCCTGCTCACGCGTGCCAACGGTGAAGTTGCCGGTCGCGGCGCTTATGCCGTTGCCGCCGTGTTGGCGGTGGGCGTGGCCGTGGCGGGCGGCAACATGTTCGTCGCCCACCCGACCGTTGCCGACACCGGCGCCGGCCCGGGCCTGACCCCGGTCGAGCCGGCCAAGGCGCAGAAAGACTGGGCGCACTACGGCAATACCGAAGGTGGCAGCCGCTTTGCTGCGCTGGACCAGATTAACCGCAACAACGTCGACAAGCTCAAAGTCGCGTGGACCTACCACACCGGCGACGTCGCCGAAAGCGATGGCAATGGCGCTGAGGACCAGCTCACCCCGTTGCAGGTCGGCAACAAGGTGTTCATCTGCACCCCGCACAATAACCTGATCGCACTGGACGCCGACACCGGCAAGGAAATCTGGAAAAACCAGATCAACGCCCAGTCGAAAGTCTGGCAGCGTTGCCGTGGCATGGCGTATTTCGATCGCACCGCGACCATCGTGCAGCCAGCCAATTCGCCGATCATCGAATCCAGACCTGAACCGGCTGCCAATTGCCAGCGCCGTCTGCTGACCAACACCATCGATGCCCGCCTGATTGCCGTCGATGCCGACACTGGCGAGTTCTGCCAGGGTTTCGGCACCAACGGTCAGGTCGATCTCAAGGCCGGTCTGGGTGATGTGCCGGACAGCTACTATCAGTTGTCGTCCGCGCCGTTGATGGCTGGCACCACCGTTGTAGTGGGTGGTCGCGTCGCTGACAACGTGCAAAGCGACATGCCCGGCGGCGTGATTCGTGGTTTTGACGTGATTACCGGCGCCATGCGCTGGGCGTTCGACCCGGGCAATCCACAGGATCGCGAAGCTCCGGCCGACGGTAGCACCTACGTGCGCAGCACGCCGAACAGCTGGGCACCGATGTCCTACGACCCGGCCACCAACACCGTGTTCCTGCCGATGGGCAGTTCGTCCACCGACATCTACGGTGTCGAGCGCAGTGAACTGGACCACAAGTACGGCGCGTCGATCCTCGCCCTGGACGCAAGCACCGGTGAAGAGCGTTGGGTGTACCAGACCGTGCACAACGATCTCTGGGACTTCGACCTGCCGATGCAGCCGAGCCTGATCGACTTCGACAAGGACGGCAAAAGCATTCCGGCGCTGGTCATCGGCACCAAGGCCGGGCAGATCTACGTGCTCGACCGTGCCACCGGCAAACCGCTGACCGAGGTCAAGGACGTGCCGGTCAAAGCGGCGAACATTCCTAACGAGCCGTACTCGCCAACCCAGCCAAAATCGGTGGGCATGCCGCAGATCGGTGCGCAACACCTGACCGAGTCGGACATGTGGGGCGCCACGCCTTACGATCAGTTGCTCTGCCGCATCGACTTCAAGGGCATGCGCTACGACGGTTTGTACACCGCGCCGGGTACCGACAAATCGCTGAGCTTCCCGGGTTCGCTGGGTGGCATGAACTGGGGCAGCATTTCCACCGACCCGGTGCACGGTTTCATCTTCGTCAACGACATGCGCCTGGGCCTGTGGATTCAGATGATCCCGTCGCAGAACAAGGGTCAGGCCGCTGGCGGTGGTGAAGCGCTCAACACCGGTATGGGCGCGGTACCGCTCAAAGGCACGCCGTACGCGGTGAACAAAAACCGCTTCCTGTCGGTGGCCGGCATTCCGTGCCAGGCGCCGCCGTTCGGCACCCTGACCGCAATCGACATGAAGACCCAGAAAGTCGCCTGGCAGGTGCCGGTCGGCACCGTTGAAGACACAGGTCCGCTGGGCATCCGCATGCACTTGCCGATCAAGATCGGTCTGCCAACCCTCGGCGGCACGCTGTCGACTCAGGGCGGCCTGATCTTCATCGCCGGTACTCAGGACTTTTACCTGCGCGCCTTCAACAGCGGCAACGGTGAGGAGGTCTGGAAAGCGCGTCTGCCGGTCGGCAGCCAGGGCGGCCCGATGACCTACGTTTCGCCGAAAACCGGCAAGCAGTACATCGTCGTCACCGCCGGTGGCGCGCGTCAGTCGACCGATCGTGGCGACTACGTGATGGCCTATGCGTTGCCGTAACCCACGGCGTCGACGTTGAGCGCGGCACCTTCGGGTGCCGCGTTGCTTTTCCCCTATCGCTCAAGTTTTCAGCAGGAAGATTCAGATGTTTTTGGCTGTTGGCTTTTCCCGTTCCACGCTGTTCCAGGGCCTGTTGCTGGGCCTCACCTGCACCGCTGCCCTCCCCGCATTCGCCGCTGACGATTCCGATCTGTTGACCCGCAGCACCCTCACCGGTGACTGGGGTGGCCTGCGCCATCAACTCGACGAAGACGGTATCAAGTTCACCGGCGACTACAGCGGCGAAACCGCTTACAACGCCGACGGTGGTCTGCATCGCTCGGCGCGTTACTCGCAGAACATCAAACTCGGTGTGCAGTTCGACCTGAGCAAACTCTACGGCGTCGACAATGCCGGCAAGGTCCAGCTGACCATCAATGATCGACGCGGCAACAGCGCCTCGGAAGATCTGGTCGGCAACCGTTTGCCGATTCAGGAAAACTACGGTGGCCTGTACACGCGCCTGACCGAACTGAGTTACGAGCACAGCCTGTTCACCCCGGCGCTTAACGTCAAACTCGGTTACATGGCCATGGGCAATGACCTCGGCGGCCTCGACAGCGGCATCCTTTGTAACTTCATGAACGCCGGTTTCTGCGGTCACCCGTTGAACATGTCCGGAGGCAGCGGCTGGGCCAACTACCCCAACGCGCACCTGGGCGTACGGGTCAAATACGACTTGTCGTCAGCGTGGCAACTGCGCGTCGCCGCCTTCAATGTCGACCCGTCGAGCAACGGCAACTCCAGCCGCGCCTGGCACCTGGGCCCAAAACACACCACCGGCACCGTGGTGCCGATCGAACTGGTCTATAAACACGCCGGCGCACTCCCGGGCGAGTACAAGGTCGGTTATTACTACGACAGCTCCGACGTCAAACGCATCGGCAGCGACGACGAAGTTTCCGGGCGTGGCGGGCATTACCTGCTGATCGATCAGGCCGTTTGGCGCTCACAGTCCGCGGAAGGTCGCAGCCTGCACGCCTTCGGCCAGTATTCCGCCGCCAGCGCAGCCGCCTCGCCGTTCAGCAAGTGGTACGGCACCGGCGTGGTTCTGTACAAACCGTTCGAAGGGCGCCCGCGCGACACCCTCGCCCTCGGCTACGGCCGCGCCGTGCCCAACCCGCGCAGCCGCGACGTGCAGCAGGACGCTGCGCTCGCCAATGGCACCGCCTTCCCCAACCTCGACAGCGCCGAGCAATTGATTGAACTCGGCTACGGTTATCAGGCCACACCGTGGCTGACGCTACGACCGAACATGCAGTACATCATCGAACCGGGCGCGTTTTCCGGGCAGGACATCGACAATGCGTTGGTGTTTGGCTTGCAGGTGAAGGCTGCGCTGTAAGTCTTGTAGCGGCTGTACCGCCGCTATCGCGAGCAGGCTCGCACACAGGGGTCGTGGCGTACGCACAATCGCGGCTGGACACAAAACCCTGTGGGAGCCAGCCTGCTGGCGATGACGGTGGGTCAGATGAAAGGGTTGTGACTGACAGACCGCTATCGCGAGCAGGCTCACTCCTACAGGGGTCGTGGCGTACGCACAATCGCGGCTGGACGCAAAACCCTGTGGGAGCCAGCCTGCTGGCGATGGCGGTGGGTCGGTCGAAAGGGTTGTGACTGACAGACCGCTATCGCGAGCAGGCTCACTCCTACAGGGTGCGGTGCCGCGCCGCGCACCTGTCGAAATTAATTCCCGCCATCGGTGAATTATTTCGTGTCCGCATGTATCTGAGCCAGAAGAGCCGGCGCCATCATGAAGATGGCATCGCAGCGGTCATCTGAATCAGCGAGCGGGAACATCGCAATGAAACCACGCAAGAAAACCGTCAAACCGATCGGTTTGAAAGACATCACCATTGTCGACGACGCCAAGATGCGCAAGGCGATCACCGCCGCCGCGCTGGGCAACGCCATGGAATGGTTCGACTTCGGTGTGTACGGCTTCGTCGCCTATGTGCTCGGCAAAGTGTTCTTCCCCGGCGCCGACCCTGGCGTACAAATGATCGCAGCACTCGCCACCTTCTCCGTACCGTTTCTGATCCGGCCGTTGGGCGGCTTGTTCTTCGGCGCGCTGGGCGACAAATACGGGCGGCAGAAGGTCCTCGCCGCGACCATCGTGATCATGTCGTTGAGCACCTTCGCCATCGGCCTGATCCCCTCCTACGCCTCCATCGGCATCTGGGCGCCGATTCTGCTGTTGCTGGCGAAAATGGCTCAGGGTTTCTCGGTGGGTGGCGAATACACCGGTGCGTCGATCTTCGTCGCCGAGTACGCGCCGGATCGCAAACGCGGCTTTCTTGGCAGTTGGCTGGACTTCGGCTCGATTGCCGGGTTCGTTTTTGGCGCGGGTGTCGTGGTGTTGATCTCGACCATTCTCGGCGAGCAGCGCTTCGAGGAATGGGGCTGGCGCATTCCGTTTTTCCTCGCCCTGCCGCTGGGCATGATCGGTCTGTATTTGCGTCACGCCCTCGAAGAAACCCCAGCGTTTCAGCAGCACGTGGAAAAACTCGAACAAGGCGACCGCGAAGGTCTGGCCGCCGGCCCGAAAGTCTCGTTCAAGGAAGTGGCGACCAAGCACTGGCGCAGCCTGATGACCTGCATTGGCGTGGTCGCGGCGACCAACGTCACCTATTACATGCTGCTGACCTACATGCCGAGTTACCTCACGCACAACCTGCACTACAGCGAAAACCACGGCGTGTTGATCATCATCGCGATCATGGTCGGCATGCTGTTCGTGCAGCCGTTGATCGGCTTCATCAGCGACAAGATCGGCCGTAAGCCGTTTATCGTGGTCGGCAGCATCGGCCTGTTCATCTTCGCCATTCCGGCGTTCATGCTGATCAACAGCGGCAGCATCGGGCTGATCTTTTCCGGTCTGCTGATTCTCGCCGTGCTGCTGAACTTCTTCATTGGCGTAATGGCCTCGACGCTGCCGGCGATGTTTCCTACACATATCCGTTACAGCGCGCTGGCCAGCGCCTTCAACGTCTCGGTGCTGATCGCCGGTCTGACCCCGACGGCCGTCGCCTGGCTGGTGGAGAGCACGAACGACCTGTACATGCCGGCGTATTACCTGATGGTCATCGCCGTAGTCGGTCTGGTCACCGGCGTGACGATGAAGGAAACCGCCAACAAGCCACTGCGCGGTGCAGCGCCTGCGGCTTCGGACCTCGAAGAAGCCAAGGAACTGCTGCAAGAGCACCACGACAACATCGAGCAGAAGATCGAAGACATTGACGCCGAAATCGCCACGCTGCAAGCCAAGCGCAATGAGCTGGCGCAGCAGCATCCGCGTATCGATTGAGGCGAAACCTCAGCATGAAAGTCCGCCCGTTGTGGCGGACTTGTTTATGCGTCGAGGTTAAATGTCACGGCCGATTTCGTTGCCCGAATCCTCCAGAACATCAGTCACATTGGCCGGTTGATAGACCCAACCGATGAATAACTCATACCCCACCGCCAGAATCACCGGCCCGGTAAACAGCCCGATGATGCCGCTGGTGACCATGCCGCCGAGCGCGCCGATCAGCACCACCGGCATCGGCACAGCGACGCCGCGTCCCAACAGCATCGGTTTGAGCACGTTATCGGACAGCCCGGCGATGACCATCCACACCGCGAAGATGATCGTCCCGGCGCCCACCCCGTCGTGGGCGAAGACGTAAATCACCACGGGCACGGTGATCAGCAGCACCGGTAACTGGGTAATGCCCAGCAACAACACCAGCAAGGCAAGAATGCCGGCGGCGGGCACGCCCATGATCACCAGCGCGACGCCGATCAACAGCATCTGAATGAACGCAATGCCGACCACGCCCTGCGCCACGGCGCGGATGGTGGCGGTACACAGTTCGGCAATCTGCGGGCCGCGCAACGGCCCGGAAATCCGCGTGGTGATCGCCACGGCGGTGCGGTGGCCACGCGTGCCGTGGGTCATGATCAGCCCCGCGACGATCAGCGCAATCACAAACACCACGATCCCGGCACCGACACCCGCGGCCTGATGCAGGACCACTTTGCTCCAGTCCTTGAGGTGTGGCGCCAGTTCCTGAAATGTCCAGCTCAGGTCCTGCGAGGCGTGCATCCAGACGCCATACAACGGCGCGCCGATCAGCGGCCAGGCCTCGACGCTGGCCGGTGGCGGTGGAATCTCGAACTGCCCGGCTTCGATTGTGTGCATGCCGTCCTTGACCGAATCGGCAATCGAGGCGCCGAGCAGGCTCAACGGCAACATAAGAATCGCCAGCCCCAGCAGCACCAGAATGATCGCCGCCCAGCCGTAGCGATTGCCCAGCTTCGCGCCGAGTTTCTGGTTCAACGGATACAGGGTGACCGCAAGAATCAGCGCCCACAGCATCACATTCAGAAACGGATGAAAGATGTCGTAGCAGAACAACACCAGCACGGTGATCAACCCCGCGCGGATGAGCACGTCCAGCAGCGCGCGGGAACTGTTGAAAGTCAGCAGCGGTTTGTCGTCCATTCAGGCTCTCCTGCCCGGTTCCGTTGAACCGCTGTGAGCGTAGTTCACGAACCACAGCTCGTCTCGACTGGTGCCCGAGCCGATTCGCGACTAAACCTGAAGGCTGATCTTCATTGAAAAGGATCCAGGGATGAAAACCACGCAATCACTGATCATCCTCGCGCTGGCCGGAGCCGGCAGTCAGGCACTCGCTGGCGGGATCGATTTGTACGAGGCGGGCCAGGAAGGCGCGGGGCTGGCGAATGCCGGCTCGGCGGCGCTGGCGACTGATCCGAGCGTGCTGATGAGCAACCCGGCCGGCATCACCGAGCTGAAGGGCACGCAGGTCACCCTGACCGGTCAGGCGATATTCGGTGGTCTGGGCTTTGATCGCGACAGCGACAACGATTTCGGCGGCAACGAAGGCGGCAACCCACTGCCGATCCTGCCGGGCAGCAGTTTTTTTATCAGCCATGAACTCAATGACCGCGCCAGTATCGGCTTCGGCATGTACGGCAACTTCGGCCTGAGCGTCAAATATGACGACGACTGGGCCGGGCGCTATTTCTCTCAGGAATCGACGCTGATCGGCATCTCGATGCAGCCGACCTTCGCCTATAAGTTCACCGATGACCTGTCAGTGGGCATAGGCCCGCGTCTGGTCTACGGCTACTACTACACCAAGATGGCCATCGACAATAACGCCTTCCTGCCCGGCGACCCGTTCCAGCAGGATGGCCGCTTGCAATACAAGGACACCGACGTCGGCACCGGGGTCAACTTGGGCGTGCGCTATCAACTGAACGAGCGCACCACGCTCGGCCTGGCGTACACCAGCAAGGTGAAAATGGAGTTCAAGGATTCGCCGTCAGTCCATGGTGTACGCAACCCGCTGCTCAATCTCGCCTTATCGAGGCTGGACGTCGACAAGCTGGAAATCGACATGAACATCCCGCAGACCGCGACCCTGAGTATCGCCCATCAGTTAAACGAACAATGGACGCTGCTCAGCTCGGTGAACTGGCAGGACTGGAGCGAATTTGCCGACATCGGCGTCTCGGTAGATTCCGCCGCC
Source organism: Pseudomonas granadensis (assembly GCF_900105485.1). GTDB lineage: Bacteria > Pseudomonadota > Gammaproteobacteria > Pseudomonadales > Pseudomonadaceae > Aquipseudomonas > Aquipseudomonas granadensis. The sequence goes on along the minus strand of NZ_LT629778.1, from coordinate 2,640,870 downwards.
GGCAACGTGTCCCGCGCCGTCGACCGCAAATATCAGGATACCTGGCACCTGTCAGTGGGGGCACAAAACCAGATCAGCCCGAAACTGCGCTGGAACATGGCCTGGGCTACGACAGCTCCGCCGTCAAAGACAAGGACCGCACCGTCGACAACCCGATGAACGACGCCTGGCGCCTGGCGACCGGCCTGAGCTACCAACTCGCCGAAGACACCGACCTCAACCTCAATTACACCCTGGTCTGGCTCGGCGACATGGATGTGCAACAGACCAAGCGCAACGGCCAGACATTGTCCGGTAGTTATCCGAACAGTGCGCTGCACATTCTTGGAGGTGGGGTGACCTGGCGTTTCTGATTTTGGCGTCCCAAACTTGTCGAACCCTGTTGGCGCGTGCTCAGCCTGTGGGAGCCAGCCTGCTGGCGATGGCGGTGATGCAGGCAATGATGTGTTGGTTGTGCTGGCCCAATCGCTTGCAGGCAAGCTCCCACAGGGATCGGGTGCAACCATCAGGCCGAGTGTTAGCTCGCCTGCTTTTGATTTTGATCACCGGCGGCATTGAAGGGCTGAAAGCTGAAAGCTGAAATCAAAAGCCCCTCACCCTAGCCCCCCGGAGGGAGAGGGGACTGACCGTGGGGGATGCGAGAGCTGCTACGACAGAACTACCGAGTTGTACGCAAATTTCGAAGCCAACGCAGATCGGCCCCCTCTCCAAGGGGAGAGGGCTGGGCGGGCGGCGTTCCGATGAGGGGTAAATCCACCGTAAATCCAAAGCCATGCGGCGCTTCTCACCACTCAACAATGAGCGCCAGCTCGAGTGCTTTTGATCTTGATCTTGCCTAACCGGCGACATCGGAAGGCTGAGCGGAGGGATTGATCCGGGCGTGGGAGCGCAGCGACCGTCTGGCGCAGCCAGACACAGCGGAAGGAGGTGCAGCGAAGCAAACCGTAGCCGCTGCGCCCGGATCGATCCCGCAGCGAAGGGACCCGAGCTTGCGAGGGCCGAACGTAGGAGCAAGCCTTTTCGGTTACCTTTTTGCTGGGCCGGCACTCCGGCGTTTGAAAAAGGTGACCCGCCGTAAGGGCGGAACCCTAAGCCGCCGTTACCGCAGCAACGGATATGTACCCAAAAGCAAGCTGCCCTCGCCTAAAAACCACGATCCTCAAGCACCGTCACAGTAGCAGTGGTACCCGCACGCAAGCGGTTCTTCCCGGCATAGTCGCCGTCAATCTCGATCCGCACTGGCACCCGCTGCGCCAGTTTCACCCAAGTATAACTCGGATTGATGTTAGCCAGCAGCCGACTACCCGGCGCGTTTTCCCGGTCGGCAATGGCGAAGGCAATGCTCTGCACCGTCCCGCCAAAGGTCTCCCCGCTCATCAATTGCACACGGACCCGATTACCCTCGCTGATGCGCGGCAGTTTGGTTTCTTCGAAGTAACCACTGATATAGAACGAATCACTGTCGACCAGCGCCATCAAGGCGCCACCCGCTGTCGCATAGTCACCCTGACGGGTCAGCAGATTGGTGACGTAGCCACTGACCGGCGACTCGACGCGGGTACGCTGCAGATCAAGTTCGGCCTGGGTCAGCGCGGCAACCGCCAACTGCACATTGGCCTCGGCCAGCCCGAGATTGGCCTGGTTACGCAACAGGTCCGCCTGGGCCACCGCGACATCGGTGCTGGATTTTTCCCACTCTTCGCCGGAAATCGCAAAACCCTGCTTGAGCTTGCGCCGCCGACGCTCCTCGCTCTGGCGTTGCTTGAGCAAGGCTTCGCTGGCAACGATGGCCGCTTGCGACTGACCCAGCGACGCCCGGGCGACCTCCACCGAGCGCCGCGCATGCTCTACCGCCAGGCGATAGCGCGCCGGATCGATCTCCATCAACAGCTGCCCCTTGTCGACGTGCTGGTTGTCCTGCACCGCCAGGCTGACGATGCGCCCGGAAACATCCGCCGACAGCGACACCACATCCGCCCTCACCCGTGCATCCCGTGTCCACGGTGCACGGGTGTAATACTCCCAGGCAAACCAGCCCAGCACGATGGCCAACACCACCACCGCCAACGTGACCAACCGCGCGAATAACACTTTCAAGGCATCAGGCTCCCATCAACAAAATCAGCGTCGCGCAAACACACGCATACAAGGCGCCCTCAAACAGCGCTTCATGCCAGACCAGGCGCAGCACGCCGAGGCGGCGCAACCACCAGTCCAGTACCAGAAATATCGGTATGGCCAACAACAGCGCCTGGGCAATGGGCGGCAGGTACACGCCGCCAATCTCGAAATCAATGGGCAAGGGCCGGTTCTCCTTCCGGAATCGAGCGTTCGATGAACTCACCGTGACGCTGCAGGAATGACACGACGATCAGCAGGGCCACACGCATGCGGAATACCGACCACAAATGTTCGTGGCTGGCGACGTGCAGATCGTCCAGTTCGTCGCCCAAGGCACGCAGTGTCGTCAACAATGGCGCCAGTTGCACATCCGCGCGCCCGGCGACAAAACGCCCGGCCTTGCGCAGTGCAGATGCCAGATGCTGACTGAATACCTCACTGAGCAACGCATTGTTTTGCGCCTGCTGCCGCAACTGCTGCATCGCCACACCCAGTGCGACGCACGCCAGGCTGACTTCATAGAGTTGTTGCATGGCCCGACTGTTCGCCGCCGGTAGCAGGCCGAGCATGCTGGTCAGCCGGTCGACCATGCGACTTTCGAAGGCAAATTGCTCTGCGTCGGTTGCTGGAGTTTTGCTTAGCGTATACACCTGCTCGCGCGCTTCGTTATACAAGCGGCGCAAGCGCAATGCCGGGCGGAACGGGAAGATCCACGCATAAACCAACAGCGCGAGCATCGCCGCACTGACGTAGGCACCAGCGAATTCGAACCATTGAATGGCCGTGTTCTGCCCGGTGCCGGCGTTTTGCGGACCGATCATCAGAAAGCTCGACAGCCCCAGGCCCATTGCAATCCCCGTGGTCGCCGGGTTCGCCAGCCCGATCGCGATCACATACAGCAGTGGCGCAAGCAGCAAGGCCAGCGGTTCAAAATCACTGATCGCCGGCACCAGCATGAATTGATACAGCGCCGAGACCACCAGCGCCAGTCCGAGGCCGCGGGCGTAACTCTGCGCGGCCATCAGTGGACGTGGAAATGTCGCCATCAACGAACAGAGAATCCCCACCAGAATCATCCCGCCACGCGCGCCGTCCCAGGCGGTTTCGATCCAGATCAACCCGGCCATCAGCAGCGCCGTAAAAGCACGGATCGCATTCATCGACGCCAGGGTGAAATCCAGATGCAGCGGGCTGACCTGACCGCGAAAGAGCACGCTGGCCTCCCGTCCCTCCTGAATCGCATCGCTCAATTCGAGAATCTGTTCGAGTTGCTGCAACAGCCGCGCCTGCTCCCAACGTAACGCCCAGGCCAGCGAGCGCAGGGTCGCGCTCATGTTTTCGGTGAGTTGTTCGGCCTGATAAGCCAAGCCTTCGAATTGCTGCTGCAAGGTGACGAAACCATGCCGGCGCTCGCTGGACAACGAACGCCCCTGCTCCGCCAGCTCGTCGAGAAGAGCCAGTTCTTCGCTGCGCAGGCGTTGCACCTCCAGCGGCAGATCGCCCTCCCAGCGCTCGGTGAGCAGTTCTCGCTGATGGCGTAATGCAGTGAGTCGCGAAGTCAGCAGCATCAATTGATTGCCCAGCAGCAACACCAGATTGTTCGCACTGCGCAGGCGCGGCGCGTCGAAGTACAGATGTCGACGCAACCCCTCGAGCGCGCTGATTTCGCCGAGCAGTTGCTGCTGCCGACGCTGGAAGTCCGCCTCGCTTTCTTCGGTGCGCAGCACTGCCGCCGCATGACTGGCCGCCAGTTTGATTACCTGATCGACCTTGGTGAAATACCCCTTGGCCACGGCTTGCGGTCGCGCCGTCAACAGGCTGACCACGCACACGCACGCCACGGCCAGCAGGGTTTCGGTCACCCGAGTCACCGCCAGCAGGAATGTGCCGTCCGGATCGGGGATCGCCAGCAGCGCGACGACCACCGCGGTGTAACCACTGAGCACGAACGCTTGTGAACTGGTATAGCGCAGGAGCGTCCCACCGGCCGTGCACAGCGCCAGCCACAGCGCGAGCGTGGTGATAAAGGGCAAGGGCGCCTGGGGGAAAATCGCCATGATCAGCACTGCCACAGCCGCGCCAAGGGTCGTGCCGATGACCTGGCCGAAGCTGCGCGCCAGCGCCATCCCGGCCAATGGCTGACTGACGATGACCACCGCCATGATCGACCACTTGGGCTGGTCGAGGTCGAACACGAACGCCAGATACAGCGTCAGCAACCCCGCCACAATGGTGCGCAGGGCAAACAGCAGAACGGCCTGGCCGGGATGAATCACGGCCTTGAAGTAATTGAACAGGGCTTGCATGGGCACACTCATCAAAGCGACTTCTGCAAGCGTAGACACTGCATCGCCGGCTTGGTGCGCAACTGAGTCGACGCAGCTTGTAGGACGATTCACATGCATAGGGTTTGACTGATTGCCCGAGCTGACCGAAGCTTGCCGCTCTGCTCAACAACGCCTGTTTCGGAACCCCGCATGCCTCAGTCTCGCCGCTACCTGCTGATCAGCCTGGGCCTGGTGCTTGTCGTCGTTGTGGCCTGGTTGTCGCTGCGTAGCACCACCCCGGTGATACCCGATTCGATCAAACACGGTTACAGCGAAGCGCTGAACGCCGCCCGCACCGGCGAACCGGGGGCAGCGCGCCAGTTGTACCAGCAACTGGGCCGGCCGGACATCTCGGTGAAACGCCGCGTGTGGCTGCACGGCGAGCTGCCTAATTACCCGAGCCCCCAGGCGCTGAAACTGGCGGACACCGACCTGCAGAACGAAGCCCCGCAAGTACGCTTGGCCGCCATCAAGAGTGTGGTCGGGCTGGTCCCGGGCGGGCAACGCAGTCTGTTGGTAGGGCCGATGCTCGACGATGCGGACCAGGACGTGCGTTTTGCCGCCATCAACGCCCTCCTCGGCCTGACGCCTGACGAACTGGGGCTGTATTTTGCGCCGCTGCAGCAAGCCATCGATGGCTGGGAGCAGACCCTCAAGGCGCAACCGGAAACGGCCGCCAACTACGCGCAATTGGCGCGCCTGCACATTCACAACGCCGAATTCAAGCAAGCGCAAGTCGCCCTGGAAAACTCGTTGCGTCTGGAGCCGGGCAATCTGCCGGCGCTGGTCATGCAGATCGATGTCCTCGACCGTTTGGGCCAAAGCGACGCAGCCCGCCAATTGCTCGCTCAACAACTCAAGGCCCAGCCTGATTCAGCCTATTTGCAACACGCCCTGGGCTTGTGGTTGCTGCACCATGGCCAGCGTGAATACGCCCTGCTCGGTTTGTCCAAAGCCGTCGAACTGGAGCCGGACAACAAGGATTACCGCTACGACCTCGCCACCACCCTGCACAGCGCAGAAGAACTGGAGGCGGCGCAAAAGCAATTGCAGGAAATCGTCCAGCGCCATCCCGCCGACCGCAAGGCTCGGGTTCTGCTGATCAATTACTGGAAAGAAAGCGGCCAGCTGCAAAATGTGCAGATTCTGCTCGCGCAACTCGAACAGCTGAACCCGGACGATCCGGCGCTGCAGCAGGGTCTTTGAGCGTAAAAACCCGCAACATCCGCAAACAATAAGCGGAACTGCCATCACGGCTTAAGGTCAAGTTATTCAGGCCGACCCAATGCATCGATGGTCGCGCTTCCCTAAGTCATGAGAGGACATTATTTGTCTACTTCTAACGAGTTGATCAGTGCGAAAGCCGCTACCGGCATTACGGGCCTGGACGACATCCTGGCCGGTGGCTTGTCTCGCGGACATGTGTTTCTGCTGGAGGGTGAACCCGGAACCGGCAAAACCACGGTCGCTTTGCATTTTCTCCTGGCCGGCGCAAAAGCCGGCGAGCGCTCGTTGTATATCACGCTCTCGGAAACCGAGCGCGAGCTGCGCCAAGGCGCGCTGTCCCACGGCTGGACGCTTGACGACAACATCAAGATCTTCGAGCTGACGCCGCCGGAAAGCCTGCTTAACGCCGAGCACCAGCAAAGCCTGCTGTATTCCTCCGATCTGGAGCTGGGCGAAGCCACCAAGCAGATTTTCGAAGCGGTCGAGCGTTTCAAGCCGACTCGCGTGGTGCTCGACAGCCTGTCCGAAATCCGCTTGCTGGCACAAAGCTCTCTGCGCTATCGCCGGCAGATCCTGGCGATCAAACATTACTTCGTCCGCTATAACGCGACGGTGGTGCTGCTGGACGATCTCACCACCGAATCCCTTGATAAAACCGTGCACAGCGTTGCGCACGGGGTGATCCGCCTCGAAGAACTGACGCCCGCCTACGGTGCCGAGCGTCGACGCGTGCGCGTGGTCAAGTATCGCGGGCAGAAGTATCGCGGCGGTTTCCATGATTTCACCATCATGGGGGATGGCGTGCATGTGTTCCCGCGGCTAGTGGCAGCCGAGCATCGCGGCGAGTATGCGCGGTTGCAGCTGTCCAGCGGCATCGAGCAAATGGATGCGCTGCTTGGCGGCGGCATCGAAACCGGTTCCAGCACGCTGATACTCGGCCCTGCCGGTACCGGCAAGTCGCTGATCTCGATGATCTTCGCCGCCGCTGCTGTGCGTCGCGGCGAAAAAGCTGCGCTGTTCATCTTCGACGAAGAGCTGGGCCTGCTGCACGAGCGCATGAAGAACATCGGTATCAACCTCAAGGAGCTGCAGGCCACCGGCAATCTGCTGATCGAACAGGTGGACGCCGCCGAACTGTCGCCGGGCGAGTTTTCCCATCGCGTACGACGCTGTGTCGATGAGCTTGACATCAAGACTGTGGTGATCGACAGCATCAACGGTTACCAGGCCGCGATGCCGGAAGAGAATGCGCTGGTCCTGCACATGCACGAACTGTTGCTGTACCTGAACCGCAAGGGCGCGGCGACGTTCATGACGGTCGCCCAGCATGGCCTGGTCGGTGACATGCAAGCGCCGGTCGACATCACCTATCTGGCTGACACCGTGGTGCTGCTGCGTTATTTCGAAGCGCTGGGCAAGGTCCGCCGCGCGATTTCCATCATCAAGAAACGCACCGGCAGCCACGAATCGACCATTCGTGAATTCCGTATTTCGAAGGGCGGCATGACCATCGGTGAACCGCTGGAAGCCTTTCAGGGCGTGCTGCGTGGCGTCCCCACTTACCTCGGCGCGAACAATCCGCTGCTTCAGGAAGACAGCTTGTGAATCTCGAGGTGCCACTGGCCGAACGGGCGCTGATTCTGGCGCCCTTGGGTCGCGACAGTCAGATTGCGCTGAAGATTCTCAATGAGGCCGGTTACGGTGGCGTCGTCACCCCCGCTCTCGGTGAGTTGTGTACGCAGCTGGAATTGGGCGCAGGCTTATTGCTGGTCGCCGCCGAAGCCCTGCGCGGGCCGGAAATGGAAACACTGTTCGCCTGGCTGGAGCAGCAACCGGCGTGGTCGGATCTGCCGATCATTCTGTTGACCCACCACGGCGGACAGGAACAAGGCCCCTCGTCGCGGCTGAGCGATCTGCTTGGCAACGTGAGTTTCCTCGAGCGCCCTTTTCATCCCGTCACCCTGGTCAGTATGGTCTCGGCCGCACTGCGCGGGCGACGACGACAATATGAAGCGCGCGATCGCCTGATCGACCTGAGCGAGAGCGAACGGCGCCTGCAATCGACCCTCGAAACCCTTGAGCAGCAGGTCGAGGAGCGTACCGCGCAGCTGCGCCACAACGAAGAAGCCTTGCGCCAATCGCAGAAAATGGAAGCGGTCGGCCAGCTCACCGGTGGCATCGCGCACGACTTCAATAACATGCTCACCGGAATCATCGGCAGCCTCGAATTGATTCGGCGGCGCCTGGCTCGTGGGCGAACCGAGGATCTCGACAGCCTGATTGATCTGGGCGTGACCTCCGCCAACCGCGCCGCCGGCCTGACCCATCGTCTGCTGGCGTTTTCGCGTCGCCAGTCGCTGGATTCCAAAGCCGTACAAATGAACACCCTGGTGCTGTCGATGGGCGAGCTCTTGCAGCGCAGCCTCAATGAAAGCATTCAGCTGGAGATGCGTCTGGATGAAAACCTCTGGGTCGCCGAAGCAGATCCTAATCAATTGGAAAGCGCCCTGCTCAACCTGGTGATCAACGCCCGTGACGCCATGCCCGACGGCGGCAAACTGGTGGTCGAGACCAGCAATCAGGTGTTGCATCGCGATTTCACTGAGGCCTACAGCAATCTCGAGCCTGGCGATTACGTCATGCTCAGCGTCACCGATAACGGCTGCGGCATGCCGCAAAGTGTCATGAGCCGGGCGTTCGATCCTTTCTTCACCACCAAACCGATCGGCCAGGGCACAGGTCTTGGCCTGTCGATGATTTACGGGTTCAGTAAACAGTCGCGCGGCCACGTGTCGATCGACAGCGAAATCGATCAGGGCACCACGGTCAAACTCTACCTGCCGCGCTTTCGCGGCGAAGAACTGGTCAGCGACGATGCAGACGTTGAGCATGCTCCCGATGCGCTGGACGGCGAAACCGTGCTGATCGTTGAGGACGATCCAGCGGTTCGTGTGCTGGTCTGTGCGGTGCTCAGTGAGTTGGGTTATGCCTACGTAGAGGCTGGCGACGCCGACACCGCATTGCCGATTCTCAATTCGACGCAGCGCATCGACTTGCTGGTCAGCGATGTCGGTTTGCCGGGCATGAACGGCCGGCAACTGGCAGAGGTCGGTCGCCAATACCGGCCCGGTCTGAAGGTGCTGTTCATCACCGGCTACGCCGAGCACGCCGCCGTGCGCGGCGGATTCCTCGATTCCGGCATGCAGATGATCACCAAGCCGTTCACCTTCGATCTGCTCACCGCCAAGGTGCGCGAGATGATCAAGAACTGACTGGCAATCCATGGCCTGCGCAAGCGGGCCGGGCAGTCAGGCCAGCAATTCCTGAATCTTTTCCTGCAGCACGTCCAGATCGAAGGGTTTCTCCAAAATGGGAGCCTTGTTGGTGATCGGGCTACCGGTCTCGCGGATTTCCTGCGGATAACCACTGATGAAGATCACTTTCAGATCCGGGCGCAGTTTTACGGCGGGTTCTGCGATCTGCACGCCGGAAATTCCGCCCGGCAAACGAAAATCAGTGATCAACATGTCCAAGTGCGGCTTGCTCGCCAGAATCTCGAACGCCTGTTCTCCGTTTTCAGCCTGCAACACGCGATAGCCCTGCCCCGACAGATAATCCGTCAGAACCATCAAGATAACCGGTTCGTCTTCGACGACGAGTACTACATCTTGTGCATCTACGCTCATGGGAAGCCTTTGTTCGGTCAATAGCTGCTGATACGACCGTACGGTCAATCAGAGGTTGCGTCGGATATGCCGTTTTCCTGGATTGGCAGACAAACGCGAAACAGGGCGCCTTCGTTGATTTCACTTTCGACGACGATGGAGCCGCCATGGGCGGCGACGATCTGCTCGGAAATGAACAGACCCAGCCCGAGCCCGGCCACTACCGTCTTGGCGGAAACCCGTTCGAACTGTTGGAAAATACGCTTCTGGTTTTCTTTGCTGATGCCGATGCCGTGGTCCTGGACCTCGATCCGGGCTTCGTCGCCCTCACGGTAGACGCGCACCTGAATCGGACTGCGGCCCCCATAACGCAGGGCGTTGGTCAGCAGGTTCGACACCACTTGCTCGATGCGGAACTCGTCCCAGTGACCTTCCACGGGGCCGAACACGGTCAGCGACACTTCGGTCTCCGCGGCTTCAATCTGCTGCGCGAAGTTCTGCAACAGATTACTCACCAACTGCACCAGATCGAAACGGCTCGGGCGGATCGACAGCTTGCCGGTGCGAATGCGCGACACGTCGAGCATGTCTTCGATCAGACGAATCAGGCTTTTGATCTGCCGCTCATCGCGGTCGACCATGGCGTGCATCTTGTCGAGGGTGAACGCCGAAGCGTTGTCGCGGGCCAGGTGCATCTTGCGCAACTGGGTTTCGAGAATCAGGCCGTTGAGCGGCGTGCGCACTTCGTGGGCGACGATCGACATGAAGTCATCGCGCATGCGCACGGCCTGCTCGAGGTCCGCCTGGGTGCTTTGCAGTTGTTGCAGCAGCGCTTCCTGTTCGCGACGCGCCTGCTCCAGCGCTTCGAGCTGTTGCTTGAGGGCTTTGCTCTGGCGATACAGATCGACGAACACGTTGACCTTGCTTTTCACCGCATGGATATCCAGCGGTTTGTGCAGAAAGTCGACCGCCCCGCTCTCGTAGCCTTTGAACGCGTAGTTCAATTCGCGGCCGGCGGCGCTGACGAAAATGATCGGGATGTTCTTGGTTTTCTCGGTGCCGCGCATCAATTCGGCGAGTTCGAAGCCATTCATGCCCGGCATCTGCACATCGAGAATGGCCATGGCGAACTCGTGCTGCAGCAGCAACGACAACGCCTCATCCGCTGACAGGGCTTTGTAGACCGTGCGGTCTTCGCGCTTGATCAGCGCTTCGAGTGCCAGCAGATTCTCCGGCAGATCGTCGACGATCAGCAGTTTGGCTTGGATGTTACTTAGCATGCGATTCGTTCCAGCTCGACAAGCAGACCGCTGATGTCGTGAATGGGTAGGACATGATCCGGCTGCCGAATGTTCATTGCAGCCTGGGGCATGGTGGCGACCTGCGCTTCGTTGGGGTCCTGGACAATGGTCAAACCGCCGCAGCGCTTGATTTGCGCCAGTCCGCGCGCGCCATCGTGATTGGCGCCAGTCAGTAAAACCGCGGCCAGCGTTGGCCCGTAAACGTCGGCGGCGGACTCGAAAAGAAAATCGATCGAGGGCCGCGAATGGTGCAAACGGTCTTCCTGACTCAAGGAAAAGCTGCGGTCCATTTCAATCGACAGGTGATAACCGGGCGTGGCGAAATACACCGTGCCGGCTTCGATATCCTGCTTGTCGGCAGCCTCGACCACCGGCATTTGCAGGCGCCGGGCGAAGACCTCGGCCAATTGGCTGCGGCGCTCTTCAGGCAGGTGCAAAACCACAATGATTGGCAATCTGAAGCCACGGCGCAGCGGCCCGAGCAGGCTCAGCAACGCTTCGACGCCACCGGCGGACGCTCCGACTACAACGGCCTCGACGCGAGGCAAAACCGCCGCTTCGTTCATGTTTTGCGGTAAATCCGTTCTTGCTTCACCAGCCCTTCGAACCGGTTGGCATAGTTGGAAAAGTCCAGCGTCTCTTTGCTGCCCAGCACCAGAAAGCCGCGGTGACACAGCGATTCATGAAACAGCCCGAAGGCCCGATCCTGGAGCTTCTTGTTGAAATAGATCAGCACGTTGCGGCAGGAAATCAAGTGGGTTTCGGAGAACACGCTGTCGGTGGCCAGGCTGTGATCGGCAAACGTCACGTTTTCGCACAAGGTCTTGTCAAAAATCGCGTAGCCATAGGCCGCCGTGTAGTAGTCGGCGAACGAACGCTGACCACCGGCCTGCTGGTAATTGGCCGTATAGGCGCGGACATTCTCCATCGAGAAAATCCCCTGCTTGGCCTTGTCCAGCGAGCGTGGATTGATGTCAGTCGCGTAGATGATCGTGCGATCGAGCAGGCCTTCTTCGCGCAGTAGAATCGCCATCGAGTAGACCTCCTCGCCCGTGCTGCACCCGGCGATCCAGATTTTCAACGAAGGATAGGTGCGCAACAGCGGCACCACTTCGTTGCGGATGGCAAGAAAGTGCGACGGGTCGCGAAACATCTCGCTGACCGGAATCGTCAGCAACTGCAAAAGCTGCATGAACGCCGTCGGGTCATGCAGCACTTTTTCCTGCAGCGCCGAGATCGTCGCGCACTCGAACTGGCTCAACGCGTGGTGCACCCGACGCTTGATCGAAGCGCCGGAGTAATCGCGAAAATCGTAGCTGTACTTGAGATAAATCGCCTCGATCAACAGGCGCAGCTCAATTTCGCTGTTTCGTTCGGCGGGTGTACTGCGTTCCACTAAATGCGTTCCATCTTCGGTAACCACACACGAATCAGCGAGAACAGACGATCCAGGTCGATGGGCTTGGCCAGATAATCATTGGCGCCCGCCTGCAGGCAGCGCTCCTGATCGTCCTTCATGGCCTTGGCCGTGACCGCAATGATCGGCAGCTTGCGCCAGCGCGGATCCTTGCGGATTTCAATGGTGGCTTCAAAACCGTCCATTTCCGGCATCATCACGTCCATCAACACCAGATCGATGTCCTCGACTTCGTTGAGTTTCTCAATCGCCTCACGACCGTTACGGCCGATCACCACGACTGCGCCTTTGGTCTCCAGGGCGCTGGTCAGGGCGAAAATGTTGCGCACATCATCGTCCACCAACAGCACCTTGCGGCCCTCGAAGACTTTGTCGCGGCTGCGTGCGGTCTTGAGCATCTTCTGCCGTTCATGGGACAACTGCGATTCGACTTTGTGCAGAAAGAGTGTGACCTCATCGAGCAAGCGCTCCGGCGAGCGCGCGCCCTTGATGATGATCGAGCGTGAATACTTGCGCAGCTCGGATTCTTCGTCGCGGGTCAGGTTGCGCCCGGTGTAGACAATCACCGGCGGGAACGAGCAGATGTCCTCGGTGGACATGCGCTTGAGCAGGTCATTGCCGAGCATGTCCGGCAACTTCAGATCGATGACCATGCAGTCGTAGATCGTCGTGCGCAGCAGCTCCAGCGCATCCTGGGCCAGGCCCACCGCGGTGATTTCAATGTCTTCATCGCCGATCAGCCGCGCGATGCTTTCGCGTTGCAGATCGTCATCCTCGACCAGCAGCACGCGTTTGACCTTTTGCGTCAGCTTGGCTTCGAGACGGGCGAATACGTCTTTCAGCTCTTCGCGGGTGGTCGGTTTCACTGCGTAGCCAATAGCGCCCATGTGCATAGCCGCTTCAACGCGGTCTTCGACGGAAATCACATGCACCGGAATGTGCCGTGTGCCGGCGTGTTCCTTGAGACGCTGCAGCACGGTCAGGCCGGAGTGGTCTGGCAGGCGCATGTCGAGCAGGATCGCATCCGGGACGAACTCTCTCGCCAGGTCGTAGCCTTCGTCGGCACCGTGGGCGACCAGGCACTGATAGCCCAGCTCGTGCGCAAGGTCATAGAGGATGTGGGCGAAGTTCGGTTCGTCTTCCACCACCAGAATGCAGCGGGTATTGAACGGAGCCTTGTCACGATCGTCGGCGAAACGCGGAATGTGTACCGGCGCCAGCGGTGACACATTCAGCGCTGGCGTTGCAGGCGCGACTGGCGCAGGCGGCGTGAAGGTCAACGGCGCCGATGCCACTTCCGCGGACTCGCTGTACTGAATTGGCAGCAGCAGGGTAAACACACTGCCCTGCCCCGGCGTGCTGCTGACGCTGATCGAGCCGCCAAGCAAAGTTGCCAGATCGCGGGAGATCGACAAGCCCAGACCGGTGCCGCCGTATTTGCGGTTGGTGGTGCCATCGGCCTGGCGGAACGCTTCGAAAATGCTTTCCTGCTGGTCGGGCGCAATACCGATGCCCGAATCGCGAACGATGAATGCAATACGCTCGTCAGGCTGGCCGGCGATGGTCAGGCTCACCGAACCCTTCTCGGTGAACTTCAACGCATTCGACAGCAGGTTCTTGATCACCTGCTCCAGACGCTGGCGGTCGGTGTACAACATGCTCGGCGCGCCCGGTTGCAGGTCGACAGTGAAGGCCAGCTGCTTGTCTGTCGCCAGTGGCTCGAACATGTTGCGCAGGCCTTCGGCCAGACGCGCGACGCTGGTGTTCTCGGGCAGCACTTCGAGCTTGCCCGCCTCGACTTTGGAGATGTCGAGAATATCGTTGATCAGGTTGAGCAAGTCGTTGCCGGCGGAATAGATCGACTCGGCAAACTTGACCTGTTCGGCGCTGAGGTTTTCCTGCGGGTTCTCTGCCAGCAACTTGGCCAGAATCAGCGAGCTGTTCAATGGCGTGCGCAGTTCGTGGGACATGTTGGCGAGGAATTCAGACTTGTATTTGCTCGAACGCTGCAACTCTTCAGCGCGTTCTTCCAGTTGCACCTGGGCCTGATTGAGCGCGGTGTTCTTCTGGTCCATGGCATCGCGTTGCTCGGCCAGGGTTTGCGCCTGTTCGGCAAGCTGCTCGTTGGTCTGCTCCAGTTCGACCTGCTGGGTTTCCAGGTGCGCCTGGGATTCCTTGAGAATCCGCGACTGTTCTTCCAGCTCTTCGTTGGCGGTTTTCAGTTCTTCCTGCTGCACCTGCAACTCTTCGTTGAGCTGCTGGGTTTCAGCCAGCACTTCCTGCAGGCGCTGGCGGTAACGCGCCGCTTCGATGGAAGTACCGATGTTGCCGGCAATCAGTTCCAGCAATTCGATGTCGCGCTGGTTCAGCGGGCGCAGGAAGCCCAGTTCGATCACGCCATTGACGCGTTCGTCGTCGCTGGTCGGCACCACCAGCACGCTGTGCGGCAAGCCTTCACCAAGACCGGAGCTGACCTTGAAGTAGTCGCTCGGCACCGAATCAAGACGAATCAGCCGCGCCTGCTGCGCCACTTGGCCAACGATGCCTTCGCCACTGAATATCGCTTGTTCCTGCTCTTCCTGTTCACGGGAGAATCCGTAAGTGGCTACGCGTTTCAGTCCGCCGTGCTCTTCGCGCACATACAAGGCGGCCACGGCAGTGCCCAGGTATTGCGCGCAGAACTGCAGAATATTGCGCCCCAACAGATTCAGGGTCAGTTGCCCCAACACTTGCTCGGCCAGTTGTGTCTGGCCGTTGCGCAACCACGCCTGTTTCTCCAGACGCTCGGCGCTGGCCTCTTGCGCCGCCAAAGTCGCGCTATAACTTTGCGACAAATTGACCAGGTCGCGGCGGCCGACGTACGCCAGCAAACCGCTGATGACGCCGATGAACAGCAGATAAAGGCTGATGCTCCAGATCGTGGTACGGCGCACTTCTTCATTACGCGTGGCGCGCAATACCTGCTCGGTCTCGATGACGTCTTCGAACTGCTTGCGGATTTCGTCGGTCAGGCGCTTGCCGCGCCCGGCCTTGACCGCGCCGCGATAATCGCCGCTGCTGCGCTGCAGATCGATCATCGATTGCGCGTAATTGGCCCACTCGACCTGCAACGCCTGCAGACGACGAATGCGATCCGTCTGCACCGGGTTGTCGGCGGTCAGCTCAAGCAACGTACTGAGCGCCACGGCGATCCGCGGTTTGGCGGTCTCGTACGGGTCGAGAAAATGCTCGTCACCGCTGAGCAGGTAGCCGCGCATGCCGGTTTCCAGATCCACGGTGAGTTTCACCGCTTCGTTGGCGTTATTGATCACCCGGTCGGTGTGCTCCACCCACTGGATGACCGACAGCAAATAGGTGATCAGCGCCACGAAGAACACGGCGCTCAGTGCGCCTACGCCCAAGGGCAGGCTGATGTTGCGAGTCAGGAGTTTACGGAACCGTTGTTCATCAACCGAAGACGGAGAGGACATGAGGCAGCCTTGTCGAACTGTTGAAAACCGTGGAGTTTGCCCGAAAACCCCGGTCTGGATCCATTTTTCTCACGCTTTTGATGGCAATTTCCTACATCCCCCTGCACGCGGACGGCGCCAACCGCTATCCTGTCGCCGCCCCGTTGCCCCGCGCTTTTTTTGTATCAAGCCGGGAACTTGTGGCTATGCGCCACTTACTCATGCAAGAGTCCGGTAAATTCGACTGACCGGTATCCCCCCGTTTTTTTTGAGAGCCCTGCCATGTTTACCAACGCACCCACCATCCTTGTCGTAGAAGACGACAACATCGTACGCATGCTTATTGTGGATGTCCTGGAGGAGCTGGAGTACAAGGTGCTTGAGGCTGACGGCAGCGAACAGGCCCTGGAATTTCTTGGGGACGGGACCAAGCAAATCGATCTGATGATGACGGATGTCGGGCTGCCCGGCATGGATGGTCGCGAACTGGCGAAGAAAGCGCGCAAACTGCGCCAAGCCCTTAAGGTCCTGTTCGCCAGTGGTTACGCGGAATCTATTGATGTCCCGGAAGACATGCACATGATCGGCAAACCGTTTTCCATCGATCAACTTCGTGACAAAGTTAAAAATATCCTTGAAAAAGCTAGCAAGTAGCGTGAGTTCGATTTACTGGACGCAAATCGTCACATCGTCAAACAAGCAGTAATCAACTAACACTGCCGTCATGCACTTCCCTGTGTTTATTCTGAATGGGTTCTATGGTCTGCGCTTTCATTATCGCGTTGATCTATAACCTCAAATAAACATCAAGGATAGATACTATGCAGTCCCTGCCAGCCGACGCCAGTGTAATCGTCGACCGTTCCACTCACGACAAACAAGAAAAAGCCCTGATTGCCAAGGCGCTCGTTCAAGCCATCGCACAAACGGACGCTACAACCGCGTTCGGCGATTATTCGGCAAGTGCCTCTCAACCCCTCGATACGTTTTTCGATATGCGCGACCGGTTTGTACCGCGGGTCGTCGGTAGCACGTTTGACGATGCTTATGACCCTGCCCGCAATGCGTTGCGCAAGATCAGCGAAAGTGAGGTCTTTGCCGCCTTGTTACGCAAACATTCATACCCTGCCGATGTGCAACTTGGCGTGGATACCAAAGCCAATTTGTTTGTAGTCGCCGGGTCTTATCGATCCAACATTCCGATCAATACCGATTCTGGTGGCACGCTGCTGGAAGACGTGGCCATGCTCGCCGAGCTTGCCGTCGAAACCGGGGGCTACGTCTATTCGGGCGAGCTTATCGGCATAGAGCAATGGTTGACCTTTGAAGGTTTGACCGTCGCGCACACCATTGCCGAGACCAGACACCTGATCGCCTGGCTCGAATTCGAACTGCCCGCCCCTCCCGCACTCGGCGATTACCATGAACTGTTGAGCGCGGATGAGAAATCGCCGTTTCATCTATCGGCAACAGACCGATTACTTGTCAAAGAACTGGGACATGACCTTACGCTCGGAACAACCAGCCTCTTAAGCAAACTCGCGTTCGACAACTTCAAACTGATAGCGCCGGCGGATAAACGGGCTAACGCCGACAAGTTCATTGAAAACTTTCTAAGCAAGCCGATCGCCAAATCGCACGGTACAACATTGCATCAGCGACTCCAGTGGAGCTTGTCTGCCGATGACGGGTCGGTACGCAGCCGCCAGCTCAGCGAAATGCTCGCCGCCGCGTTGATCATCGATATTGTCGAGCCGTCCGGTTCGTCAGTGATTGCCGGCTTCGACTTGTATCAGCCGACCAGCGCAACGCAGCATGCAACGCACGTGCGTGAAGCGTTCGAGCAACATCTGGTAAGCAGTGGCCTGATTGAAGCGGACTATGCGCCGCTCGCCGCACACCTATTGCTGGCGACAAGTGCCCCCGAGTTTCTATTGCTGGATATTCCTGTCGAACTGACATTGGAAAAGCCCGGCTGGGTATCCATTGCGCAAGCTGTCGCGTTGGTCGAACTGGCATCGCCAGGTTCTTCGCGCGTGATGACGTTTGCGCAAGTGAAAGCGTTCTCGGAACTGGCGCCCGTCTCGGCGCAGCAAACCGAGTTACATGATATAGCCGGGGTGATCCCCATGCTCAATTGGGCAGTGCTCAATGGCGTGATCGACTATCGAAGCAAAAAAGACTACGACCAGGCCTCCCTGATCAAAGCCGCGACCTGCTTCAATCGCTACATGGAAGCGCTTGGTCAGTCCGAAACGGCGTTGTCCTCCGTTCCGCCAGACCGTGCGCGCATTGCCCTGCAGGCGCTGAGAAAGGTGATGCCGGACGGCGCTTATCTACAACAGAAGGCCTTCCAGCTCACTTATCTGAGCAGCATCGGCGAACGCAGTTGGCTGGACGGTCTCCAAACTGCTCACCAAACAGCCTTTCTCGGCGAACTCTGGAACATTCTCGCCGTAGATAATGACTACAGTGACTACGCGGCAGACGGCTTGTTGCGGCTGCGCCTGTCGATTCTTGATCTGTACCTGTCCGGTGACCTTATTGAACAAGGGCAGTTGTCGACCCAATTCAAAAGCCAGAGCGATTTCAAACCGCCCAAGGGCGCGTTTGCGCGGATCAATGAACTTGAATCGCCGGGTGAGTTGTTCGATCAGGCATTCGAACGCTACTACCAAGGTGTTCGCAAAGGCCTGTCGTCGCTGATCAAACTGGCCATCTGCAACCTGTCTGAAGAACATCGGCGAGCGCTGACCCATAGCAACATGACGCTGTATACCGTGAGGACATCGGTCAATCCGCTGAACCCGCAAGAAGAAACCCAGGTTGCCCGCGACGAGGCGAAAGGACGTTACGGCATTATTCTGTGCTGCAAAAGCGACAACGAAATCCGCGCCTATGAACTGTTCACCTTGCGCGGTGTGTGTCGTGAACGTCCCGAACTTGCCGCCATGTTGCAAGACAGCGGAATCATTCACGACCGCCCGACGCTTTCGTATACGGGGGGCGCCCACGATTTCCAGCCCAAGAACCCGGCGCGAGACTGGCCTTTGGACTTTGCCGCTTATCGCGACGGCAGTGAACCGCGCACTGACATCAGATCAAATGTCGTCGTAGAAAAACTCTGGCAGTTGAACCTCGACGCCACCGACGTCAAGCCGGTGACGCTGTTCTTCTCTCGCCAGGTCGATGAGATCGCTGAGTGCATCCTGACTGAACACCCTGTCGCGCGCCGGGACGAACTCTATGACTCCCTCAACACGCAGACCGACCTGCAGAAGTTGCGTAAAACCAGAGAAACCGTTGAAACCCTGTTGATCAACGTTATCGTGCCTTTCAAGCAATGTGTCGAAGACATTGGGTCGGGGCGTACTGACCGGGTTTCCGAAGGCATTGGCGGCTGTATTCTCGACGGCTTGTCGATCATCGGTCTGCTGGTGGGTCTGGGGGCTTCGGCGGCGAGCATCATCGCCAAAACCGGCTCGACAACCCTGAAATTATTGAAGATCTCCAAGGCCGTGGCGCGAGCCGCGGTGTCGCTGATCAACCCGATTGACGGACTGCCCACGCTGGCTCGCAAGGGGGTCAGGCTGGCCGGACGCGGCATTGTGTTTCTCGGTCAGCACGGCTTCGACTCCGCCAGAGCCGCCAGTGCGCAGTTACGTAAGTTGGTTGGAGGGGCGGACGCCTACAACCTGATCAAGTTCGAGCGGCTCGATGATCTGCGGCAAGCCTCATGGCACCGGGCGGACAGCGTTGGCCAGGCCATCGATATCGCGGTGCTTGAGCGCAACAAGGAGTGGCATGCTCTCAACCTCAAAGTAGGCGGAGCATGGGGGCCTCGATTGAAAATACTCGATTTGGGAAACTTCGCCCCCCTCAAGCGCCTCTTCGGTCGCAGCAAACCGCACAGTTACACCCGCGGCTACCTGAAAAAAGCGATTCCACACGCTAAAACCAAACTGGACAACTCGCTCACGGCGCTGACGGAAGCGAACTATAACGACGACATACGCGCCGTTTTGAAGCATGTCTTTGGCACCGATTCCTCTGAAGCGATTGACGTTCTCAGCCGAAACTTGCGCTCGATGCGCGGTGATCTGGATTCGGTGGCAATGTCCAACATGGTTTTTCGCGCACCTGAACCCGGAGTACTGGCAGCGATGCTGCCCATGACCTACAAGCGCTGGAAGGACGGTTACTATAACGGTGTGAAGATAAACAGGGCCGCCACGAGGTTTCTGGCCATCTATCCAGATAATCTGGATGAGTATTACAAGATAAGCAGATATGACGATGCCAGCATCGGTGATGTTATCGTTCATGAGATGTCACACGGCGCGGCAGCCACAATCGATATGTATTACGGAAAAACCTACCCGGATCTGTATCACGCCGAGTTCGACGCCGTCGGGCTGTTGGAGTTTGCCCGCAACGCTCACAAAGCCGACCCAGAGAACTTGTACAATCCCCATCGTGCCTTGGCATGGGCCCCAGGCTATAAGGAATTTCATCAAATCAAGGGCAAGCTGCCCAAGCTGCTGCAAGATCATCCGGCCTTGATCAACGCAGAGTCTTATCTACTTGCAGTGGCGCTGCTTGACCAACACAAGACCCGCCCTGCGACACTTGGTTTCAATGTCAGAACCATTGAGAACGCATTGAAAAAAGCCACCGATGGCAAATTCATTGAAGGCCCGGTTTTGCTCAGTCTTTCCAAAGCGTCACCGTATCCTTGATTTGGATGGTTTGAGCCGGGGCGCATGCCACCCCATCCACTGTGGTTTGATTGCGCCCTTTTTGCTGCTTTCGTTTCAGGATTTCTGCATGACACGCTCGCGTAACACCAACGTTCTGGTTATCGGTTACGTCTGGCCCGAGCCATGTTCGTCAGCAGCCAGCGGGCATGTCATGCAGATCCTGAGTTCATCAGCGAACTGGTTACTCGCAGTGCATCGATATCCCTAGTGAGATGCATATGATCGGCAAACCGTTTTACATTGACCAATTGCGCGACAAAGTAAATAAGATAATTAGCTAACCCCGTGACTCGATAAAGCCATCACCCTTCATTAGCTCGACATAAAACCATCAACTTTCGAGCAACTGAAAAACGCACTCACACAAAGTCTGTTGATAACCATCCATTTAGAAAAGAGGATAAGTCGAACTTAACAACCAAAAGCACGCTAATTCATGAATATCAAACATACAAAAACTTCGAGCCAACGTAACTTATCCCAAGCTACAAACACCGCAGACTTTGCGCACGATCACTCTCCGAGTGATAATCGTGAGCGGGAAGAAGTCATTTATAAACTCAGGCAACGTGCTTCGGATCTCGCCCCTTCGCAAACTATTACCTTGGCCGGCGCAACCATTTCCCTGGAATCGGGATCATCCCTGGAAAATGCACTGCTCGCGGGTCGGCAGCTATTGCAACGGATGTGCGAACAAGCCTCCTTCATAAAACTCCTGGCCGCATTACAACTTTCCGACCGCTTCATTTTTGAGGTAACGGCTGAAGGTAAAATGAATGCAGTCAGCGGGAACAACACCACGGGGCTGGAAAACGCTTTCGTACTCGCGCCGGATTTGAAAGAAGACCTGCAAACGCTGATTGACATGGCAGAGCTGACCGGTGGCAAGATATCCAACGCCGAGCAGATTGATTTAACGCAATGGCTGGCATTCCATGGTTTTCTGATCCCGCGCAACGCTCACGAAGTTTCCCGCTTGGTGGCATTCATGAATGCCGCACCCACGCCAGGTCCAGTGTTTGGTAACTATCGGGAAATGATCAAGTCCAGCGATGGCAACACGGCCACGCTGTCGGCGGCGCAACGCGGCGAGCTTCGTAAACTCATTGTCAGTTATACAAAAGGCGAGTCATTACTGGAGCATCTGTCAGAACGTGTTCTGGGTGGCCGGTCAACGCCGTTTACACGCTCTGAAGCCGAAGAGATCATTGATCAACTGGTCTCAAGCCCAATCGCCGTTCATTGGGCGAACGCTTACGTACGTGATCTTGGCTGGTATGGCGCGCAGCCGGACCAGCCACAGTCGGCAACGTCGCGCAAACAAATAATCCTGACCTCCCTGTTGCTCGATCTCCATCCGCTAGTCGGTGAGCAAGAGCCGCGCAATCATGTGGCCGGCTTCGATCTGTATGC
This sequence comes from Pseudomonas granadensis, assembly GCF_900105485.1. Classification (GTDB taxonomy): domain Bacteria; phylum Pseudomonadota; class Gammaproteobacteria; order Pseudomonadales; family Pseudomonadaceae; genus Aquipseudomonas; species Aquipseudomonas granadensis. The sequence goes on along the minus strand of NZ_LT629778.1, from coordinate 2,619,190 downwards.
TGCCGAACATTTGGAACAGTCGTTCGCAGAAGTTCAGACGAAATTCGAAAATCACCTGATCGCGCATCACCGAGTGAGCCAACGTAACGTCGCACTCGCCGCGCACTTATTACTGGCCGAGCCCGCGCCGGAGTTTCTCGTCAACCATATGCCGGCCACGCTGCTACTGGGTACACCACAATGCGTCGAATACTGCCGAATCGTAGCGGTGCATGAAATCATAGCGCCAGGCTCGACCCGCTCGATGTCTTACGCAAAACTTCAACAACTTTCAACACTGGAACCAGCGACCGAATCGCGCAAAAAACTCGATGCTTTGGCAGCGGTGGATCCTGTTATCGATTGGGCATTGCTCAATAAAATCGTCTCGCCTGAAGACCTCGAAAAGTCCGTCCCTGAGGCGCTTAAAGTTGCCACGGATGCGTATGTGCGACATGCCAGAACGCTTGCCGCAAATGCCGAAACATTACAACGTCCTCTGCCCACACGCAGGAGTGTCGCACTGGACATTCTTGAACAGGTGGCCAAGGGTTGTACTTACCTTGAACGTGACGTTCTGGGACAGGTGCGCAATGTCCCCCTGGAGGATGCATACACCTCGCTGCGCCTCTCACCGGTTGAACTGCACATGTCCAACGATCTTGCGACCGGCGACTGGGATCTGAAAAAAGGCGAAAGTATCTACAAAGCGTTTCCCGACCTGCTGCGCAACCTGGTTTCCCCCGACGGTGAATTCCACCGCCAGTTCAATCGGGCCTATGTCACGCACATGCAAGCCATGCATACGCATCTGAAACAGGCCTTCTCGTTCCTGCCACTGCCTGAGCGGACTCGTTTGCTTAAAGGCAAAGTGACGATGTTCACAGTGAGACCCTCGGTCGCGAAACTTCAGACCATTACCAGTTTACCCGTCAATCCGATTGCATCGGTCATCGATTCGATCGTGAAGACGACTGAGCGTAAGCCCACTGAAAGCCATAAAGAAATAGACGAAGCCAAAGGCCGCTACGGCGTGGTGATCTATTGCGAGTACGAGGGTCAGGGTTCGTGTTATGAGCTACTCACGTTGCACGGCATCTGCCGTGAAAACACTCAGCTGGCAGCGCTCATCCAGCAGGAAAATCTGTTGGATCAAAAGGTGCCCTCCCCTGGGGTGAAATACTCCACGCCTGCCACAGTGCTTCAATTACCCACAGATATTGAGTGTTACACCCATGGCGTAACTCCCGGTCTTGTCGCCGTCAGTTCGGGTGTCATTGACAGAGTCGGTGAGTTGCCGGCTGAGCCACCGACGCAGATCAACGGTTACTATCAGAGCTTCTACTCCAGGGAGTTCGACCGTTTGGTGAACTTCGTGCTCAAGCACCGACCGATAGCGACTTATGATGAACTGGTCAAAGAGTGTTGGGGACAGACCCGGCTCGAGGCATTGCGGATCAAACGGGACAAGGATCTGGATACCTTCCTCAACGTGGTCGTTCCGTTCAAGTCGTGTATCGAAGATTTGAGTTCCGACGATATAGAACGCCAGGTTCAAGGCGCTGGAGCTTGCGCGCTGGAAGCAGCAATGACCGTACTGTTAGTCGTCGCTGCCATTGCAAAGATTGCCACCGTAGTCGCCAAGAGCGTGAGTGTTGCCACAAAAGCCGGCAAAATCGCTTCGACAGGTCTTGGACTGGTGAACAGCCTGATCAACCCACTGGACGGGGCCACCGATGTAGTGATCAAGGGGGCGAAATTTTTACGCAAAGGCTGGCACAGCGGTTTGGCCGCACTTGAAGGCGCTATTTACGATGCCCGGAAATGGACTGCAAAACCGGCCTACCACACACTTTCCACAGCGCTCGATACAGACACTCTCCGACTGGGCACGCGACAATATGCGCAAAGCTCCACCGACCTCTCCCAGGTATGGGGCATCCGCCACACAGACGAATGGTACGCCATGAACCGTCTTGGGGAGCCTTGGGGGCCGCCATTAAGAGAGCTGAAAATTGTCAATTTCATCCGCAACCCGTTCAAGCGAACCAAGCCGTTCAGTTACACCCGCGGCTATCTCAAAAGAGCGATTCCTCACGCTAAAAGTAAAATCGACAATGCTATTGCGTTGATCTCCGACGCCCGGAACGAGGACGTCAGAACCGTCCTTCTGCATTTATTTGGTACCGACTCGAATGCGGCAGCCGAGCACATAACAAACAATCTGCGGCACATGCGCAGAGATCTCGACTTTGTCCGCCTCGAGAACATGATCTTTCGGCCGCCGGGTAGCAAGGCTTACGCTGCGTTACAGCCTCAAGCCTATAAACGCTGGCGAGCCGCCGTGTACTCGAATACCAAACTGGACGTCAACACCAGGACATTTCTGTCCATTTACCCTGACAATCTGGATGAAATGTATGAAGTGGCCAAATTCAACGACGCCAAGATCGGCGACGTTCTGGTTCATGAAATGTCTCATGGCGCTCCAGGCACGCTTGACTTCTATTACGGAGATGCAATTAAAGGTGCAACCCCGGCGGAGTACGACGCCGTCGGTTTGTTGGAATTCGCCAGAAACCCGCGCAAAGCGCATCCCGATAATAGGGCCAACCCTCATTTCGGCTATGGAAAAGTGGAGGACTTTCGGGAGTTTGCGTCTATTACGACCTGGCCAGCAATCGTCAAAGAACATCCGGCATTGTTAAATGCCGAGTCCTATGCAGTGGCAGTGTCTTTGATAGATCAATACCGAACCAGCCCCAGTACTTTTCAGTTCAACCGTTCGGTTATCACCAATACGATCAATAACACCGCTCCCGGAGAATTCCTTCCGGGGCCGCTCCTGCTCAATCTGGCCAACCCGGCCTTTTAAAACCCGAACACAGGTGCACCGCTGAAGAGGGGCGCAGGCAACCATCACTGTGGTTTAATTGCGCCCTTTTTTTCAACCTGGCTGATGCTCCTCATGACCCTGCCCTCCACCACCAAAGTGCTTGTCATCGGCTACGTCTGGCCAGAGCCGCTATCTTCGGCGGCCAGCGGGCATGTCATGCAGATCCTCGAAACCTTCCTGCAGCAAGGCTGGGACATTACCTTCAGCAGCCCGGCCGGCCCCGGCGAGCACAAGGCCGACCTGGCTGCGCTCGGCATTCGTGAAGTGCCAATCGAACTTAACAACAGCAGCTTCGATGCTTTCATCAGCGAACTGGCGCCGGATATTGTCCTGTTCGACCAGTTCATGATGGAGGAGCAGTTCGGTTGGCGTGTCGAAAAACACTGCCCGCAGGCGCTGCGCGTGCTGGAAACCTCGGACCTGCAAAGCCTGCGGCATGCACGCCACCAACGGCTCAAGGATCGCTTCAAGCTCAATCCTGAGCAGAATGATTTCGGCGACGTGTTTGCGCCGGCCCTGAGTGACGAATTCACGTTGATGGCGCAGAGTGATCTGGCCAAACGCGAAATTGCTGCGTTGTATCGTTGCGATTTGAACCTGATGATTTCCGAGGTGGAAATCAAGTTACTCACCGAACAGTTCGGCTTGCCAGCGCAATTGCTGCACTGGTGTCCGTTGATGATTGATCCGCCAGCAGCCGAGCCAGCCGCGATAACCGGCCGGGCGAACTTTCTCAGCATTGGCAATTTCCGTCATGCGCCTAACTGGGATGCGGTGCTCTGGCTGAAAAATACGATCTGGCCGCTGATTCGCCAGCAATTGCCCCAGGCCCAACTGCACGTCTATGGCGCTTACACTCCACCGAAGGCCACGGCGCTGCACAACGCCAGGGAAGGCTTTCACATCATGAACTGGGCTGAAGATGCATTGCAGGTGATGTCCGCCGCACGGATTTGCCTGGCACCGTTGCGTTTTGGCGCTGGCATCAAGGGTAAACTGGTCGACGCCATGCTTTGCGGCACGCCAAGCGTTACCACGCCGGTGGGCGCCGAGGGCATGCACGGCGAGCATGCCTGGCCGGGGGCCATCACTCAAAGCGCAGTCGATTTCGCTAACCGTGCTGTAGCGCTTTATAACGAAGAGGCGCAGTGGCAGCAGGCCCGTGCGGCGGGTTATGCCCTGCTGACCGAGCGTTACTCACAGGCGGTGCATGGGCCGGCACTGATTGAAAAGCTGCAATATTGCCAGGAAAACCTCGAACGACTAAGAATTACAAACTTCACCGGCAGCATGTTGCGTCATCATTCGCACAAGAGCACGCAATACATGTCGCAGTGGATTGAAGCGAAAAATCGTTCTTCCCAATAACCCCACTGACATATAAACAAAAACATCTACATGACTTGCATTGAATGTCATGTTGGCCATTCGTTGACCAGCCTTTATAAACTTCCTGCGCGCGCACTTTAAATCATAAAAAACTACGCAGGATATATGACATGGACAACTTCCAATCTTTTCAATGGATGGCCGATGCACCGCAAATAGACAACCTGTCGCTTTTTGAACTGACGCTGCCGGGCACGCATAATGCGGGCTGCGACCTGGAAGCCAGGTATGCGGTGCCGTTTGGCGAAAACTGGCTGGCTTGCCAGGACGTTTCGTTCTATTCCCAGTTGAATCGCGGCGCTCGCGCGCTTGATGTTCGCCTCGTGTTTGCTGCGGACGCGCAAGGTCTCGCACAATTTCGCTTTCACCATAATGGCAACCGCTCCTCTCGAACACTGGAAGATCTGGTGCGGGATATAAAAGGGTTTTATGAGCGAAGCCATGATGAATTTATCATTCTCGACTTTCATGAACTCCGAGACGGTGCAACGGAATTTGACCATTCGCAATTCGAAGCGCTAATGCTCGAACACCTCGGCGAACGAATGATTCCCGCGCAAAATCTGCATTTGAACTTGGGGCAACTCAAGGCAATCAGTCCGCTGCAACGAATCGTGGTGGCGGCGCCGATGACCTGGGCAACCGATGGCCATCGTTTCCAGAGCAGGATCGATCACAAATGGATCGGAAAATCACTCGTCAGCGCAACCAGTCTGCAAGCTTACATAGCAAACGTCTTAAGTACGCCGATCAGCACTCTGCGCCCATGGTCCTTGTCGGCGACCAGTTACACCGTGGGCGGTCCGCAGCGCATTCTCGAGTCGCTGGATGAATGGTTTGACCCGAACAAATCGGACTGGGCGAAGAGATGCAACATCATTAACTTCGACTTCATCAAGAATTCGAATCTGGTGCGCTTTTGCCTGACGGCCAATCTGCAGAAAGCCAGTGAGAAGTCAGCATAAACACCAGCACCGTACGGCCAACGGGAACTGGCGCAACGCTTGATAAACGAGGCATCATCGGCAGGCGATCAACAACAAGAAGCGCACCATGACCCGAACCGCTCGCGTCACCGACCCCTCTTACGAGTTGATGGATGACCATAACGGCTTGTCCATCATCTACCGTCAGCACGGCTTCCCCTGCCCGCTGGTGCGCTGGCACTTCCACAAGGAGTACGAACTGCACTTGATCGTCGCCAGTTCCGGCAAAGTGTTCATTGGTGACTACATCGGCAACTTCTATCCTGAAACGCTATTCCTGACCGGCCCCAACCTGCCGCACAACTGGATCAGCCAGGTCGCCGAAGACGAAGTGGTGGAAAAGCGCGACATGCTGGTCAACTTCACTGACGAACTGTTTGAAAGTGGCCATCAGGTATTCGCTGAGTTGAAAACCCTGGCACCGCTGTTCGAACGTGCGCAATACGGCATCGAGTTTCGCTGCAAGCGCACCATTCGCCAGGCCATGACGCTGATGCAGCGTATCGCCGACTCCACCGGCATTACTCGTCTCGGGCATTTTTTCATCCTGATGGAACTGCTTGCGGCCAGTGATGATTTCCTGTTGCTATCCGGGGCGACGACGCCGCAACTCGCCGATGAACACAACATCGATCGCACCAACCGTGCGGTCGATTACATCTTCAGCCACTACGCCCGTGACATCTCGCTGGAAGAAGTAGCGGAACACTTGGGCATGACCCCGACTTATTTCAGCCGCGTGTTCAAACAGGCCACCGGGCGCAACTTCATCGAGTTCGTCAATCGCCTGCGCATCAGCAAGTCCTGCGAATTGCTGGCCGACGGTGACAAACCGGTGACTGAGGTATGTTTCGAATCCGGCTTCAATAACATCTCCAACTTCAACCGGCGTTTTCAGCAGCTCAAGGGCATGACGCCATCGCATTACCGACGGCTCGCGGTGCAGCGCCTGACCGAGCAAAACCACCTCTGACCACATTATCCTTTGTAGGCCTTCGCCTGCTCGCGATGAGGCCATGTCAGTCGACATCATTGTTGAATGACACACCGCTATCGCGAGCACGCTCACTCCTACATGGGCTGTGGAACGTCTGGAAACCTGTACACATTCGATTCCCCTTCCTCGCTGCAAACCCCTTCCCTGCGTTAACCCCTGCAAACCCCAGTGCAAAAAAGTATCGATAAAAGTGCTAGGGATGATTTGTCACTGCGCCGATTGAAGGCTGTAATCAGCGCAGATTCTTCCTGTCGTCGGAAGACACAAAAACAATAACCGTCCTTCTGCCACCCGCCGGGTGCAGAAAAGGAGTGCACGATGCAACCCACTGCAAAAGCTCTGCTTGCCCTCACCTGCATGACCCTGAGCAGCGTCAGCCTTGGCGCCCAGACCCTGACCATCGCCACCGTCAACAACAGCGACATGATCCGCATGCAGAAACTCTCGAAAACGTTCGAGAGCGAACACCCGGACATCAAGCTCAATTGGGTCGTGCTCGAAGAAAACGTTTTGCGTCAGCGCCTGACCACCGACATCGCCACCCAGGGCGGTCAGTTCGATGTGTTGACCATCGGCATGTACGAAGCCGCACTGTGGGGCGCCAAGGGTTGGCTGGAACCGATGAAGGACCTGCCGGCCAGTTACGCCCTCGACGATGTCTTTCCTTCGGTCCGCGAAGGCTTGTCAGTGAAAGGTTCGCTGTACGCCCTGCCGTTCTACGCCGAAAGCTCGATCACCTATTACCGCACCGACCTGTTCAAGGACGCCGGGCTGACGATGCCCGAGCGGCCAACGTGGGAAGAGATCGCCGGGTTCGCTGAAAAACTCACCAACAAGGACAAAGAGCAGTACGGCATCTGCCTGCGCGGCAAGGCTGGCTGGGGTGAAAACATGGCGCTGATCACCACCGTGGCCAATGCCTATGGCGCGCGCTGGTTCGATGAACAATGGAAACCGGAATTCAGCGGTCCAGAATGGAAAAATGCGCTGAATTTCTACGTCAACACCATGAAGAAATCCGGCCCACCGGGCGCTTCCAGCAACGGTTTCAACGAAAACCTCGCACTGTTCAACAGCGGCAAGTGCGCGATTTGGGTGGACGCCAGCGTAGCCGGTTCTTTCGTGACGGATAAAACGCAAAGCAAAGTTGCCGAGCATGTCGGCTTCACCTTCGCTCCGCATCAGGTCACTGACAAAGGTTCGGCCTGGCTGTATTCGTGGGCGCTGGCGATTCCGACCAGCTCCAAAGCCAAGGACGCCGCCAAGCAATTCAGCGCCTGGGCCACTTCCAAAGAATACGGTGAGCTGGTGGCGAAAACCGATGGCATCGCCAACGTACCGCCCGGCACTCGCGCCTCGACTTACAGCGACGCTTATATGAGTGCCGCGCCGTTTGCCAAGGTCACCCTGGAATCGCTGAAAGCTGCAGACCCGAGCAAACCGACACTGAAACCGGTGCCTTATATAGGCATTCAATTGGTGACCATTCCTGAATTCCAGGCCGTAGGCACGCAGGTCGGCAAGTTGTTCTCGGCGGCGCTGATCGGCCAGACCACGGTGGATCAAGCCTTGGCTGCGGCCCAGCAGACCACCGAACGCGAGATGAAGCGCGCCGGTTATCCCAAGTAACCAGCACAGCTCGCTCTTGCTTTTGTAGGAGTGAGCCTGCTCGCGATTGCGGTGTGTCAGTCACCGCTTGGTTGGATGGAAAATCGCTATCGCGAGCAGGCTCACTCCTACAGGGATCTTCATTCGCCTGTCGAATCGGTTACTGCCATGAATACTTCAACTGCCAAAGCCCACATCGAACTGGCGCCACCCCAGCGCAAACTGCGCATGCGCAATCCCGGCTGGTTTCTGGTCAGCCCATCGGTGGCCCTGTTGCTGCTGTGGATGATCGTGCCGCTGGGCATGACCCTGTATTTCTCGATGATCCGCTACAACCTGCTCTACCCCGGCGAAAACGAATTTGTCGGGCTGGAAAACTTTACTTATTTCCTGACCGACTCGGGCTTCATGCCGGGCGCCACCAACACATTGCTGCTGGTGGGCAGTGTGTTGCTGATCAGTGTGGTGTTCGGCGTGTTGATCAGTGCGCTGCTGGAAGCGAGCGAGTTTTTCGGTCGCGGTCTGGTGCGGGTCATGCTGATCTCGCCGTTCTTCATCATGCCCACGGTTGGCGCGCTGATCTGGAAAAACCTGATTTTTCATCCGGTGTCGGGAATCCTTGCCTACCTCTGGAAACTGTTCGGCGCACAACCGGTGGACTGGCTCGCGCACTACCCGCTGCTGTCGATCATCATCATTGTGTCGTGGCAATGGCTGCCCTTCGCGATTCTGATTCTGATGACCGCCATGCAGTCGCTGGATCAGGAGCAAAAGGAAGCCGCGCGACTGGATGGCGCCGGCCCGATCGCGATTTTCTGGCACCTGACCTTGCCGCATCTGGCGCGGCCGATTGCCGTGGTGGTAATGATCGAAACGATCTTCCTGCTGTCGGTGTTCGCCGAGATTTTCACCACCACCAACGGTGGCCCCGGTTACGCCTCGACCAACCTCGCCTACCTGATCTACAACCAGGCCCTCGTGCAGTTCGACGTCGGCATGGCCTCGGCGGGCGGCTTGATTGCCGTGGTCATCGCCAACATCGCGGCGATCATTCTGGTGCGAATGATCGGCAAAAACCTGACTGACAAAGCCTGAGGCCCGCCATGACTCTCCAACAATCCCGCCGCTTGCAAAGCCTGTTGCTCGGCACTCTGGCCTGGGCCATCGCGATCGTGATTTTCTTCCCGATCCTGTGGATGGTGATGACCAGCTTCAAGACCGAGATCGACGCGTTTGCCACACCGCCGCAGTTCATCTTCATGCCGACGCTGGAGAACTACCTGCACATCAACGAGCGCAGCGATTACTTCAGTTTCGCCTGGAACTCGGTGGTGATTTCCTTCAGCGCTACGGCCCTGTGCCTGCTGATCGCGGTGCCGGCGGCTTACTCGATGGCGTTCTACGAAACCCAGCGCACCAAAGGCACGCTGCTGTGGATGCTCTCGACCAAGATGCTGCCGCCCGTGGGCGTGCTGATGCCGATCTACCTGCTGGCGAAGAGTTTCGGCCTGCTCGACACGCGCATTGCGCTGATCGTGATCTACACGCTGATCAACCTGCCGATCGTGGTCTGGATGGTTTACACCTACTTCAAGGACATCCCCAAAGACATCCTCGAAGCCGCACGCCTCGACGGTGCCACGCTGTGGCAGGAGATGGTCCGGGTGCTGCTGCCGATCGCCAAGGGCGGCCTCGCCTCGACCGTACTGCTGTCGCTGATCCTGTGCTGGAACGAGGCATTCTGGTCGCTGAACCTGACCTCGTCGAAAGCCGCGCCGCTGACCGCACTGATCGCCTCGTATTCCAGCCCCGAAGGCTTGTTCTGGGCCAAGTTGTCGGCCGTGTCGACGCTGGCCTGCGCGCCGATCCTGATCTTTGGCTGGATCAGCCAGAAACAACTGGTGCGCGGCCTCTCGTTCGGCGCCGTGAAATGAACATCCCAAACCCAACACAACTCCCTGTAGGCCTTCGCCTGCTCGCGATGAGGCCATGCCAGTCGACATCATTGTTGAATGACACTCCGCTATCGCGAGCAGGCGAAGGCCTACATAAAAGCCGATCCGGTTCAAACGAATAACAATATTGCGGAGGCCCATCTCATGGCCAACCTGAAAATCAAGAATCTGCAGAAAGGCTTCGAAGGTTTTTCCATCATCAAGGGCATCGACCTTGAAGTGAACGACAAGGAATTCGTGGTTTTTGTCGGGCCGTCGGGCTGCGGCAAATCCACCCTGCTGCGTTTGATTGCAGGTCTGGAGGAAGTCAGCGACGGCACCATCGAACTCGACGGCCGCGACATTACCGAAGTCAGCCCGGCCAAGCGTGACCTGGCCATGGTGTTCCAGACTTACGCGCTGTACCCGCACATGACCGTGAAGAAAAACATGTCGTTCGCTCTTGATCTGGCGGGCGTGCCGAAAGCCGAAGTCGAGAAGAAAGTCGGCGAAGCGGCGCGGATTCTTGAGCTTGGCCCGATGCTTGAGCGCAAGCCGAAACAGCTCTCCGGTGGCCAGCGTCAACGCGTGGCGATCGGCCGCGCCATCGTGCGCAACCCGAAGATTTTCCTCTTCGACGAACCGCTGTCAAACCTCGACGCCGCGCTGCGCGTGCAGATGCGCCTGGAACTGCTGCGCCTGCACAAAGACCTGCAAGCGACGATGATCTACGTGACCCACGATCAGGTCGAAGCGATGACCATGGCCGACAAGGTCGTGGTGCTCAACGGTGGCCGGATCGAACAGGTCGGCTCACCGCTGGACCTGTATCACAACCCGGCCAACCTGTTTGTCGCCGGTTTTCTCGGCACGCCGAAGATGGGTTTCCTCAAGGGCAAGATTGCCCGCGTCGATGCGCAGAGCTGCGAAGTCGCGCTGGATGCCGGCACGCGCATCAACCTGCCGTTCAACGCCGCCAGCCTCAGCGTCGGCAGCGCGGTGACGTTGGGCATTCGCCCGGAACATCTGGAACTGGCGCAACCGGGCGATTGCAGCCTGGCGGTGGTTGCCGACGTCAGCGAACGCCTCGGCAGCGATACGTTCTGCCACGTCACCACCAACGCCGGCGAAGCCCTGACCATGCGCGTGCGCGGTGATCTCGCCAGCCGTTATGGCGAACAGCTGAACCTGCACCTGGACGCCGCCCACTGCCATTTATTCGATGCCGAGGGCGTGGCGTTGACCCGCCCGCTGCGTGCCGCGGCCTGATTTCGAGACTATCCGATGAAACTCAACCAACAGAACCTCAACCGTCTCGCCGCTGAAGTGCAACTGCCGGCCTATCGCCTCAGCGATACCCGCCACGGCATTGCGCACATTGGCGTCGGCGGCTTTCACCGCGCGCATCAGGCTTACTACACCGACGCTCTGATGAACAGCGGCGAAGCGCTGGACTGGGCGATTTGCGGCGTCGGCCTGCGCACCGAAGACCGCCGCGCCCGAGACGATCTCAAGGAACAGGATTACCTTTTCACCCTGTTTGAACTCGGTGACAGCGATGACACCGAAGTGCGGGTGATCGGCGCGATCCGCGACATGTTGCTGGCCGAGGACGGCGCTCAGGCACTGATCGACAAACTCGCCGATCCGCAGATCCGCATCGTTTCGCTGACCATCACCGAGGGCGGCTATTGCATCGACGACAGCAACGGCGAATTCATGGCGCACCTGCCGCAGATCCAGCATGACCTGGCTCATTCAGAGGCACCGAAAACCGTGTTCGGCTTTCTCTGTGCTGCTCTGGAAAAGCGCCGCGCGGCGGGGATTCCGGCGTTTACCGTGATGTCCTGCGATAACCTGCCGCACAACGGCGCAGTGACGCGCAAGGCGCTGCTCGCGTTTGCCTCGCTGCGCAACAGCGATCTGTGCAACTGGATCGACGCCAATGTCAGCTTCCCCAACGCGATGGTCGACCGGATCACGCCGATGACCAGCACCGCGCATCGCCTGCAACTGGCGGACAAACACGGCGTCGACGATGCCTGGCCGGTGGTCTGCGAGCCGTTTGTGCAATGGGTACTCGAAGACAAATTCGTGAATGGCCGTCCGGCGTGGGAGAAGGTCGGCGTGCAGTTCACCGACGACGTTTCGCCCTACGAGGAAATGAAGATCAAGTTGCTCAACGGCAGCCACCTGGCGCTGACGTATCTGGGCTTTCTCAAGGGTTATCGCTTCGTCCACGAGACCATGAACGATCCGCTGTTCGTGCGTTACATGCGCGCCTACATGGACCTCGACGTGACCCCGCAACTGGCGCCCGTGCCGGGCATCGACCTGAGCGATTACAAGGACACGCTGGTCGCGCGGTTTTCCAATCAGGCGATTGCCGATCAACTGGAGCGAGTGTGTTCGGACGGCTCGTCGAAGTTTCCCAAGTTCACTATCCCGACGATCAATCGGCTCATCGCCGATGGCCGCGAGACCCGGCGCGCGGCACTGGTCGTGGCAGCGTGGGCGCTGTACTTGAAGGGTGTCGATGAGAATGGCGATACGTACACGATTCCTGACCCACGGGCGGCGTTTTGTCAGGGGTTGGTGGTGGACGATGAGTTGATCACTGAGCGGTTGCTGGGGGTCGAGGAGATTTTTGGTGCGGCGATCCCGAAATCGGCGGAGTTTGTGGCGGCGTTCGAGTGGTGCTACAACAGCTTGCGCGATGAAGGCGTGACGCGAACGCTGGAACGAGTGCTCGCCTGAGAAGCCCCTCACCCTAACCCTCTCCCAAAGGGAGAGGGAACTGACCGAGGGGTTTGTACAAGTTACATCGGCCTGAACGTCCGGAGTCGAACTCAGGTTTTGAATAGCCCGGTTGAGAACCGGAGTCGAACTCAAATTTTGAACAGCCCCCAATCGGCTCCCTTCCCCCTCGCCCCCTTTGGGGGGGAGGGCTGGGGTGAGGGGGTAGCTCTTGATCTTCACCGCAACCCAACGGGTTCACACATGACAACACAACAACTATTCCTCGGCATCGACTGCGGCACCCAAGGCACCAAAGCCATCATCCTCGACGCCGTCAGCGGTCAGGTCCTCGGTCAGGGCGCCGCGCCGCACTCAATGATCAGCGGCGCCAACGGTCGTCGCGAGCAAGACCCGCAGCAATGGCTGGAAGCCTTCGCCCTCGCCACCCGCCAAGCGTTAAAGGCCGCCAATGTCGATGGTCAGGACATCCTCGGCATCGGCGTTTCCGGCCAGCAGCACGGTCTGGTGCTGCTCGACGATCAAGGCGAAGTGCTGCGCCCGGCCAAGCTTTGGTGCGACACCGAAACCAGCCCCGAAAACGACCGGTTGCTCAGCCATCTGGGCGGCGAGCAAGGTTCGCTGGAACGTCTGGGCGTTGTCATTGCGCCGGGTTATACCGTGTCGAAACTGCTCTGGACAAAGGAGCAACACCCCGTCGTCTTCTCCAGCATTGCACGCATTCTGCTGCCCCACGACTACCTGAACTTCTGGCTGACCGGGCGCGCCTGCAGTGAATATGGCGATGCTTCCGGCACCGGCTATTTCAACGTGCGCACGCGCGAGTGGGACTTGCAACTGCTGCGCGACATCGACGCCAGCGGCCGTCTGCAAGCGGCGCTGCCCGAGCTGATCGAAGCCCATGAAGCGGTCGGCACGATTCTTCCGGCTGTCGCCGAACAGCTTGGCCTGAACCGCAACGCGCGGGTCGCCAGTGGCGGTGGCGATAATATGATGGGCGCCATCGGCACCGGCAATATTCAGCCCGGCGCAATCACCATGAGCCTCGGCTCTTCCGGCACGGTATACGCCTATTCCGACACAGCAACCGTCAGCCCGGACGCCTCGGTGGCCACGTTCTGCTCTTCCAGCGGTGGCTGGCTGCCGCTGATCTGCACCATGAACCTGACCAACGCCACCGGTGCGATTCGCGAGCTATTTGCGCTCGATTTGCCGCGCTTCAACGATCTGGTCGCCCAAGCCCCGATCGGCGCCGACGGCGTGTGCATGCTGCCGTTCCTCAACGGCGAGCGCGTCCCCGCCCTGCCCCACGCCACTGGCAGCCTGCACGGGCTGACGCTGGACAACCTGACCCAGGCTAACCTGTGCCGCGCCGCCGTTGAGGGCACGACCTTCGGTTTGCGTTACGGACTGGATCTGCTGCGCCGCAATGGCTTACAAAGCCTGCGCATCTGCCTGATCGGCGGTGGCTCGAAAAGCGCCGTGTGGCGGCAGATCGTCGCCGACATCATGAACACCCCGGTGATCTGCACCGAACAAAGCGAAGCCGCAGCGCTTGGCGCGGCGATTCAGGCGGCGTGGTGCACAGCGTCGGCTGACGGTGAGCAAGACAGCCTCGAAGACTTGTGCCAACGCTGCGTAAAACTCGATGCCAGCAGCGAAACCCTGCCGATCGCCGCCAATGTCGCGGCGTTCCAGCAGGCTTATGAACGCTATCAACAGCATGTCGCAACCCTATAAAGAGCAAACAATCATGTACCTGGTCTGTGGCGAAGCCCTGTTCGATTTTTTCAGTGAAGACGATGCCAGCGGTCTGGCATCAAAGATCAATTTCAAGGCGATCGCCGGCGGTTCGCCGTTCAACGTCGCTGTAGGTTTGCGCCGTTTGGGTGTCGACTCGGCGTTGTTTGGCGGCTTGTCCAGCGACTACCTCGGTCGGCGCTTGCAGCAGGTATTGAAAGAGGAAGGCGTGCGCCCGGATTATCTGGTGGAGTTCGCCGCGCCGACCACGCTGGCGATGGTCGCGGTCGGCACCAACGGCTCGCCGCATTACAGCTTTCGTGGCGAAGGCTGCGCAGACCGTCAGTTGAACGCGGCGCATCTGCCGACCCTCGGCGCCGAGGTACGCGGCTTGCACGTGGGCTCGTTCTCGCTGGTGGTGCAGCCGATCGGCGACACCCTGCTGCAACTGGTGCAGCGAGAAAGCGGCCAGCGCCTGATCACCCTCGACCCGAACGTACGCCTCAATCCCGAGCCGAACATCGAGCTGTGGCGCGAACGCATTGCAACGCTGGTGCCGCTGGTGGACCTGATCAAGGTCAGCGATGAAGATCTGAGCCTGCTCTATCCCGAACAGGATCCGCAGCAGGTCATCGAAAGCTGGCTCGAGCATCGCTGCCAGATCGTTTTCCTCACCCGTGGCGGCGACGGCGCCAGCGTCTTCAGCCGTCAACATGGCCAGTGGTCGGTGCCGGCAGCCTCGGTGAAAATCGCCGACACCGTGGGCGCTGGCGATACTTTCCAGGCGGCGCTGATCACTTGGCTGACGGAGAACGGTCTGGATTCGGTCGAAGGCGTGCAAAAACTGGCGCGCGAACAGATCGACGCCATGCTGCGCTTCGCCGTCCTGGCCGCCGCGCTGACCTGCAGCAAGACCGGTCCGGATCTGCCCTATCGTCAGCAATTGAGCTGAGCGCGTAGACTGTCGGCTTTTTTGCGCACGACGGGATACCGCTTTTGAAATACGGGCAGACGCTTGGACTACTGACACTGGCAGCACTGTTGACCGGGTGCGGCACCTCGCCGCCCCGTTCGCCGGAAGACATCTGCGAAATCTTTCGCGAAAAAAGCGACTGGTACGACGCCGCGCAAGTCACGCAAAAACGCTGGGGCGTGCCGATTCAGGTGCCCTTCGCGATCATGTATCAGGAGTCCGGCTACCGCTACGACGCCAAGACCCCGCGTAAATACCTATTGTGGGTGATTCCGTGGGGCCGGGTGTCGACCGCCTCGGGTTACGCGCAAGCCAAGGACGAAGTCTGGGCCGACTACCAGAAAAGCACCGGCCGCAACTGGGCCGACCGCGAAGACTTCGATGACGCCATCGATTTCATCGGCTGGTACATGGACAAGACCACCTCGATCAATGGCGTCTACAAATACGACGCCTACAACCAGTACCTCAACTACCACGAAGGCTGGGGCGGCTTCCGCAACAAGACCTACGCCAGCAAAGCCTGGCTGCCCACAACCGCGCGCAAGGTGCAGGTTCGCTCTGATACTTATGCGCGGCAATATGCCGGGTGCAAAGAGGACTTGAACCGCGGCTTTTGGAGCCGGTTCTGGCATTGGTTGTAGCTGTGAATATTGAACCGCTATCGCTAGCAGGGCTAGCTCCCACAATTGAACGCTCATGCCTGAATCCCATTCCCCTGTAGGAGTGAGCCTGCTCGCGATAGCTGAGTTCCAGTCACTGACAGGTTGAAACCAACCTCTTTCCCCAGTACGACACCAATCCCTGTGGGAGCCAGCCTGCTGGCGATAGCTGACTTCCAGTCACTGACAATATTGAAAACCCACCTCTCTCCCCCAGTACGACACCAGTTCCCTGTGGGAGCCAGCCTGCTGGCGATAGCTGACTTCCAGTCACTGACAATATTGAAAACCCACCTCTCTCCCCCAGTACGACACCAATCCCTATGGGAGCCAGCCTGCTGGCGATAGCTGACTTCCAGCCACTGACAATATTGAAAACCCACCTCTCTCCCCCAGTACGACACCAGTCCCCTGTGGGAGCCAGCCTGCTGGCGATAGCTGACTTCCAGTCACTGACAATGTTGAAAACCCACCTCTCTCCCCCAGTACGACACCAATCCCCTGTGGGAGCCAGCCTGCTGGCGATAGCTGACTTCCAGTCACTGACAATATTGAAAACCCACCTCTCTCCCCCAGTACGACACCAGTTCCCTGTGGGAGCCAGCCTGCTGGCGATAGCGGTCTACCAGACGCCAAAGATCGCCACCTGCCGTACTCCCCGGCAACTTTGACGGTTGTTTCTTCAGCATCAGCGCGTAAGAAAAGTCGCTGATAGCCAAGGTCACACCCCACCAATCACCCGATTTCATTAGCCGAAACGCTCCCCCTAAGGGTTTTCCCTACACCCCATACCCACCCCACCTACGGCTTTTGCGCCTTGAACGAGACGGCTGAATCCTGCAACATCTGTGTCCTGCTTATTCACGGACGGAATTCAAGGCATGCTGGACGCCAACGCTACCCACATCACCCTCACCCTCGAAGGCGCCAACGCCGACCTGCAGGTCCTCAGCTTCACCGGTCGCGAAGCTCTGAATGAGCCGTTCCGTTTCGACCTCGAACTGGTCAGCGCCCGCCCCGACCTCAATCTCGAAGAGCTGCTGCACAAGCCCGGCGTGCTGACCTTCGGTGCCACCGGTGAAGGCAAGATCCATGGTCTGGTCTATCGCATCGAGCAAGGCGACTCCGGCAAGACCCTGACCCGTTACAGCCTCAGCCTGGTGCCGCAACTGGCCTACCTGCGGCACAACCACGATCAGCAGATCTTCCAGCAACTCACGGTGCCGAAAATCATCGCTCAGGTGCTGGAAGACCGCGGCATCCTCGCCGACGCGTACAGTTTTCAGCTCGGCGCCGAATACCCGGAACGCGATTACTGCGTGCAGTACGACGAGTCCGACCTCCATTTCATCCAGCGCCTGTGCGAAGAGGAAGGCATTCACTTCCACTTCCAGCACAGCAGCAGCGGCCACAAACTGGTGTTCGGCGACGATCAGACGGTCTTCCGCAAGCTCAAACCCGTGAGCTACCAGCAGGACTCCGGCATGGCCGCCGACAAACCGGTGATCAAACGGTTCAACCTGCGCCTGGAAACCCGCACCACCCGCGTCAGCCGCCGCGATTATGATTTCGAGAAACCCAAGCTTTTGCCCGAGGGCGCGGTCAAATCCGAATTCGCCCCGGACCTTGAGGACTACGATTACCCCGGCCGCTTCACCACCCGCGAGCGCGGCAAGTTCCTCTCGACCCGCGCGCTGGAACGTCATCGCAGCGACTACAAACTCGCCGAAGGCAAAGGTGACGAACCAACGCTGACCAGCGGCCATTTCCTCACGCTTGCCGAACACCCGCGCGCCGAATGGAACGACCTGTGGCTGCTGCTCGAAGTCCTCCACGAAGGCAAACAACCGCAAGTGCTTGGCGAAAACGTCACCAGCGACGTTACCGACAACAAGAGCGATTTCCACCAGGGCTACCGCAACAGCTTCCTCGCCACACCGTGGGACGCCCACTACCGCCCTGCCCTCGAACACCCGAAACCGAAAGTCCTCGGCAGCCAGACCGCGATCGTCACCGGCCCTGCCGGCGAAGAGATCCACTGCGACCCGTACGGCCGCGTCAAAGTGCAGTTCCACTGGGACCGCGACGGCCAGTCAGACGACAAAACCACCTGCTGGCTGCGCGTCGCCAGCGGCTGGGCCGGCGCGGCCTACGGCGGCATCGCCATCCCGCGCATCGGCATGGAAGTCCTCGTCACCTTCCTCGAAGGCGACCCCGACCAGCCACTGGTCAGCGGCTGCCTGTACCACAAGGAAAACGTCGTCCCCTACGACCTGCCGGCGAACAAGACCCGCAGCACCTTCAAAACCCTCAGCTCCCCGGGCGGCAAGGGCTACAACGAATTCCGCATCGAAGACAAGAAAGGCGCCGAACAGATCTACATCCACGCCCAGCGCGACTGGGACGAAAACATCGAACACGACCAGAAGATTCGCGTCGGCAACGAACGGCATGACACTGTTGAAGCCAACACCCTGAGCGAATTCAAGGTTGAAGAGCACCGGATTACCCATCTGGACCGGATCAGCGAAATGCGCGCGGATGATCACATGACGGTGGGTGTGACGCAGCATGTGAAGGTGGGGACTGGGCAGTTTGTTGAGGCTGGCAACGAAATCCATTACTACGCAGGCCAGCGAGTGGTGGTCGAAGGCGCGATGGAACTTACCGCCAAGGCCGGCGGCAGCTTCGTAAAAGTCGACGCCGGCGGCGTGACCATCAGCGGCGCTGAGGTGAAGGTCAATACCGGCGGCTCGCCTGGGGTGGGCACACCGGCGGCGCCATTGCTGCCGGGGCCGATGAAGGTTGTGGATGCGGATAAGGCTGGTACCGTCCCTATTCCGCTGCCCAAGCGCCTGAGCGAGTCCGGCATCACGCCGTTGTGCGGAAAACAAAGTAACGGCGCTTGCAGCCGTAAGGATTGCACATGCATGTAAAAGCGCTGAGCACCCTCCTCGAAGCTCCACGTTACTCATTCGAGGAACTGCCGAGAGAAAGCTCTGATGTGAGGTTATGTTTCATCATTGACCGCGTCCGCCAGCCAGAGGCCATGAGCCGCCTTTACCGCGTCGGTGAATCTGTGGAGGCACAAGCTCTTTTTCTCAATACCGATTTTGCTGAAATCGCCGCCGACGGGCCTCTCTGGCTGGTCGCACCTTGGGGCAGTCGTCTGGCCGCCGAGGCGGCAAAACTGTGCGAAGAGAACTACTCTGGCATCGCCCTTACCACTGCGGATCCGATCAAGTCATTGGCGCACGCACGTTGGCTCCTGCGAGCTAATGATGGTTCTGGCGGCCAGAGTTTGTTGAGCTATCACAAACCTAGTCTGTGGGCTGCGCTGGCCTATACCACCGGTGAAAGTTTGCACCAACTCTTCGGGCCCTGGCAGCGTATATACAGCCCGGCGCCGGCCCACTTCGGGCGTAATCGCGGTCAATGGCTGAGTTGGCGCGCCGTTTCAGAACTTGAATGGCTGGGCGACGTTTCAGCTTTCAATCTGCCGCCTGAAGCACCGAGCGTTCAGGGGCATCTTGGATGGGTTTATTGGGCAGACGAGCAATACGCTGCTTACGGTGATCCTACCGATGAACAACTACCCCACCTCGTGGCGAACCTCCAGACGCTGGTTGACCACAACATTTATGAAGGTCGCCATCTACTTAAGCTGGGCGCAATCACCAACGGCCCTCTGCTCGAAACGCAGCCAGAAGTGATGGCCATCCTGCAATCCAGGGAAGAGTCGTTCATCAAAGTCCAGCAGCTACAGCAACTCGCTGTCAGCGCTGCTTGATGACCCGTCATTACAGAATGAATGGAAGCGAAATGGAAACTGATATCTCTCAAGCACCCAAGGTAGATTTCAACAAACCGGCTGCGAGCGCATCGACTTCAGCGGTACCGGTCGAAACCAAGCCAGCCCTGGAACTTGATCCCCAGCCGGAGGCGCCTGCCACTTGCTCCAACGCGTTCGATGAAGTCAAGACCCCCTGCTCGACGGAATATGGCGAGGTAATCTACGCCACCAAGGAAAAAATGTTTTACCTGTTGCCTAAGCGAGCGGCCAGCTCGATCAAAGAGGCGATGAATGAACTCGAACAACATATCAGCGCCAGCAAGTCGCCAGAGGAACGACTCAAGGGGATGAACACCGCCGGGTTGCTGGAATACTTCCTTGAGCCAAAGCTGAGCAACTTCCTGCAAGGCGAGCAAAAAGCGCGGATGCTGGAAATCGAGGCCCAAGAGCCCGATATAGCGCAGCCCACCATGGCTATGCGCTTGAAAGCTGTCAGCCGAGAAGCCCGCAACAGCGCGGCGCTCGACAAACAAGCGGATCAGAGTGACTACGCGCGCAATCGCGAACTCGCCAATCAACAACAGGCGAGTCTGCTGGAAGCCAACTCCGACGGTCAGAAACTGCAACGTCTGTATAGCGAATGGAAAAAGCTGAAGGCGGTCGCAATCGAACAGGCCAAAACTGCTGGTTACACCTACGAAAGCGGCAACCTGTTTTCGCCCGGGGCGATCGAGGCAAGAAATCGCGTACAGACTTATTTGAAAGCCCGCGCAGCGCTCACCACCAGCGGCAAATTGACGACCCTGAAAGAAGCAGACATCCAAAAAAACAAAAAAGCCTATCTAGACGCCACTAATTGCGTAATTGATGGCAAGGCTCGGATGTGTGGTTATTTGAAGAATGTCGCCGACGAGCGCAAAAAAGTCGAAAAAGACTTTGCGGCCTATATCGATTCGATTTTGAAAGTTGCCGACTACGGACTGGCGCTGCCAGAGTTCGCGCTTATTCCTGACACGGGGGACATCAGCGCAGGCATCGAGAAATTCAAAGCCTATCTTGAGATGGAACAGCAGCAGGTCAAGTACACCGAGCAGATCCGCACCAAATATAAAGCCTGGATTGACGCCAGCGGGCAAAACGTTGCGGCACCGGCAGGTATCGTGGAAGCAGAACAGGCCGAGTGGCAGCGCATTCAGCAGGATCGCTTAAAACTCCGCGAAGACGCCGAAGCAGCGGTTGCTGCTGCCCTGCCATTACGACACCTACTGTGGGAACCCGAGCAGTTTCAGCCAAAACCGGAAGAACGCCTGGTCAAAGCAGGCTTCCCTCTGCGCGAAGTAGCGCTTTTCAACAGCCCCAACAGCCCCGTCAAACATCTCAGCCTGCTTAACCTCGAAGGCATCACCAAGGTGCTGAAAAAGGACGCGAGCGAGATAGGTGCAACAGCTAGCAAAGATCTGCGAAAGCTACCGGGCAACAGCAACGGCAAGGCAGCCTCGGATACTGACGACAATCCTTTCCACGAATGGCTGCGACTGCAAGGCGCGCTCGCGATCAAAGATCAGCAAAGTGACTGGTTTGATGAGAAAGGCTGGTTTGATGCCGAGATGTTCCACTCCTACCTGAAGTCGAAAAACTACAAGGTTGAGACTTTGGATGATGCCGGAGCCCGTAAAGACTGGGGGCTTCGTATTCGTCAGTTGTTGTTCAAGGAAGAGGTCAGGAGCTCGTTGCGTCTGTTCGACAACAGCCCTCAGGCTCAATTGGTGCGCTGCCTGACACCGCCGCAGGCGTCCATACACACCGGCACGAAAATAACCGGACCGTCGTTCAGTGTGGCGGATAACTTCAAAGCCTCCGCCAAAGCTGAAGCGAGCCTGGGTATTGACCTCGCCCGTGGTGAAGTTGAGCTGATGAAAATGGATCTTCCGGGCAGAGATCAGGCGAAAGACATTCTGATCCCTTACCTTGATTATGAGGAAAACCGTAAACACCTCAATCTCGGTCGATTCTCGATTCATCTGGGCGCGAGAGCCTGGGGTTACACAGGCGCCACCCTACTTCTTTCCTCCAGCGTCCAGCTGGGCCGTGCAAATGTTCAGGGCGGCCTCAACCTTCCAGAAGTCACTGATGCAAAGCGGCCGGAAACGACCCATTCAACCGCTGGAACCGTGAGAAGCGAACCCGTACTTGAGGGCAACGCCGCCAAGGTTCGCGTAGAGGACGGTGTCAAAGCCCAGTTCAATCTTTTTGCGGGAGTCCAGGCAGGGATTCTGCTGACAGGCGCCTTGAACTGGGCGCCGCCGAAAGAAATCGCAGCATTGCGCACCGCTCCTTCGCCAGGAATGGCCAATAGCGTCAACAGCACCAAAGCTAGCCAATGGTCGAGCCTGGCGAGACTGACCGCCGGTTTCACCGCGGCCTACGGGCTCGGCACCAACGCTGATGTCGGAATTTCATTGCATGAAGGCCGCTTTATCATGCGTTTCAAAGCTTCAGTCATCGTCGGAGCGGGTGCGGGTGGCGAGTTTCAATTTGAAGTTGGCTATGACGGTGTGACCGACCTAATAAACCTCGTGCGCCGAGAGATTCACAAAAACCAGGATAAATCACTGGTATTTGTAACTGATGAGGCGGCTGATTATATAGACAAGCTCAACTTCCTTGGCACCGCCGGGATGGAAGTGGCGATGACTTATATGCAAGGCGTGGATATGGTGATGTCTTTGTATGAGGCGCTGACTGGTGGTGGTAGAGGAGCCTCTATTGCTCATACGATAATGACCTATCGCAATCAAAGTGAATTGGAGCAGTGGTTTTTGAATGCAACACCCAACGCTCTTGGTCCAATGCTCATGACATTAATTTCGGCAGCTCAGAGCTACAATGTCACAGACATTTCTACAGATAGCGCGTCTCGAGAAAAAAAATATACATATGATAAATCTCAAACATATCTGATCCAACAGCAAGCCATTGAAAGAATACTCGGCTGGATTTTGAACCACGCAAAAAAAACGAATACCGTCGAGCAAGCTCAAACACAATTCGAAGAAGCGTGCATAAGCATGAACAGATTTGGGACGAAAAGCCCAGACAAAGGCCAAATTTATTGTGAACAGCGCTTGGCATTAGATAATTTTATGTCCGAAGCTGTACTCCGCTTCGCGGACCAACGAAACGAACAAATGAGGGCTAGATACAAGGAGCATGTTTCCGAACTTGGCGCGAAACTTGATGGTTTCTGCCAACGATCGACGTATTATGGTCGAACATACCTTCCTGGCGGACGTGCTACATATAATGGGCCGGAAAAATAACGAGAGCAAAGCAACTTAATGAATATATTTAAAGCATTTACGCTAGCGACCCTGATCGCTTTGCCAATACTTGCATCAGCAGATCTTAATCATGATCAGCAATCAGCGAAAGAGCGAGGAATTATATTGTTCAAGCAATATAAGGCCGCGACTCCCGAATTGCGAATAGCCGCAGAAGCTGGCGATTCTGAGGCACAATTTTTTTTGGCCGAAGAAATACGTCAGAAAAAACAGTACATTGATTCTGAAGCTTACAAATGGTATGAGGCCGCAGCTAACCAAGGCGACCTTTATTCGATGATCCGAATTGGTCGAAGTAATAATGACCTATGTGCTGCAATGAAAAATTGTCCAACAGGTACAAAAGAGCCACAACAGTGGTTGGCTGAAGCAAATAAAATCGCAAAACAAAAATCTGATCGCGGTGATGCGGAAGCTCAATATTTAATGTATGAACTTACCGCCGACAGGGACTGGTTAAAAAAATCAGCGTTGGCAGGTCATCCAACTGCACAATATCGTATGGCTGTTGGCGATCGTCAAGGAGAAGGATTTATACTTCCCTGGAAACGGCAAGAAATCGTTGAACAATGGTTTTTGCTTTCTGCGAAAGCAGGCAATCCAAAAGCAATGATGCAGCTCTTCGGTATATATAGAGAAAAAGGTGAACTCGATCATGCACGCTATTGGGTAGAAAAAGCGGCGTCGACTGGGTATGAGGCAGGCGTATACAATTTCGGGTATTTTTTAGCTGTTGCCCCCAAAGCCCTTGGATTCACGGAAGATAAAATCAAGGGGTATGCGTTAATCTCTCTTCTGAAGGAGCTAGACGGTGGGGGTACCGCAAAAACAGATGTAGAGGAGATACTTCCAAAAATATCAAAAACAATGACCCCAGCACAAATTCAAGAGGCGGAAGATTTTGCAGTCAAGTGGAGAGACGAGCACCCACCTCTTTCGTTTTTTCCTGAAAAAATAGATTTTTGAAGGATATTCCGATCAATGAACATTATAACGCTCAGCCTTGCAGCTTTGGCAAACAATAAACTGCCGGGTTGAGTGTGACGATGGCGTATATGCTGCATTGTGATGTTGTGATGTACTGGCGATCAAGAAGCGGTAAGCAACTATGGAGCGTACATTTCACATACTCCCGACAAAGTTGGCTACCCACTGGACCTAGTTAAAGGCTACGCTATTTTTTCTTTGTTAAAAGAGCTCGGCGACAGCGGTGGAGTACAAGATTATGTCGACCTTAAAATTGAAAAGGTTGCTGGGAAAATGACACCAGAACAAATTGAACAGTCAAAAATCGTTGCGCGAGAGTGGAAAGCCACTCATTCACCGATTTCTTTTTTCCCCGAAAAACTTAGCGACTGACTCCGATTTTTTGGTATGTCTTTAGGGAGGCGCGGAACGCCGAATTTTAATCGAAGACTAACCGCCCCCTTACATCCGCAGAGAAGAAACAACCACCCATGAGTTCAGCGAAGATAACAATTAAACTAATGACTGCAGCGTTAACGTTATTAACTATAATAGCAACCGAATCATCTGCTCTTACGCACGAACAGCTTCAGGCAAAAATCCAAGGCATTGAGCTCTACAATCAATACAAAGCCATTTCTGCGATCGATTTTTTGAAAACCGCCGCTGACGGCGGAGATGATGAGGCACTTTACTATCTGGGTGAAGCATTAAGAAAAAATAACCGCTTCATGACTCCGGAAGCTAAAAAAGCATACGAAAGCTCCGCAAAAAAGGGGAATATCTACTCTATGATTCGCCTTGGGAGAATTGAAGACGACTTGTGCTCAACCATGAAAAACTGTCCACAAGGTGAAGACTCTCCAAGCAACTGGGTAATTAAAGCTAAAAGCCTTGCAATTCAACGATCAGCGCAGGGAGATAGCGAATCAATGTACCTGTTATATGTAATGACAGGCAACGATGACTGGTTGGAGAAATCAGCAGAGAACGGATTCGCACTTGCGCAGTTCCGTCTGGCGACGAAGTACCAAGAAGGAAGTGGTTCATTTTTTCTACCCTCGAGGCGCAACCAAGCTATCGAACGATGGATGAAGGCGTCTGCTGAAAATGGTTATCCGCTTGCAATGATGGGGTTAGCCGCAATCATGATCGATAAAAACGATTTAGCCTCGTTCAGAAGTTGGAACGAAAAAGCAGCTGACTCGAGCTACGTCGAAGGAGTATTTGGATATGCGTCCTACATAAGTGAAGAAAATTCAAAATTCGGCTTCGCATTCGACCCAATAAAATCATATGCTTTACTTTCAAACTTGCTCGAACTTAATGATGGAGGCAATGTAATTCGAGACGTCAACACCACATTACCCGACTTAGAAAAAAACATGTCAAAAGAGCAAATAGAAAAAGCGAAAAGACTTGCAAAAACGTGGAAAGCCAACCATCCGCCTCTCTCGTTTTACCCTGACAAGCTAGGATATTAATTCCAATAACGCTATTCAGATACTTTGTCATCACAACATTTTTAATAAGTGCCAAACCTTGCCTTGCTAATCAGCGCAAGTAAATTCGGCTGTTCACCCCTGCCGATTTCATTAGCCCATCAAACCGGTGCCTTCCAA
Organism: Pseudomonas granadensis; assembly: GCF_900105485.1. GTDB lineage: Bacteria > Pseudomonadota > Gammaproteobacteria > Pseudomonadales > Pseudomonadaceae > Aquipseudomonas > Aquipseudomonas granadensis. Next base: position 2,593,547 of record NZ_LT629778.1, on the reverse strand, counting down.
CTCAACATCTGCTGCTGCGCCACCTGCAGCAAATCATCGCCATCCTGCGTCAGCAGGTAGAGCGCATGGGTGATGTGTGGAATGTCCTGCACGTCAAGGCACCAGCCTTTGTAGGAATTCGCCATACATCCCAAAGAAAACCACCCCACTCCCAGACAGCCCGCGCTCAGCTTGGTTAACCGCCCCTTAACGCCGTAGTCAAAAACTCCACTGAACCGCACGCCCTCAACCATTCTGGCTGTTGCCCAGTGCGGCAGATTCGGGTGAATCACCCGAACTCTAGAACCGTCGCACGGGAGTCCTCTCATGAACATTCGTCTTTCGCTGTTCACCACCGCCCTCGCCTGTACCGCATTCACCGGACTGGCCCAAGCCAATGACTCAACCACCTCCTCAAACCCCGTGCCCTACAAGTACGGCATGCCGCTGCAAGTGGCTAAGGTAGTTGCACTGACCGAGCCAGCCACCCTGGAATGCAAGGTCATCACCGCTGACATGAAATACATCGACAACAACGGCAGACCCGAGGAAATCAGCTACCGGAAATTATCCGACGCGTGCCAGCTGCAAAACTGACAGAAACGTCTGATTCGCGGCGTTGCGGTAGGCGGGAGGGGTTTCGGCGGTTATGCTCGAAGCCTTCCTCACTGCCGCAAGGATTCGCCATGCAGTTGTCGTTTCGCACGTTGTCCGGGCTCACGTGTTCGTTGTGTTTTGTGCTGGCGCTGGCCTGGGGGATTTTCCCCGAACGGCTGCTGGCGATCTGGAGCGTCGAGTATTCCGAGGGGGTCGGGTTTGTCGCGCGGCGCAGTGCGGTGCTGTTTGCGGCGTTGGGGGTGATGTTTTATCTGGTGCGCAATGCGCCGCCGTCGCTGGGGCGCAATGCGCTCAGCAATGGGTTTATCGTTGGTTGTCTGGGGTTGGCGGTGCTGGGTTTTGCGGAATGGCTCAACGGTCATGCCGGCCCCGGGATTTTGCTCGCGGTGCTGGTCGAGTTCGCGCTGGGCCTTGGTTTTGTGCAGGCCCGGCGCGTGACGGTCGAACTGGGTGAAACGGTGCGTTAAACCGCTCGCGAGCGGACGGTGCTTTGATGCAGTGGAGTCTGTTGGGCCAGATCGGAGCGAAGTCCCGCGACCAGGTTGTTGATTTCGCGACAGCTGTTGAGCCGGCTCGCATCAATGCCGTTGACCTGCAGATCAACCTGATCGGTCCGATGATCGCCGAAGACCTTGATGGTCATCGACAGATCCGGCGACAGCGTGCATTGGCAGCGTTTCGGCAGAAAACTGCTTTCGATGATGTTGCGTAGTTCCAAGGCAGACAGAAACATGGCGAACCCTCTCCTTACTGTGAGATGCCAATCAAGTATTCACGCTGGCCGTGGCGCCCCTGCGCGGGTGTATCCCCGCTGTTTCCCTGGGTGCGTCAAGCGGCGGTACTGCGAAATGCCCATTGGAGTGTAGGCGCCCAAATCCGGTGCGCCGCACTTAAAGAACGCATAAAGCGTGCCTTTGATCGGCTGGTTTTCGCTCCTTGTAAATCAGTCACTTGGCGCATTGGCCAGCATTGTGCTATTTGCAAAATGCAAGAAAGCCCTCCCCGAGCACTGCATTTTGCAACTACGCCCCGATTTGCATTCAGCCTCCATGACAGCAAGAATGCCTCGCACTATCCCGACACCCGCACGGAGGCTTCCATGGGTTCTTTACGCGTATATGCGATTACCGGGCTGCTTGTTGCCAGCCTGTCCACCGTCGCCCACGCGGCCAAGCTCGAAGACGTCGCGCCGTATCCAAAGGCTGAAACTGGGTTCACCCGCCAAGTCATTCATCTGCCCAAGCAAGAGCAGGAAGAGAACTTTCAGGTCGAGATCCTTGCTGGCAAAACCCTCGAGGTCGACTGCAATCGCCAGCGACTCGGCGGCACGCTGGTCGAAAAGAACCTCGAAGGCTGGGGTTATCCGTTCTATCGCCTTGAAAACGTCAGCGGCCCGATGAGCACGATGATGGCCTGCCCACCCGCTTCGCAAAAGAAACGCGTGTTCGTGCCGGTTATCGGTGACGGTTTCAAACTGCGCTACAACAGCAAATTACCCGTTGTGGTCTACGCACCATCGGACGTAGAAGTGCGTTATCTGATCTGGTCGGCATCTGAAAAAGTCGGCACGGCGCTGCCGGAATAACCACAGCAAGGAGTGCACGGTTTGATTACCTGCCACGTCAGATACGTCATCGATCCCTATCAGTTGACCGAGTTCGAAGATTACGCCAAAGCCTGGCTTGGTATCGTCGAGCGTTTGGGCGGCACCCATCACGGTTACTTTCTTCCCTCCGAGGGCGCGAGCAATATCGCTTATTGTCTGTTCAGCTTTCCCTCGCTGGCAGACTACGAAAGCTATCGTCAAGTTGCGATGACTGATGCTGAAAGTACCGCACTGGTTGCCAATCTTCTGGAGAAGAAATTCATCGTCAGTTACGAGCGCAGCTTCCTGCGCCCAATGCTGCCGTAACGTTCATCAAGCCGGGACGCCGCACAGCGCGGCGCGCTCGGCGACATGGCGCAGACTGTCGAAGTTGATATTGGCGCCCGAATCAATCGCCACGAAAGTCTGCCCCTGCGCACCCGTTCGTGCCACGTATTGCTTGATGCCCGCCACTGCCAAGGCGCCGGAAGGCTCGGTGATCGAACGCGTGTCGTCGTAGATATTCTTGATCGCGGCACAGAGGTCGTCGTTGCTGACGGTGATTACCTCGTCAACGCAAAATCGGCAGACTTCGAAGCCAAACGCGCCGATTTGTGCGACCGCGACACCATCGGCGAAATTGCCGACGCTGGGCAACACCACGCGCTGATCCGCTTCCAGCGCAGCTTTCAGGCACGCCGAGTTTTCGGATTCAACGCCGATGATGCGCACTTCCGGGCGCAGGTATTTGACGTAAGCGGCGATTCCCGCAATCAGCCCGCCGCCGCCCACGGGAACGAAGATTGCGTCGAGCGCGCCCTGATGCTGCCGCAGGATTTCCATCGCCACGGTGCCCTGCCCGGCAATCACCTCGGGGTCATCGAATGGCGAGACGAAGGTGCGTCCGGTGAGTTCGGCCAGTTGCAGCGCATGGGCCAGTGCAAACGGAAAACTCTCGCCATGCAGCAGCGCTTCCGCTCCCCGACTGCGCACGCCTTGGACCTTGAGTTCCGGCGTGGTGGACGGCATGACGATCGTCGCCGTGATGCCCAGTTCGCGTGCCGCCAGCGCCACCCCCTGGGCATGGTTGCCGGCCGAGGCTGTGATGACCCCGCGCGCTTTCTGCTCTTCGCTCAGTTGCACCAGTTTGTTGTAGGCGCCTCGGATCTTGAAGGAGAACGTCGGCTGTAAGTCCTCACGCTTGAGCAGAACCCGATTGCCCAGCGCATCCGACAGCGCCGGCGCCGCTTGCAATGGCGTGCGCACGGCAATGTCATACACCGGCGCAGCCAGGATCTTTTTTACGTAGTGCTCAAGCAGGGCTTGCTGGTCGGGGCTGTGCGGCATGGTCGTTTCCTGACGTTGTTGAAAACCCCGAAGACAGAAAGTGAAAACCCGCCTCTAGGGCGGGTTGGGTGCTGCAGTCGTGAGCTAGCCCGCCAAGTGAGGAATGGCGGTAATAATGCTTGGCTGGCTGCGCAGTACGGTGGAAGTCATGTGCTGCAAAGTAGCCTGCGCGCTGCGGGCGAGTCAATGGCCAAATTCAGCCGCAAGCGTTAGTGTGGCGACTCTCTCATCGCACCAAGGAAGGAACGCATGTTCTCCATCGTCCTGCCCCTCACCGCTTTGCTCGCTTTTGGCGGTTACACCGTTTCGGTGATGCTCCAGGCCGAACAGTCGTTGATTGATTTCGGCATCAGCCTGATGTCGCGACCCGATACCGCGCAGGTTGTTATCGATCTGTACCTGCTGGCCACGCTGGCGGGCGTCTGGATGGTCAAGGATGCCCGGTCGCGCGGGCAATCGGTTTGGTCGGTGGTGCCCTATCTGTTGCTGACGGCGTTGTTTGTTTCGATTGGGCCGTTGTTGTATTTGGTGGTGCGTGGGGTTCGCGAGCGCAACCGGAAGGCTGCGGATCTGGCCCGCGCGAGCTGATCGGCATGACCGGTTGTCGCGCAAATGGCCATTGGGAGCAGGCTCACTTTCCCCAAGGAACGGTGCCAAACATGGAGCCACGGCTTCGATTAAAAAGTCCCGAATAGTTTGGCTGTCAACTGTCAACTCTGACAGTTATGCCGTAGATCCTGATGCAGTACCTTGAGCCTTGACCGGGAGTTCGCTCCCACTTTAGTTCGTGCATAAGGAGCATAAGCGATGACAGCTTCCAAGAACCAAACTACTGGAGAGTTCTCTGCTGATACGAGTGGGGGCGAAAGCCCGGCGTTCTATACGACGGATGTGAAACTGGCTATCAGCACCCGGCCGGTGCCTGTTCCTTATTGGCAAGCTATAGGCATTCAGACTTTTCCCGGACCGCTGCCTCAACGACAAGCCGCTGTGAGTGTGTACTTTCCTGAAGGAACAACTTCAAACACCTACACGCTGACGGAGAATGGTGATTATCGAGCGAGCTATTATCGCGGCTCGAGCGATCCAAAAACCTATTGGGCAACGAGTGGCACCTTAGTCCTGAAAGTTGCACCGACAAAGGAAGATCCGCGACTGGAGGGCAACGTCTTCAGCGTTAAACTCCAAAACAGTGAGGAAACAGTCGAGATCAAGAATGGCCAGTTCGTCATGGAAGGCCTATCAGCTTACGAGCCTGCCTTTGACAAACCCTGATGCGCAACTCTGCTTTCAGGGTGCCCCGGCCGCCTCAGCCCCGTTTGACTACCACAAACGCAGCCGTTTCATAGGGCACCCTGACCACGTCCCGGCCGCGCAATTGCGGCTCTGCTGTAATCAACGCCTCTGACGTAAAGTGTCGGCCCTGGTCTTGTAACCGCCCCGGCTGAACGATGAACCTGATCGCACGTGGCAAGGCTCCCTTCGGAAACACATCGGATAGACGGCGGATGCTCCCGAGCATGGCGCTTGAATTTATCCGCACCCGGAACAGTCACTGACAATGTAACGAACAAAATTTCACCTGGTTTTGTCCCGACACGGACTCAACCTTCTGTGGAGCCTTGCCCATGACTATCCGTTCCGTTATGTTCGCCGCCCCGTGGCTGTTGGTCGCGGTGATCTCCAGCCCGTTGGCGCTGGCTACCGAAGAAAAAGGCCAGCCGGTGCAAAAACCCGAATGCCCGAAAGGTCAGGTCTGGGACAGCAAATCGCAGAAATGCGCGTTGCAGACCAGTGCCATCCGCGACTCATCACAACCTGAACATTGATAAGGGAAGTCGCCATCAGCGAGCAGGCCTTCAGAGCAGAACTCGGACAGCATCTGGCGCGACTGTGGCGCTACGGTTTGCTGTTGTCGCGCAATCGGCATGTGGCTGAGGATCTGGTGCACGCGACTTGCGTGTGCGCGCTTGAACGTGCAAGTCAGTACGTGGCCGGTATGCGGATGGAGCGATGGTTGTTGGGCCTGTTGCATTCAATCTGGATCAGCGAAGTGCGCACGCGTCGGGTGCGTCAGGAACTGGCTGGGAATGGCACAGAGGCTGACAACGCATTTGCTGCGAAACCCTACGTAATGGCTGCGCAGGTCATTCGCCGTGTCGATGCCTTGCCGGAAACCCAGCGCGAGACGGTTTATCTGGCTTACGTCGAAGGTTTTTCCTACAGCGAAGTCGCCGAAATTCTGCAAATTCCAGTTGCGACAGTCATGACGCGGTTGGCCACCGCCCGGTTGAAACTGGCTGAATACCCACCGCTGTACACGGTTGCCACCTCTACCGAGGCCGACCACTCATGAAGACACCTTCGGATGAGCAACTGGTCGCCTGGCTGGACAATGAACTCGGCGCCGAGCAACGCAGCCTGCTTGAACAGGCTATGGCTGACGATGCATTGCTCAACCTGCGCGTGCAGTGGCTCAGTCGCAGTAACCTGCCCTACCAAAACGCCTATGACGAACTTGCGCAACAGGCACCGCTGGAACGGTTGCAGGCGCGGCTGGACGCGATTCCTTCGCCCGAAAAACCGGGGCTGAGCCGCCGCTGGTTTATCGGCGCCGCCGCGGCAGCGTTGTTTGCCGGTGGTGTTCTGGCCGATCGCGCGTTCCTTGGCTGGCAGGCAACACGGTCAAACCACGATTCGCCACCCGCTCGGAGTACGGAAAGCAACCGCCGGCCCACGAGCGGGCACAACGCTGCACCAGAACTTGAAAGCAAGGCAAAATCGTTAAAAGCCGCCTCGGCGCATGAGCAGTCCTGAACTATGCTGAGCGACTGTTTTCAAGGAGGACACGCAATGCCTGATTCATCCCGTACCGCGTTGTTGGTGATCGACGTGCAAAACGATTTCACCCCCGGCGGGCAATTGCCAGTGCCGGAAGGTGATCTTATTGTGCCGTTGATCAACCGGCTCGCCCGCCAGTTCAGCCAGGTCATCATCGCTCAGGACTGGCACCCGCAGGGCCACGCTTCGTTTGCCTCCAGGCATCCCGGCAAGCAGCCCTTCGATAGCGTTCAACTGCCCTATGGCGAACAAACGCTATGGCCTGAGCATTGTGTGCAAGGCACAGCCGGCGCCGAGTTTCATCCTCAACTCGACTTGCCGCACGCTCAGTTGATCATCCGCAAGGGCTGCAATCCTGATATCGACAGCTATTCGGCGTTCCTGGAAGCCGATCGCTGCACCACTACCGGCCTGTCGGGATATCTCAAAGCACGCGGCATCGACACCGTTTACATGGTCGGGCTGGCGCTGGATTTCTGTGTGATGTTTTCCGCGCTGGATGCGCGAGCGGCAGGTTTCAATGCCTACGTGGTGCTGGATGCGTGTCGGGCAATCGATATGAATGGATCACTGCAGTCGGCGATGGAGAGAATGCAGAGCGCCGGCGTTGAGTTGATTCAATCGACAGAACTCACCTGAACAACGCAAGCCCCCTGTGTGAACGAGCCTGCTCGCGATGGCGGTCTATGAGCGAAGCATAAGTCGACTGATCCGACGCCTCCGCGAGCAGGCTCGCTCCCACAAGGCACACTGATATCTGGGGCATTGGAATCTCAGGCTTTCGTCGGCAGCCACAACCTGAACCGCGCCCCACCCAGCGGTGAAGGTTCGACGGTCAGTGTGCCGCCCTGGGCTTCCAGTGCCCGACGGCTGATCGCCAAGCCAAGACCAAAACCACCGGTAGCCCGATCCCGACTGCGATCAAGCCGATAAAACGGCTCGAATATCCGCTCACGCTCGTCATCGGGAATGCCGATGCCGTCGTCATCGACCCAGATCTCACAGCCCTCGGCATTGACCTGCACGCCAACCTGAATACGGCTCTCGCAATAGCGCATGGCGTTGCGCAACAGATTCTGAATGGCCCGCGCGGTGAGACGCGGGTCGAGCGAGAAGCGTTCGAGCTGGCCGTGCAGCAACACGTCGATGACGATCTCGGGAGATTCCAGCTCTTCGTCGACGCTGCCCAGAATGCTGTCAACAAATTCGTCCAGCGCTACTTCGACCTGTTCGGGTAGCTGCGCCGGGTTCTGCAAACGGCTGTAGGACAACAACTCCAGTACCAGTTCATCCAGCTCACGAATGTGCGCGACCAGCCCTTGCAAGCGCTCGCGGCTGGCGGCCGGCAAGTCATCGGACAGCGCCAGCGCCAGGCCGAAATCCAGACGCGTCAACGGCGTTCGCAGTTCGTGGGATACAGCGTTGAGCAGATCACGCTGCTGATTGAGCAGTTTTTCGATGTCGCCGGCCATGGTGTCGAAGACATGCGCGAGGCTGCCGATGTTCGAGCTTGGCGCGATATGCGTGCGCTCGCTCAAATGGCCTTTGCCGAAACGTTCGGCGGTGCCTTTGAGGCGCTCCAGATCACGCCAGTGCGGACGCAACCACATCAACAGGCACGCCAGCAATGTGGCGCCGATCAGCACGTTGATGCTCCAGTACAGCAGATCGACGTCCATCGGATCCGGCGGCACCACCATTTTCACCGCCGTGGTGTCGTTCAGCGGCGCTACTGCCAGTGTGCGCCAGCCCCAATCGCCGATGCGCACGATGTTCTCGCCACGACGCAGACGCTCACGCTCTGTATCAGTGAATTTGGCATCGTCAATGCGCGCCAGAACGATATGCAACGGCTGGAAATCCTTGTCCAGCGACGCCGCCAGGGCCGGCCACTGATCTTGCGGCACCGCATGAAACTGGCGGGTGATCAGCGATTGCAGGCCGCGCGAATAGTCGAGGTTGTACGTAACGAAGCGTTCTCTGAACGCCATCACCACCAGGTCCGGGACCAGATAGATCGCCGCACTGTAGGAGACGATCGTCACCAGATACAGGCGAAACAGGATGCGAAACATCAGCTCAGCATTCCCATTCGGAGCGGCTGAACAGATAGCCCTTGCCCCACACGGTCTTGATCTTGCGCGCCTCGCCGGCATGGTCGTCGAATTTGCGCCGCAGCTTGGAAATGGCTACATCCACCGAACGGTCGGTGCCGTTGAATTCGATACCGCGCAAGCGCTGAAGGATCTGGTCGCGGCTAAGCACTTCGCCGGCATGCCGGGCCAGCACCACCAGCAGGTTGTATTCGCCGCTGGACAGCTCCACCGCTTGCTCGCGCCAGATCACGGTGCGCTCGGACAGGTCAATGCACAGATTGCCCATGACGATACGGTCATTGACCGTCTGCGGCTCGCCGAGGCTGCTGCGGCGCAACAGCGTGCGCACGCGTGCCAGCAGTACACGCGGCTCGCACGGTTTGGTGACGTAATCGTCGGCGCCCATCTCCAGGCCCAGCACCTGATCATGACTGTCATCGCGGGCGGTGAGCATCAGGATCGGCAGCATCGCCGAATCGGCGCGCAGCAAGCGGCACACCTGCAAGCCGTCGAGGCCCGGCAGCATCAGGTCGAGGATCACCAGATCCGGCGGATTGGCCCGCGCCCGCTCGCGCACGTGGTCGCCACGGCCGATGACGCTGACGGAATAACCGTTGCGCTCCAGGTAGCTGGAAATCAGTTCGGCGAGGGCGGTGTCGTCTTCGACGAGGAGGATGTTGGGCATGGGTGATCCAGAAAATGCTGTGGCGACGGTTCGACCGCTATCGCCAGCAGGCTGGCTCCCACAGGTCTGGCTGTGAACACAGATCTTGTGAACACCCGCTTTCACTGTGGGAGCCAGCCTGCTGGCGATGCTTTATCTGTCGCAATAAATTTCAAGGCTTGCAGGATATACGCCCTCACCCCTCCCCGAGCAAAACCCTTACACAATTTCACACAGCGCCTACAAAGCTTCACCGCTAATCCCGGCGTCTGCCCGTAGGATGCGGACTTCAATATTGGGGGTTGTACATGTCGAACAAACTGCTGGCCGGGCTCGGCCTGATCGCGCTGGCGCTGACGTTGAGCGCCTGTGATTCGTCGTCGGACGCCGAGGTGCAGGCGCCACCGGCTACGGTGCGTATCGAGACGGTCGAAGCGCATCCCCTGACGCTCAGCAGCGAACTCAGCGGGCGCATTGCCGCGCCACGGATTGCCGAAGTCCGCGCACGGGTCGCCGGTGTGGTCCTGCAACGGACCTTTCGCGAAGGCAGCGACGTGAAAAAGGGCGACGTATTGTTTCGCATCGACCCGGCACCCTTCAAGGCCGACCTCGACAGCGCCGAAGCCGCGCTGCGCAAGGCCGAAGCCAATGCCTTTCAGGCGAAACTGCAAGAGCAGCGCTACGCCCAGTTGATCGATGACAAAGCCATCAGCGCTCAGGACTACGACAACGCCCGCGCCAATGCCCGGCAGACCGCAGCCGACGTGGCGGCAAATAAAGCAGCGGTGGAACGGGCGAAACTGAATCTCGGCTATGCCACCGTCACGGCACCGATTTCCGGTCGCGTCGGCCGCGCGCTGGTGACCGAAGGTGCCTTGGTCGGGCAGAACGAAACCACCCCGCTGGCGCTGATTCAGCAGCTCAATCCGATCCACGCCGATCTCACCCAGTCGACCCGCGAACTGAACGAATTGCGCCGCGCGTTCCGTTCCGGGCAATTGCAGGAAGTTGGCCAGGATCAGGTCAAAGCCACGCTGATTCAGGATGACGGCAGCCTGTATCCGCTGCCGGGCAAGTTGCTGTTCAGCGACATCACGGTCGATCCGGGCACCGGCCAGATCATCTTGCGCAGCGAATTCCCCAACCCCGATCTCGACTTGCTGCCTGGCAGTTTCATCCGCGTACGTCTGGAACAGGCAACGATCGCCAATGGCATTACCGTGCCGCAACGCGCCGTGCAGCGTGACAGCGCGGGCATCGCCCAAGTGCTGATTGTCGATGAACAGATGCGCGTCGCCCAGCAACCCGTGGAACTGGGCGCGGTTCAGAACAATCGCTGGATCGTCACCGGCGGCCTCAAGCCCGGTGACCGCATCGTCGTCGAAGGCCTGCAACATGCCCGCCCCGGCGAAACCGTGCAAATCGACGACAGCCCTCTTCCCATTGCCCAGACCTCGGGTCAGTAAGCAGGACGCTTTTTTATGCCGCAGTTCTTCATCGATCGCCCGGTATTCGCCTGGGTCGTCGCGCTGTTCATCCTGATGGCCGGTGCGTTGGCCATCCCGCAATTACCGGTGGCGCAATACCCTGATGTCGCGCCGCCGCAAATCGAGATCTATGCCGTTTACCCCGGCGCCTCGGCGCAGACTGTCGACGAAAGCGTGGTCAGCCTGATCGAGGAAGAGCTCAACGGCGCCGATCATCTACTGTACTTCGAATCGCAAAGCAGCCTCGGCAGCGCCACGATCAAAGCGACGTTCCAGCCCGGCACCAACCCGGAACTGGCACAGGTCGACGTGCAAAACCGACTCAAAGTGGTCGAGTCGCGCCTGCCGCAAGCGGTCAACCAGCAAGGCCTGCAGGTCGAGAAAGTCTCTTCCGGCTTTCTGTTGCTGATCACCCTGACCTCCAGTGACGGCAAGCTCGATGACGTCGCGCTCAGCGATTATCTGGCACGCAACGTGATGAACGAGATCAAGCGCCTGGAGGGCGTGGGCAAGGCTCAACTGTATGGCGCCGAACGGGCCATGCGCATCTGGATCGATCCGCAGAAGCTGATCGCTTTCGACCTGACGCCCGCCGATGTCAACGCCGCCATCGTCGCGCAGAACGCGCAAGTCTCTGCCGGCAGCATCGGCGATCTGCCGTCACCGGCGTCGCAGGAAATCACCGCAACCATTCTAGTGAAAGGTCAGTTATCGACGCCGCAAGAGTTCGCCGACATCGTGCTCAAGGCCAATCGCGACGGCTCCACCGTGCGCGTCGGCGACGTGGCGCGAGTCGAGATCGGCAGCCAGGAATACCAGTTCGGTACACGCTTGAACGGCAAGCCTTCGACAGCGGTTGGCGTACAACTGTCGCCGGGCGCCAATGCGCTGAACACCGCAACCCTGGTGCGGGCGAAGATGGATGAGTTGTCGCGCTACTTCCCGGCCGGCGTTGAATACAAAATCCCTTACGACACCTCGCCCTTCGTCAAAGTCTCGATCACCAAAGTGGTTTACACCCTTGGCGAAGCGATGATGCTGGTCTTTGCGGTGATGTTTCTGTTCCTGCAGAACGTGCGCTACACGCTGATCCCGACGCTGGTGGTGCCAGTGGCACTGATGGGCACCTTCGCGACCATGCTGGCGCTGGGCTTCTCGATCAACGTGTTGACCATGTTCGGCATGGTGCTGGCGATCGGCATTCTGGTCGATGACGCGATTGTCGTGGTGGAGAACGTCGAGCGGATCATGGCCAGTGAAGGCTTGTCGCCCAAGGAAGCGACGCGCAAAGCCATGACGCAGATCACCGGAGCGATCATCGGTATCACGCTGGTGCTGGTGGCAGTGTTTATTCCGATGGCCTTCATGCAAGGCTCGGTCGGCGTCATCTATCAGCAGTTCTCGTTGTCGATGGCGACCTCGATCCTGTTCTCGGCTTTCCTTGCGCTGACGCTGACCCCGGCGCTGTGCGCCACATTGCTCAAGCCGATTGCCAAAGGCGAGCATCATGAAAAGTCCGGGTTCTTCGGCTGGTTCAACCGGCGCTTCGAGCAACTGACTGACCGCTATCAGGGCTGGGTCGGCCTTGCGCTGAAACGCAGCGGTCGCTACCTGCTGATTTACGTCGTGCTGCTGGTCGGACTGGGGGTTTGCTTCGCGCGCCTGCCCTCCTCGTTTCTACCGGTGGAAGATCAGGGCTATACCATTACCGACATTCAATTGCCGCCCGGTGCGACCAAGAATCGTACGGTGGCCGTGGCCGAGCAGCTTGAAGCGCACAACGCCGGCGAACCGGGCATCAGTGACAGCGTGGTGATTCTCGGTTTCAGTTTCTCCGGTAGCGGGCAGAACGCAGCCTTGGCGTTTTCGACGTTGAAGGATTGGTCGCAGCGCGGCGGTGACGATTCCGCCAGTTCGATTGCCGATCGCGCCAACATTGCCCTGAGTGAAATCAAGGACGCCATGGCGTTTTCGGTCCTGCCACCGCCAGTGGATGGTCTCGGTACATCAAGCGGCTTTGAGTTCCGTTTGCAGGATCGTGGCGGGCTCGGCCATGCGACGTTGATGCAGGCGCGCAGTGAATTGCTCGCCGCCGCGGAAAAAAGCCCGGTGCTGATGAATGTGCGTGAAAGCGCGTTGGCCGAAGCACCGCAGGTTCAGCTAGTCGTTGATCGCAAGCAGGCGAACGCGTTGGGCGTTTCCTTCGCGGACATCGGCAATGTGCTGTCCACTGCAGTGGGTTCTAGCTACATCAACGATTTCCCCAATCAGGGCCGGATGCAGCGCGTTGTCGTGCAAGCAGAAGGCGATCAGCGTAGTCAGGTCGCCGATCTGCTGAAAATGCATGTGCGCAACGACACCGGGCATATGGTGCCGTTGTCGGCGTTCGTGCAGGCCACCTGGATTCAGGGCCCGGCGCAGTTGACCCGTTACAACGGTTATCCAGCGATTGCGATTTCCGGCGAACCGTCTCCGGGCCACAGCACTGGTGAGGCCATGGCGGAAATCGAGCGTCTGGTTGCGCAAGGGCCGAAAGGTCTGGGACAGGAATGGACTGGCCTGTCGCTGCAGGAGCGCTTGTCTGGCAATCAGGCGCCGATCCTGCTCGGATTGTCGCTTCTGGTGGTGTTCCTGTGTCTGGCGGCGCTGTACGAGAGCTGGTCGATTCCGACTTCGGTGTTACTGGTCGTGCCGCTGGGCGTGCTCGGCGCGGTGTTGGCCGTGACGATGCGTGGGATGCCTAACGATGTGTTCTTCAAGGTCGGATTGATCACCATCATAGGCCTGTCGGCGAAGAACGCGATCCTGATCATCGAGTTCGCCAAGAGCTTGTATGACGAGGGTCACGATCTCATCGATGCGACGTTGCAGGCGGCGCGCTTGCGGTTGCGGCCAATCGTGATGACGTCGCTTGCGTTCATTCTCGGCGTGGTGCCGCTGGCTATCGCCACGGGTGCCAGTTCGGCGAGTCAGCAAGCCATTGGCACTGGAGTGATCGGCGGGATGATCACCGCAACACTTGCGGTCATCTTCGTGCCGGTGTTCTTTGTAGTTGTGATGAAGCTCGTACAACGATTCACCAAGCCCCACTGATCCCAATTATGGGAGCGAGCCTGCTCGCGAATGCGCCCGATCAGTCAACATCAATTTTGAATGTACCGACGCTTTCGCGAGCAGGCTCGCTCACACAGGGATTTTGCAAACATTCAGCGATGTGGTCATGTCCGTCATCGCTGGGCTAATGTGTCTGACCCACCCTGGCCCATCGAGTCCCCATGCGCTTCCTCGCCCGCACCCACCCGCGTCTCTCTGCCGCCGCGCTGTTCGGCCTCGCCACCGGCCTGCTGGCCCCCGCCGACTCCGTCGTCAGCAAAACTCTCATCGGCTGGAACGTCGGCGTCTGGAGTTACCTGATCCTGATGCTGTGGCTCACCATGCGCGCCAAGGCACCGGACGTTAAACGCATCGCTGAGATCGAAGACGAGAATGCCGGACTGGTGTTATTCATGGTTTGCATCGCTGCGTTGGCGAGCCTGGCGACCATCACCCTCGAACTGGCCGGCAACAAGGACCTGGAAACGAAGCTCAAACTCCTGCACTACGGCTTCACCGCCCTCACGGTGGTCGGTTCATGGCTGCTCATCGGCGTGATTTTCTGCGTGCATTATGCAAGGTTGTATTACACCTGGGGCGGCACGGAACCGGCTTTGCGTTTTGCCGAAGGGCTGACAACTCCCAATTACTGGGATTTTTTGTACTTTTCGTTCACGATCGGAGTGGCCGTGCAAACGTCGGATGTGGGAGTTGCGACAAGGGATATTCGCAAGATCGTGCTGGCACAGTCATTGATCGGTTTTGTGTTCAATACGGCTATTCTGGGATTCTCGATCAACATTGCCGCCGGATTGTTCGGCTGAGTCTTTTGGAGTCGCTTTCCAATAAAAAGCCCCGGCATTGCCAGGGCTCTTCCATCTCGTTCAATTTAGAAAAAATGACTCAATCTCACGCTCGCACTCCAGTTCTGGGAGACAGTATTGCCCGTACCGCCCCCGATTTCGCCCGCGACCTGCCAGTTTCGCTGTGCAGGTGTCCATTTCAGCCCGGCACGGTATTCCAGCGTGCTACTGGCGCGGTCATCGTTGAAACTGTCTTCGTTGATTTTAACCTCATTGGTTTTGACGAACTCATGGTTTGCCCCCAGCGAAACACTGGGCTCCAGCAAGGCACCACCTTCCAGTGCCAACAAACGTCCGCCCCGGACCCCAATGTTTCCCTGTACGGATCGCATGGTGTCCGCTTTGACTTCAAGGCCGTTGTCTAACTTATAGCTGTCACTCTGAGTGACGCCGGTAGATACGCCGACCTGCGGTTCGAGAAACCAGTTGTCCGCAAAGCGGATGTGCTTGCCGACGGTAACGGCAGCACTCGCGCCTAGCGACTTGTAATCGCCTTTGGCCCGTGTGCCGTCGCTCATGGTGACTTTTGCCTTGTTGTCGAACTGGTTGAGCTTGAGCATACCGTTGACGAACACACCGCTCTCGGGATCGAATGTGCTGCCGTAAACACCAGCATTCAAGCTATCGACCGTTGCCTTGGAACCGTACTTGAGGTCCATCTCGGTGCGGCTGGAACCAACGAAACCGCCCAGCAGAACATCGCGTCCACCGACGACTACCGTGGTATCGGCACCACCGGTAATTCCTGTCTGATTTTGTGTGTAGCCATCACCATAGGCATTCTTGACGTTGTATTGGTTGCCATAGGTGCGTACCCAGACACTGTTACTCAACTTGGTCGTGTCGCTGTCACTGGCTACCCGCATTGCAGCATCAGGCCGGATACTGAGCCCACGATCACCGATTTGCGTATTGAGCATGTTCATCTCCGCGTTCAATACGCTGCGCGCGCTCCCTGCCAGCGCGAGCGCGGTGTTGCTCGACGTACTGACGGTTTCCTTGTCCGGGTTGAGGAAAAGGCCCTGGCCGTCCTGTTTCAACCGATAGACAAAAGCACCAGCGTCCACCGTTTCGCGACCACCCAGCGAGAAACTGGCGTCGCCGGCGGCAATATTGCCGATCTTCACCGCTTCGGCAGTAACGGGCGTAGTGCCGGTGGCAGCAACTTGCAGTTGGTGTTGACCGCTGGCATTACCGGTGACATTCAGAAAATCGGTGGACCCGTTGCCCAGATCCGTGCCCATCACAAAGGTGCCGCGACCAGACAGGTCGCCGATATTCAATTGCTGAAACTGCTCGTTCGTGCCCATGCGAACAACGCCGTTGTCCAACGCAAGACGTTGCACGGTACTGTCGCCAATCATTACCCACTGGGCAGCATTATTGACAGTCAGGCTGCCTGAATTGTTGACCTGACCGGTCAGCACAGAAGCATTGTCCAGCAGCACGCCACCGTTGGCAGCTGTGCTGACATCGCCGGTGAGACTGCTGCCGTGGTTCAGCACCAGGCTTGAGACGTTCTGGACATTACCGTTGAGCGCCGAACCGTTGTCCAGGTCAACAAGGCCATTGGCGTCAGCCAGTACATTGCCGGTCATCTGGCTGCCATTGTTCAGCGATAACCCGACAACGTTTTCCACGTTGCCAGTCAGACGGGCGTTATTGTTCAGGCTGACATTTGACGCCGTTCCTGCAACGGACAGAACATTGCCATTGAGCGTGCTGCCTGAGTCCAGGCTGACTTGCGTCACATTCTGCAGATCCCCCTCCAGCGCGGCGCCGTTCTGCATCCGCCAGGAGATCGAACTGCCCGTCTCGGCCACGACATTGCCTTCCAGCTGGCTTGCATCAACGGTGAGGTTGGCTGTTGAACGGTTGGCTGCTCGCAAAAGATTGCCATCGCCACCGATCAGTACGGAATTGCCGCTGATATTGATGCTGGCGACAGTCCCGGCGCTGCCGGAGGAGCCCAATACAATGGCCGACCCGGTGCCACCGGTCACGCGGGTATCATTGAGTGTCACGGTGCTGGCATTGACGCCGACCGTGTCGGTTACGATTTGCAGGCCATCCTGTGCGCCGGTAATCGTGCTGCCCGTCGCTGAAAGTTTCGCGCCGCCCAACTGCACACCATAACTGCTTGCCCCGGTGCCCACGACAGTAGAGTCGGTAAGGTTCAGCACGGCGAAACCTACCGCTTGTACCCCACCGATCGCCCCGGTGATGACACTGTTGCCGGTAATGGTGGCTGTGGAGGATGCAGGGGTGCTGAGGTTACGTCCCAGCAAAAGCCCAAAACTGTTGGTGCTGGTGATAATCGATTTGTCGATCGTCGCGTTGCTGTCGAGTAGCTGGATAGCTCCCCGTCCCGCCGCGCTATTGACCGTAGCGCCGGACATTTTCAACGAAGAGGTGTTTGCATTGATACGCTGGCTCTGACCACCGTTGAAGACGACATTGGCACTTTGTGAACCGATGGTCAGTGCTGTCGCGTTGTCGATGGTCAGCGTTCCACCTTGGGACACGCTCCATGCTTCTGGCGCCGGTGGATTGGTAACTACTTCACTCTCGCCTGGCAGCAAGGTGCGACTGTGAGCCTGGGGCGCAGCGATCAATGCCGCAGCCATCATCAGTCTGAGAGTGTTCGGGTGCCTGAAGCCTAAATAAATGGACATATGGATACTTCCTCATTCTGCACGATCACGACGTCTGTTTTTTCGGCAGTGTCGCGAGCGCCAACTAAAAAACGTCCGACAGGCTAATGACTACGGAAAATAATTAATGTAGGAATAATCCTTAAATGCACCGCGATTTATCCTTACAGAGTGCAGGCATGTTCAACCTCCCGTTGACTTTCACTGAAAAAGCCGCGCGAGAGAGAGAGAAACGCAAAGACCTCTCTCCCGCCGAAAAACCACCTTACTTATCGCAGCCCTACGCTGGCGCTCCTGTCAGATCGCAATATTGGAAGCTGCTGTTGATAGTATCCAACGGCTTGATGACTGGAATTGAGGCTTGCAGGCCACCCTGGGCTTCATACCAGTACTTGCCCCATGCAAGCGCACCTCGCTTGGGCTGTGCTGCCTTGAAGTGTGCAGCCGTGCCCACTCTGGCGACATCAGGCACGGTCGGCCCCTGAATGGTATAAGGCGCCGAGGCCTTCGTATTGGGAATCAGCGCAGTACCCGTGGCATTCGAGTGCGCTTCAAAGTGTGCGGTGATAACAGTGCCTACCGGCAGCAGCGGATCTTTTCTGATGTTCAGTCCCAGGATATAACCACTCGTAGGACTGACCATCGCGTAGCACTCGATATAGTCGCGATTTGTAGGATTACGGATTCTGATCGTAGGTACAGGCAGGACCACCGGAATCTGCTTGACTTCGACTGTTTGCGGCAATGATTTGTTAACGTTTTTGTCGACTCCGGTCTTTTGAATAGTGTAACGAGCTGTATCGTTTGGCGGTGTCAACTTGGCCATTTCAGGTGCCGGGATGATAATCTCGAACTCTGATACAGCGGCAAGCGGACTAAATTCTGCAAAAGGTAAGGTAGAGCTTCCCAGAAAACACTTGACGGTATGCTCCGGCTCTATATCCGGATCCGAAAGACCGTTCACTACCGTGAATGTGCCCGGCTTGTCGCGATCATTAGACTCCACTACGTTATCAATTTTGGAAACCCCCTGTACGATCGGAAGTTGGAGATCCTGATTCTCCAGATCAGGGGGATTTGGTGGTACTACACCTACAATGTCGAATTCCAGAATAATGGTCGCGGGAGGTGAAACAGCGTTTGGGGTGAGGCCGGCCCGCTCTATTTCATAGTGGATTGTGACCTCCTTCGGCTCCTCCGGCTTAACGATACCGTTAAATATCGGCTCAAGCGCTGCGAAGGTAAGATCGAAACTCAAGTTAGCGTTAGCCCATGGCTGTTTTGGCGTTTCGACGAAATTGGTGACATCACCGGGGTCCGTAATAACCACATAGATTTGATCGCCAGGTTCTGCGTGTTCAATAAACAGGTTTTCGACAATGGCCGTAACGTTAACACCGCCTTCAAAGTTTTCCCACGAGAGCGATTCTGTATAGTTCGGGTCGGTTGCCGGCACCAGCGGTGCTTTTTTGGCCAATGGCGCCTGCGGCAATACCAACGTCAGAACGGGGGTAGCAGTAGACTCCTCGCCCAGATTACCAAGCCAGTCATCCCAGCGATATTTTATGTTGACGCGACCACTCGGGAATACAAGTAACTCGTTGCTGGCAATATCAAAAGTACCGGCCGCAGGGATCGCATTGCTGAAGACTTCTACTACTTGCGTACCTGAGGTTAACCAGGCGGTTAAATTGTCGTCGATACGACGTCCGAAATAACCTACATTCACCGTGAAATTCATATTCGGATTAGCAGTAATCCAGGCCGTGTCGATATTGCGATACGGAAGCGGGGTGCCATTGACAAAGACCGGAGCTGGCGTCGGCTTTATTCTTCTGGGAGGGTTTTTTGTATTAACCGGTGCGAGCTGATCCACCTTGAATTCAAGCGTATTGGAGCCTTCCTTGTTACCGCCCCCACCTTTGTAAAGCTCGATCATGAGTTCCCAGACAGTCGGACCGGGAGAGGTAGCTTTTTCAGCGAACAGCACAGCATTCAACGGCAGTGGGATGGTGCCATTCGGCCGGCCGGCAACCGGGCCAAGCTCAATGGTGCTTGGGTAATCAGTCCAGTCCGGTTCCCCTTTTTCACGGTATTTGACATCGAGATTGTCGCCATCCAATTCAACGGGCGTACGAGTGAAATTGATGGTCAAGACCTGACTATCCAGTACAGCTTTGGCGATAAAACCATCCGCCAGTGTATCAATGGCGATATCCGCTAAAATCTCTACGTCTGATGAAACACCGATAGAAACCGGGCGCTGTATTTTATCTACAAATTGAATTCCCATTATCGTCTCTCCTTGCGAGTTCAGGCCGAAAGGGCCAGGTGTACCAGGTGTAACTTGATCAATCCGCACCAACCCTTTTTCAGACTCGGCAATGATTTTTCCGCCTCTGAACAATTGGCAGACGAAGACACCGGAATCAGAGTCAAATAGTGGACTGATGTGTTTTTGAAATGGCACAACATGGTTGAAACCATTTGTTATGTCTATCACGGAAAGCGTTTTTTCCCACCGACCATATACTTCTGCCACTTCCGGACCAGAGCCATTGAGCGTCCGATATCCCCTCCATGTCATCCATGCGACATCCCCGGGCAACGCAATATTATTCAAAGAGCGAATTCGAAATGTGCCACCAGTTGTCAATGCAGGCTTCGTATTATTATTCCAATACCCCCACAGTGTTGCATGTATGGCCACGGGTTCCGGAAAAGTTGTAAGAGGTGTGTGATCAATGGTTAGCGTGCGCGGTGGCGACTCATCAGGATTGCCACCGCCTCTTTTCCATAACTTGTAATAAACCTGCGCAACGCCATCAATCGACATTTGTTGTGGCGTCAAGGCTACATAAACAAAAGGATCGAGAATTCCCTCGGGATAGGTCTGGTCAAAAATAGTTGTCTCTGTCAAGTTTTGAACCCAAAACGCCATCAATTGGTCGTTGGGCCCCGTGTCGTCCGGGCGAGGGATGACGATACGAGTTCCCTTCAACAAGATATCTTTGGGAACATTTCCATCCGGGTCGTTACCATCGACACCCTCGACTGATAGTGGTGCGGCCAATACACCGATCGAGGAGCTAGTTGTGGAAACACCGACTGGACTCATGATTTCTATCCACCACGTCTATGTAAGTTCAGCCTGTGAGACTGATTGCTGATCTGTTGAGCAAATTAGGCACCTGTCCGAATCATTCGCCTACTGTCAGATCTGACAGGTTTAGCTGCCGTCTGTCGGAAACGACGATGTACTTTTCAAGGCTTAACGGGTCTTCACTTGACGCAAGTAAAGAAATTGGTGTCTCCTGAAACCGGTTTCATACATAAGAAGACTTTAGCCGTGAACGATTTCTTCACTGCGCAGCGCAGCCGCATAACCATGCTCGACGTCGCCGAACGCGCAGGTGTATCCAAAGCCAGCGTGTCACGCTTTATCGGCGATGATCGTGCCCTGCTCTCCGAGGCCATCGCCCTGCGCATCGAGCGTGCCATCGCCGAACTCGGCTATCGCCCCAACCAAATGGCTCGCGGCCTGAAACGCGGGCGCACACGCCTGCTTGGCATGTTGGTCGCCGACATCCGCAACCCCTATTCAATTGCCGTGATGCACGGGGTGGAAACCGCCTGTCGTGCGCATGGCTACAGCCTGGTGGTGTGCAACACCGATCGCGATGACGAGCAGGAACGCCAGCATCTGGCGCTGCTGCGCTCGTACAACATCGAGGGGCTGATCGTGAACACCCTCGGCCACCACCGTGACGAATTGCATGAATTGCGCCGCGAGATGCCGTTGGTGCTGGTGGATCGCAAGGTGGACGGGCTCGACAGCGATATGGTCGGGTTGAACAATCCACAAGCAGTAGAAATGGCGTTGGCACATCTTGAACAACGCGGTTATCGCGATCTGGTGTTGGTCACCGAACCGTATGACGGCACCAGCTCGCGGATCGAGCGGGTCAGCAGTTTTCATGCACAGATTGCCCAACGTCCGGACCTGTCCGGGGCGGTGCTGGAAACCGGTGACGATCTGCAAGCGCAACTTCAAACTTTTTTAAACACTCCTGGGAATGGGCCGAAAGCGTTGTTCTGCGCCAACGGTGTGGCCGCGCTGTCAACTGCGACTGCATTGCGGGCGATCGGCTCGCGGCTGTTCGAGGATATCGGGCTGATCGCCCTGGATGATCTGGATTGGTATCCGTTGGTGGGCAGCGGGATTACTGCGCTGGCGCAGCCAACGCAGGAAATTGGCGCGCGGGCGTTCGAGTGTCTGCTCAAGCGTTTGCGTGGGGATGATGAGGCGGCACGGGTGGTGGATTTTGCGCCGGTGCTGGTTGAGCGTGGATCAACTCGTGGGGTTGGCGGTGTTTGAGCTGACGCCTTCGCGAGCAGGCTCATTCCTACATTTGGAATGCGGTCACCTGTAGGAGTGAGCCTGCTCGCGAAGGCACCCGCAAGAACAACACAGAATTCACTGATATTTTTTTTGAACAAAAATGAAACCGGTTTCAGAGGTCAATAACAATGAATAAACCTGCCGTTTCCATCAGTCTGTCCAGCTACGGCGCCGAGCTTGTGCGCCAGCGCGGGCAAGATTCTTTTATCGACGTTCTGGCTGCGGCCGGTGCCAATCGCATCGAGTGGCGCGAAGAATTGCTGACCCGCGAAGACCCGGCGCAATTGGCTGCGGCCACCCAGGCGCAGGGCCTGCAAAGCATTTATTCCTCGCCCATTGAACTGTGGCTGGCCGGGCAGGCGCAGCCCAATCCCGAGTTGATCACCGCGCTGCAACAGGCCGAGGCGTTCGGTTCGAAATGGCTGAAAGTGTCTCTCGGGTACTTCACCGACAACAATGATCTGCATTCCTTGGCCGAACGCTTGAAGCACAGCCCTGTGCAGTTGCTGGTGGAAAACGACCAGACTTTACATGGCGGGCGCATCGAACCGTTTCAACGCTTTTTCGCTGCGGTTGAACAGCACAACCTGCCCATCAAAATGACCTTCGACATCGGCAACTGGCAGTGGCAGGACCAGTCCGCCGCCAGCGCCGCGCGCCTGCTCGGCCGGCATGTAGGTTATGTGCATTGCAAAGCCGTAGCGCGTCGCGGCGACGGCAAACTGGTGGCGGTGCCGCCCGCCGTCAGCGACCTGCATCTGTGGGAACAACTGCTGCGGCACATGGCCCAAGGCGTTATGCGCGCGGCCGAATACCCCTTGCAGGGCGATGATCTGCTGCAACTGACCACCGAGCATGTCGCCGCCCTCGCCCGCCTCGGCCAATCGCGTCTGGAGCCTGCCCATGTCTGAGATCGATATTCTCTCGTTCGGCGAAACCATGGCGATGCTGGTCGCCGAGCAGACCGGTGATCTGGCAGCGGTCGAGCATTTTCACAAACGCATCGCCGGTGCCGACAGCAATGTGGCCATCGGGCTTTCGCGGTTGGGTTTCAATGTCGCCTGGCTGAGCCGGGTGGGTGATGATTCGCTCGGGCGCTTCGTGGTCGAAACCCTGATCAAGGAAGGTCTCGATTGCAGCCACGTCGAAGTCGATAAACAGCATCCGACCGGTTTTCAGTTCAAGTCGCGCAACGATGATGGCAGCGATCCGCAGGTTGAGTATTTCCGCCGCGGTTCGGCGGCCAGTCATTTGGCCCCGCAGTCGATCACCTCGGACTTGCTCAGCGCCCGTCATTTGCACGCCACCGGCATTCCGCCAGCGCTCTCGGCCACGGCGCGCGAATTGTCCTTTGAATTGATGAGTCGTATGCGCCACACCGGGAGCAGCGTTTCGTTCGACCCCAATCTGCGCCCGAGCCTGTGGGCCAGCGAGCGCGAGATGATCAGCGAGATCAATCGCCTCGCCGCCCTCGCCCATTGGGTCTTGCCAGGGCTGAGCGAGGGCCGTTTGCTGACCGGTTTTGAAGACCCGGCGGACATTGCCGCGTTCTATCTCGATCAGGGTGCCGAAGCGGTGGCAATCAAGCTAGGGCCGCAAGGCGCTTATTACCGCACACAGCTCGATCAAGGTTTTATCGCTGGCGTGCCGGTGGCCCGGGTCGTCGATACGGTCGGTGCCGGCGATGGATTTGCAGTGGGGCTGATCAGCGCCCTGCTCGAACATCAGAGTGTTCCCGAGGCGGTGCAACGCGCGAACTGGATTGGCAGTCGGGCGGTGCAGAGTCGTGGGGATATGGAGGGGTTGCCGACTCGCCTGGAATTATCGGTTGAATTTGAGGCCGCCAATCGCCAGCAGGCTGGCTCCCACATGGGGATTGTGTCGACCACTCACCCTGTGGGAGCCAGCCTGCTGGCGCTGAGGCCCTGACAGGCTGCCCATTGTTTGAACCTGCTGCGACAAAAACAACAAGCTCAGGAGCAAGACCATGAAAAACGCTACCCTCGCCACCCGCCGCTGGTGGTACATCATGCCGATCGTGTTCATCACCTACAGCCTGGCGTATCTCGATCGCGCCAACTATGGCTTCGCCGCTGCCTCCGGCATGGCCGAAGACCTGATGATTACGCCGGGCCTGTCCTCTTTGCTCGGTGCTTTGTTTTTCCTCGGGTACTTCTTCTTCCAGGTGCCCGGTGCGGTCTATGCGCAAAAGCACAGTGTGAAGAAGCTGATTTTCGTCAGCCTGATCCTTTGGGGCGGCCTCGCGACTCTGACCGGCGTGGTCTCCAACGCCTATTGGCTGATTGTGATCCGCTTCATGCTCGGCGTGGTCGAGGCGGCAGTGATGCCAGCGATGCTGGTCTATCTCTGCCACTGGTTTACCCGTGCCGAACGTTCACGGGCCAACACCTTTCTGATCCTCGGCAACCCGGTGACGATGCTCTGGATGTCGGTAGTTTCGGGTTATCTGGTGCAGCACTTCAGCTGGCGCTGGATGTTCATCATTGAAGGCTTGCCGGCGGTGTTGTGGGCATTCATCTGGTGGCGTCTGGCCGATGATCGTCCGGCCCAGGCGAAGTGGCTGAGCGATCAGGAAAAGCACGATCTGGAAAGCGCACTGGCGGCAGAACAGGTCGGCATCAAAGCCGTGAAGAATTACGCCGAAGCGTTTCGTTCGCCGAAGGTGATCATTCTCGCGCTGCAGTTTTTCTGCTGGAGCATCGGCGTCTACGGCTTCGTGTTGTGGCTGCCGTCGATTCTCAAGGCCGGGGCGAAAATGGACATGATCGAGGCCGGCTGGCTGTCGGCGCTGCCGTATCTGGCGGCGGTGATCGGCATGCTCGCGGTGTCGTGGGGGTCGGACAAATTGCAGAAGCGCAAACGCTTCGTCTGGCCGCCACTGCTGATCGCCTCCATCGCGTTCTACGGTTCCTACGCGCTCGGCGCGGAACATTTCTGGTGGTCGTACACGCTGCTGGTAATCGCCGGCGCCTGCATGTACGCGCCGTACGGGCCATTCTTCGCGATCGTGCCGGAGATCCTCCCGGCCAACGTCGCTGGTGGCGCCATGGCACTGATCAACAGCATGGGCGCGCTCGGTTCGTTCGGCGGCTCGTATCTGGTCGGTTACCTGAACAGCTCCACCGGCTCGCCGGGCGCGTCCTATCTGTTGATGAGCGGTGCGTTGCTGCTATCGGTGGTGCTGACAATTTTTCTCAAGCCCGGCGCCAGTGACCGCGTCGTCGCCAAAGCCGTTGCCACGCCGCGCGTGCCGGCGCATTCCTGAAAGGACTTTGTCATGAAAAAACACGTCGTGCTGTACAAGAAACTCTCGCCCGCGCTCATGGCGCGTCTGCAAGAGCAGTTCGAAGTGACGCTGATCGAAAGCCTCGACGCCGACGGCCTGATGCAACTGCGTGACGCCCTGCCCCGCGCCCACGGCTTGCTCGGTGCGAGTTTGAAACTCGATGCTGCGTTGCTTGATCTGGCCCCGCACCTGCAAGCCATTGCCAGTGTTTCGGTGGGTGTCGACAACTACGACATCGATTACCTCAGTCGTCGCCGGATCCTGCTGACCAACACCCCGGACGTGCTCACCGAAACCACCGCCGACACCGGTTTCGCCTTGATTCTGGCGACGGCCCGGCGTGTGGTGGAACTGGCGAACATGGTGCGCAGCGGCCAGTGGAGCCGCAACATCGGCCCGGCACATTTCGGCACTGACGTACATGGCAAGACGCTCGGCATCATCGGCATGGGCCGCATCGGCGAGGCGTTGGCCCAGCGCGGGCATTTCGGTTTTGGCATGCCGGTGATCTACCACAGCCAGTCGCGCAAACCGGCGGTAGAGCAGCGCTTCGATGCGCAATACCGCAACCTCGAGGACCTGCTCAGACAGGCGGATTTCATTTGCCTGACCTTGCCGCTGACGGCGCAGACTGAGAAGTTGATCGGCGCCGAGCAGTTTGCCTTGATGCGTCCGGAGAGCATTTTCATCAACATTTCGCGCGGCAAGGTAGTTGACGAGGCGGCAATGATCGAGGCGCTGCATCATCAGCGCATTCGTGCCGCGGGGCTGGATGTGTTCGAGCGTGAACCGCTCGGTCATGACTCGGCATTGTTGCAGCTCAACAATGTCGTGGCGACGCCGCACATGGGTTCGGCGACCCATGAAACGCGCGAGGCGATGGCGCGGTGTGCGGTGGAGAATCTGTTGGCGGCGTTGGCTGGGGAGAAGCCGGCGAATCTGGTGAATCCATTGACGTGGCAGGGCTGAGATCTACATTGCCCGCTCTGGCCTCATCGCTAGCAGGCTAGCTCCCACAGGGTTTTGGGGCGAACACAAAGCTGATGTCCGCCTCGAATCACTGTGGGAGCTAGCCTGCTAGCGATTGGGCCGGGGCAGGCAATGCAAGACGATCAGGCACTGCGCGCCTGTAAAAGCTGCGCCGCACACAAGGCAATCCGCGCGCAGGCGTCGGCCAGTTTCACCCGGTCGACCACCAGGCCAATGCGAATATGCCCCGCCGCACTCGGCCCAAACGCTTCCCCCGCCAGCACCGAGACGCCATAACCTTCGAGCAATCGCTCGGCAAACGCCTGGGCGCCGAGCCCGGTCTGGCGCACATCGACCATCACGAACATGCCGCCATCCGGCCTGATCGGATGCAGGCCCGGGCAGCCGTGCAAACGCTCGCAAACCAGATCGCGGCGCAGGCGATATTCCTCGCGCATCTGCGTCACTTCCGGGAGATCACTTTGCAGCGCAACCTGTGCAGCTTTCTGCACGAAATCCGGCAGGCCGAAGAGCATGCTCAGCGACAGGTTGACCAAATGCTCGGCCAGCGGTTGCGGCCCGATCATCCAGCCGATGCGCCAGCCGGTCATGGCGTGGGATTTCGACAGGCTGTTGATCGTCGCCGTGCGTTCAGCCATGCCCGGCAGACTCGCCGGGCTGATGTGCCGGCCTTCGTAAAGCAGTTCGCTGTAGACCTCGTCGCTGATCAGCCACAGATCATGGCGAATGCACAGCGCCGCCAGTTCCTGCCAGATCAACAGCGGCAAGCTGGCGCCACTGGGATTGTTCGGGCTGTTGAGCAACATCGCGCGGGTCTTTGAGGTGATGCGCGCAGCGACATCGGCCGGGTCGACACGAAATCCGTTTTCCGGGCGCACCGGCACTGGAATGACCGTCGCGCCGCACGCGCCGAACACGCCTTCATAAGTGACGTACATCGGTTCGGCGACGATCACCTCATCGCCGGGATCGAGCAGACATTGCGCCACCGAATACACCGCGCATTGCGCGCCGGGCAAGACAATCACCTGATCAGGGTCAACCCGTTGACCACTGCGCTGGCAGTGGCGCGCGGCAATCAGCCTGCGCAGTTCGAGGCGGCCGCGGATGTCGGCATAATGCGTATCGCCGGCCAACAGGCTGTCGATGGCGCCATGGACAATCGGCAGCGGCGTATCGAAATCCGGATCGCCGACACTCAGCAGCAGAATATCGACGCCCTCGGCGCGCAACGCCAACGCTCGGTCGTGGATCTGCCAGGCGGCGGCGCCCTCGCCAGCAATGCGTTGGGTCAAGGCTGAATAGCGCATGTACGTCTCCTGATCGCGCGGTTTCCAGCCTTCACCGTATCTCAAATCACGAAACGCGCCACCATCGCATTCAAATCCACGGCCAGACGCGACAGTTCGTGGGTCGCGGCGCTGGTCTGGTTAGCCCCGGCCGCCGACTGCGTGGCCAGGTCGCGGATGTTCACCAGGTTGCGGTCGACTTCGCGCGAAACCTGCGCCTGCTCTTCCGAGGCGCTGGCGATCACCAGGTTGCGCTCGTTGATCTGGTGGATCGACTGGGTGATCTGCTCCAGCGCGACGCCGGCAGCACGGGCCATTTCCAGGGTGATCTGGGTGCGCTGGTTGCTTTGCTGCATCGACGAAACCGCCTCGCCGGTACCGTTTTGAATGCCAGCGACCATTTTTTCGATTTCCTGGGTCGACTGCGCGGTGCGATGGGCCAGTGCTCGGACTTCGTCCGCGACCACGGCAAAGCCTCGTCCGGCCTCACCGGCACGTGCAGCTTCGATCGCGGCGTTGAGTGCCAGCAGGTTGGTCTGTTCGGCGATGGCGCGAATCACGTCGAGCACTTTGCCGATATCGCGACCCTGTGCAGCGAGACCTTCGATCATCTGCGCGGTGTTCTGCACGTCGTGGGTCATGGTCTGGATCGCGTCGACGGTTTTCACCACCTGGTCGCGACCTTCACGGGCGGCATGGGTCGACTGGTTCGACGCTTCCGAAGTCGACACGGCGTTGCGCGCGACTTCTTCGACAGCGGCGGTCATCTCGTTGACGGCAGTCGCGGCCTGTTCGATCTCGTTGTTCTGCTGCTGCAAACCGCGCGAGGCTTCTTCAGTCACGGCGCTGAGTTCTTCGGCGGCCGCGCCCAATTGCGTAGCGGAACCGGCGATCTGTTCGATGGTTTGACGCAGATTGACCTGCATTGCCGCGAGGGCTTCGAGCAGGCGCGCCGGCTCGTCCTTGCCGTCGACGTCGATGGCTTTGCTCAAGTCGCCAGCGGCGATGGTTTGCGCCGCCAGCAGCGCGCGGTTGAGCGGTGTGACAATGCTGCGGGTCAACAGCCAGGCCAGCAACACCGTGGCCAGCGCTGCAATCACCGCGACAATGATGATCCCGGTAATGGCGCTGTCGTAATAATCGCCGGCGCGAGTCGACGCGGTCTTGGCATCGGCAGCATTGATTGCGATCAGTTTGTTCAACTGCTCGCCCATCTGGTCGGTGCCTTCCTTGATTCGCGTGTTGATCAGGGTACGCAACTCTTCCATTTTGTCCTGGCGCGACAACTCGAGCATCTGGTTCTGCGCTTGCACGTAGTTGTCCAGCGTGGCCGAAAACGTCTGATACAGCGCGCGCTCTTCCTCGCCGGCGTGCAGTTGCGAATAGGCGGCTTGTGCCTTGCGAGCCTTGTCTACCAATGCGGCAATGCGCGCCTGCGCTTCCTGCAACGCGGCAGGTTCGCGATTGACCAATACGCGAAACGAGAGAATGCGCATCCGCAGGACGTTTTCCGTTATCACGCTGAGATGGGCCACGCTGGGCAGTTGCGTCGTGTTCATATCAATTGACGCCTGGCGGATGACCGACATGCGGTTGACGGCAAACACACCCAGTACGACCACCAAAAGGGCGATGAAGGCAAAACCGAGGAAGGCACGGGGTGCGATATTCAGGTTACGCAAGGACATGGCTGCACTCTCAAGATAGAAGCTACGAGCGTCCATGCCATATCACTGAGCCGCGGGGGTGGGCTGCAGTCCGGCGCCACTGTTTTGGGAGTTTTGTGTGCGCCTGACCTTTGTATCGGCCAGGCTTGAGGAAGATTGCGGGTGCGTTGCAATTATTTTTATCGGTGTTTCAAGGATGAAACAGCGATCGCGAATTTCACACGCGCCGCGCCATTTGCCAGACGCGAGCAATGTCGGTGGCGCGTTCGCGCAACAATCGTGGTGCTTCGGCGCAGGCCTGTTCCAGGGTCATTGGTCCGCTGGTCACGGCGAATGCCGCGTCGATGCCATGGTCATACAGTTCCTGATAACCCTCACCCAAGGTGCCGGCAATCACCACCACCGGCACACCGTGTTGTTTGGCGATCCGTGCAACGCCGAACGGCGTCTTGCCACGCAAGGTCTGCGCGTCAAAGCGCCCTTCCCCGGTAATCACCAGATCGGCGCCCTTAACAGCGTCGGCGAGCCCCACCAGCTCCGCCACCACTTCCACGCCAGCCTGAAACTGCGCTCCGAGAAACGCCTTGGCGGCGAAACCGAGACCGCCCGCCGCACCGCTGCCGGGTTCATCGCTAACGTCTTTGCCCAGCGCCTGCGCGCACAGTTCGGCAAAGTGCCCCAAGGCGTGATCAAGTTGCTGCACCTGAGCCGGCGAAGCGCCTTTCTGTGGGCCGAAAATCGCGGACGCACCCTGCGGGCCGCACAGCGGATTGTTCACATCCGCAGCAATATCGAAACGCACCTGCGCCAGACGCGGGTCGAGTGCGCTCAGGTCCAGTCGCGCCAGTTGCGCCAGTGCCAGTCCGCCGGGGACCAGCGGCTGGTTCTGCGCATCGAGCAGTTTGATCCCCAAGGCCTGCATCGCACCGGCGCCGCCATCGTTGGTGGCGCTGCCGCCAATCGCCAGAATCACCCGTTGCGCGCCGGCATCCAGCGCCGCGCGAATCAGTTCGCCGGTGCCAAACGTGCTGCTGATGCACGCATCGCGCTGCCCCGGCGGCACCAATTGCAAGCCGCTGGCTTCGGCCATTTCGATGATCGCGGTCTGGGTCTGCGGCAGCCAGCCCCACGCCGCCTCGACCGGCGCTCCGAGCGGGCCACGCACGCGGCTTCGGCGCAATTCGCCGGCACAGGCCGCCAGAATCGACTCCACCGTGCCTTCGCCGCCATCGGCCATCGGGCATTTGACCAGCGTCGCCTGCGGCCACACCTGCGCCAGGCCTAGGGCGATGGCCTCGGCGACGCCCTGAGCACTGAGGCTGTCCTTGAATGAATCGGGGGCGATGACGACTTTCATGGGAATTCTCCGGTGGCAATGTCCGTCATGCTGCCAGTCGGTCGGTGTGTTGACGCCGGTCGGTTGCACAAGGGCTGGAGAGGATTGTTGTTCATTTTCACAAAAGATCGATGTTGAAGCTTCTGGCGTCATCGCGAGCAGGCTCACTCCTACAGGGGAATGCATTACAAATGTAGGAGTGAGCCTGCTCGCGATAGCGCCCTGAAGGGCGCCAGATCAATTCGGATCCGTCTGCGGCAACAGCTGCACCCCCAGATATAGCGCCAACATCCCGTCCAGCCTGAGCGGATCGACCCCGCTCAGCTCGGCAATCCGCTCCATCCGGTAACGCAGGCTGTTGCGATGAATGCCCAAGGCCTCGGCACAGGCCTGACTCTGGCCGTCGTGTTCGCACCAGATGCGCAGCGTTGCCAGCAACTGACCGTTGTTGTCCTTGGCGATCACCTTGCGCAGCGGTTTGAGCAGTTCGTCCAGCGCGTCATCGTTACGATGGCGCCAGAGCATCACCGGCAAACGATAACGGTTGAGCGTCAGCACGCGCGAATGCGGCAAGACCTCGCGCCCGTAGGCGAGCAAATCGCCGACCCGCCGATAACAACGGCGCAGCCCGGCCAGCCCGTCGGCCTGCCCGCCTACGGCAATGCGCAGGATCTTCCAGCCGAGGCCATCGAGTTTTTCCAGCAAGCGCTCGTGCTCGATGTGCTGACTCGCCGGGCGACACCACAGCAGCGATGACTGCGCCGAGCTTACGCACCAGCTGTCCGGGTAACGCGACATCAGCCAGGCACTCAACGCCTCAACGGTTTGCCCCGGACCGTGCTCAGCACCCAGTTCGAACAGATGAGGCACCCGCGTCAGTTGCGGCTTGAGCCCCAGTTGCTGCGCCTCGTCGACCAGCCGCGGCGAATCACCCGCTTCGCTCAGCAACAGCGCCAGCAGATCATCACAACGCTGGCGTCGCCATTGCTGCTCGGCCTGCTGGTTGCGCTGGCCAACCAGCATTTCTGCGGTCATGCGCACCAGTTCGGCATAGGTGCGCAGTTGTTCGGGGTCGCCGGTGATGCCAAGTACGCCGATCAAACGCTGATCGAGCAGCAGTGGCAGGTTGATGCCCGGTTGCACGCCCTTGAGATGCACCGCTGTCTGCGTATCGATTTCGACCACGCGGCCATTGGCCAACACCAATTGCGCCCCCTCGTGGCGAGTGTTGATGCGCTCTGGTTCGCCGCTGCCGAGGATCAGCCCCTGGCTGTCCATGACGTTGACGTTGTAAGGCAAAATGGCCATCGCCCGGTCGACGATGTCCTGGGCGAGGTCGTGGTCAAGTTCGAACATGACAGCGGCAATCCTTGATTCGGCGCGTGCAATTGTTCACCCGCACAGGGTCTGCCGGCAAACCCTGTGCTCAGGCACAAAGACAATCCGGCCAAAGGTGGCCGAGACTCTCGGGGCGATCAACGTTAACCTTTGCATCGCAAAAAATCATAATAAAGAGAGAGCCGCTATGTCGCAGAGCGCCGCAGCTACCCAGACCATCGACGCCGACGGTAAAAACGCCGTCTACAAACGCATCACCCTGCGTTTGATCCCCTTCATCTTTATCTGCTACCTGTTCAACTACCTCGACCGGGTCAACGTTGGATTCGCCAAACTGCAGATGCTCGACGCGCTGAAGTTCAGCGAAACCGTATACGGCCTCGGTGCCGGAATCTTCTTCATCGGCTACGTGCTGTGCGGCGTGCCGAGTAACCTGGCCCTGACCAGATTCGGTCCACGGCGCTGGATCGCGCTGATGATGATCACCTGGGGCACGCTGTCGACCTGCCTGCTGTTCGTCACCACGCCGACGGAGTTCTACACTCTGCGGCTGTTCACCGGCGCGGCCGAGGCCGGGTTCTTTCCCGGTGTGGTGCTGTACCTCTCGCAATGGTTCCCGACGTTCCGCCGCGGCCGGATCATGGCGCTGTTCATGTCGGCGATTCCGGTATCGGGTCTGCTCGGCAGCCCGTTTTCCGGCTGGATTCTCAATCACTTCGCCGCCGGCCAGGGCGGTCTCGCCGGCTGGCAGTGGATGTTCCTGCTGCAAGGCATTCCGACGGTCATCCTCGGCGCCCTCGCCTGGTTCCTGCTCAGCGACAGCTTCGCCAACGCCAAATGGCTGACCCCGCACGAGCGCGCGGTGCTTGAGGCAGATCAGGCCGAAGACCTGGCGAACAAACCAAAATCCACCTCCGACTCGCTGCTGGCCGTGTTCAAGAACCCGGCGATCTGGGCGTTCGGCCTGATCTACTTCTGCATCCAGAGCGGCGTTTACGCGATCAACTTCTGGCTGCCGTCGATCATCAAGAATCTGGGTTTCAGCGATAACCTGGTGATCGGCTGGTTGAGCGCGATTCCCTATCTGCTGGCGGCGGTGTTCATGCTGGTTGTCGGTCGCTCGGCCGACCTGCGCAAGGAACGCCGCTGGCATCTGGTGGTGCCGATGCTGATGGGCGCGATTGGTTTGCTGATCGCCGTGAACTTCGCGGCGAATCCGGCAATTGCGATTCTCGGTTTGACCATCGCCACCATGGGTGCGCTGACCGGGTTGCCGATGTTCTGGCCCGTACCGACCGCGATGTTGAGCGCCGGCGCAGCGGCGGGTGGTCTGGCGTTGATCAACTCGATGGGACAGATGGCCGGGTTCTTGAGCCCGTATCTGGTGGGTTGGGTCAAGGACAGCACGGGCTCGACGGATGCGGCGCTGTATCTGCTCGCGGCGGTGATTGTCGGCGGGAGCTTGTTGGCGTTGCGGATGACGCGGACGTTGCGGGCTTAGCCTTGAGACGTTTTCCATAGACGGCCCTGTTTTGGGCCGTTTTTATTTCGGTTCGGCTCAGGATTGGTTGGAATTTGAGATCGGCGACCCCTCACCCCAGCCCTCTCCCGAGGGAGAGGGAGCCGATCTCTATGCTTTTCAAAATGTGCGTTCGACTCGGTATTGCGTGTGGCGTATCTCTCCAAGTCACCTCGATCAGTCCCCTCTCCCTCTGGGAGAGGGCTAGGCGGGCGGCGTTCCGATGAGGGGCTCTTGATCTTATAAATTCACTTTGCGACGACTGGCGCATCTGGTATTTGATTAACCCCCTCCCATCGCCAAAAAGGATTTCGCCATGAGCTACCGCACACTCGGCCACTCCGGGCTGCAGGTCTCCACCTTGACGCTCGGCACAATGATGTTCGGCGAACAGACCAGCGCCGAAGATTCGCTGCGCATCATCGACAAGGCCTGGGACCAAGGCGTCAACTTCATCGACACCGCCGACGTCTACACCAACGGCCGTTCCGAAGAGATCGTGGGTGAGGCGATCGTCCGGCATCGGCACGAATGGGTGCTGGCCACCAAGGTCGGCTTCGGCCCGGTCGACGGCGTGCCAAACCGCAGCGGTTTAAGCCGCAAACACATCTTCAACGGTCTCGAAGCCAGCCTCACTCGGCTCGGCACTGACTACGTCGACATCTATTACCTGCACCGCGAAGACCACAACACGCCGCTTGACGTGAGCGTTTCGGCGATTGGCGATCTGATTCGCCAAGGCAAGATCCGCTATTGGGGGCTGTCGAACTATCGCGGTTGGCGGATCGCCGAGGTGATTCGTGTTGCAGACAAGCTCGGCGTTGACCGCCCGGTGGTCAGCCAGCCGCTGTACAACATCGTCAACCGTCAGGCCGAGATCGAGCAGATCACCGCTGCGCAAACCTATGGCCTCGGCGTGGTGCCTTACAGTCCGCTGGCCCGTGGCGTGCTCAGCGGCAAGTACGCGCCGGATGTGCAACCGGACGTCAACAGCCGCGCCGGGCGCCAGGACAAGCGCATTCTGGAAACCGAGTGGCGCGTCGAGTCGTTGCGCATTGCCCAGCAGATTCAGCAGTACACCGAGCAGCGTGGGGTCGGCATGGTCGAGTTTGCGATTGCCTGGGTGCTGAACAACAGCGCCGTGACCTCGGCCATTGTCGGGCCGCGGACCGAGGCGCAGTGGGATGCCTATACCCAGGCGCAGGCGGTGAAAATCAGCGCCGAGGATGAGGCGTTCATCGATTCACTGGTCACACCGGGGCATGCTTCGACACCGGGTTTCAACGATGTCAGCCATTTCGTCTCTGGGCGCAAACCACATCAGGCATAACAGGTCTTCCCTAATGTAGAACAGCCGATACAATCGGCTGTTTTTCATTGAATTCAGCGTGATCAAACGGAAACTGGATTGATCGGCGCAAAATTGCTAGGGATAACTGCATGTTCGATCGCTCCGTCGAGGCCCCCGCGAAGCCTGCTCTGCTGGAAAACCCCGGCGACCATCACGATCCGCATTCACAGCTTCACGCCGAAAAGACGGCAACGACCATCGGGCGCAAACCCTCGATTGAGTACCGCGCCGATATCGACGGCCTGCGCGCCATCGCCGTGCTGCTGGTGTTGATCTTCCACGGCGGCCTGGCGTTGTTTCCGTCGGGATACATCGGCGTCGACATCTTCTTTGTGATTTCCGGGTACCTGACCACCTCGATCATCATGACCTCGCTGGACAAGGGCTCTTTCAGCTTCAGCGGCTTTTACACGCGGCGGATCTGGCGCCTGCAACCGGCGATAATCGCCCTGCTGATCGCAACGTTGCTGATCACCACGCTGTTGTATCTGCCCAGCGACTACGTCGACTTTCTCAAAAGTGAAAAATACACCTCGCTGCTGATTTCAAATCAGTACTTTTCCAAAGTGACCAGCGGCTACGCGACGCCGGATGCGGCAAGTCTGCCGTTGCTGCACACCTGGTCTTTGGCCATCGAATGGCAATGGTATCTGGCCTTGCCACTGGGCCTCTGGCTGCTCAACCGTTACGTAGCAAAAAGAGTTTTCAAAGCCACGGTGCTGGGTCTGACCCTCGCGGCAATGGCACTGGCGTTGTACCTGTCGTACGCCTATCCCGATCGAAACTATTACTTCTTCACCGCACGCATCTTTGAATTGATGATCGGTTCCTGCGCAGTCATTTTCAGCAGCGAGACGTTCCGGCTCAAGCGCCTGAACGCTTCGCTGATCTGTGCGCTGGCGTTGGCGACGCTGTTCTACTGCGCGACGCGCGAAGATATCTTGTCGGGTTTTCCCGGCTACCACGCCATCGCCGTGTGCCTGGCCACGGCCGTGCTGCTGTTTCGCGGCATCGGAGATGCCAGCGTGACCTCGAAATTACTGGCGTTCCGGCCGCTGGTGTTTATCGGCACGCTCTCCTATTCACTGTACGTGTGGCACTGGCCGATTCTCGCCGTGACGAGCTACCTGGGCATCGCCCTCACCCCGCTGGTGCAGCTGGTGTACTTCGGCGCGACCTTCGTCATCGGCTATCTGTCCTTCGTGCTGATCGAAAACCGTTTCCGCAAGGCGCGCGCTGGCTTTGGCAAAACCCTGATCGGGCTGATGATCGTGCCGGCGATTGCCTTGTCGCTGTTGCACTCGGCCGGTGACCGGAACGAGGGCTGGCCGAACCGCTTCAATCAGGGCTCGAACAATCTGTTCAACGGTTTGAAAGCGTCGGTGCCGGCCAATCGGGAAGCCTGTCTGGGCGTGAGCGACGGCACCGATCCTGGCTGCATCATGGGCGCCGCACAGGCCAGGCCTCAGGTTCTGTTGATGGGTGATTCCTACTCGAACCATTATTGGGGTTTCATTGAAACACTGGCCAAGGACGCGGGTCTGGCTGTGCTCGCACAGGGATATCCGGCCTGCCTGGCCTTGCCGAACATCTACCTTTACAACTGGTACAAAGCGAAAAACGCGCTGTATCAGAAATGCCACAACGCTGCGCAACGCTACTACGAAATGATCGCCAACGATCATTTCCGCTACGTGATCATCGGGCAGTTCTGGGAGGCCTATCTCACCGATGCCATCGTCACCCGCCTGGAGGATCCGCGCAGTGTCGAACTGTCGCAACAACGCCTCGGCGTCGCGCTCCGCCAAGCCCTGGACATCATCGTCAAGTCCGGCGCAACACCCGTGTTCCTGATGAATACCTTGCCGATGCCAACGGGGATCAACGAGTGTTTGTTGAAACAGGTGAAGTTGCGCGGCTTGCTCGGCAGCGCCGAACAGAGCAATCAGTGCGCCTCGGTGCCTTGGTCAAATGACGAAGATCCGACATTGGCCCGGTTGTTCAGCGAACTGCAGGGCGAGTACCCGAGCCTGATCGTCATCGACCCGAAAAGCCTGCAATGCAAGGATGGCGCTTGCGCGACCACGGTCGATGGCTTGCCGGTTTATCGTGATCTGGGTCACATGACCGATTACGCCTCTTACCGGTTTGGTGAAATGTACCTCAAGCGCTTTGGCAATCCGTTGAAGGGTGCTCAGTGATTTCAAGCGCTTCGCGAGCGGGCTCGCTCCCACAGGGAAACCAGTAGCTATGCTGATGGCGCGGCGATCCGGTTGATGGCTGTGAAGAATATTGAGCAACCGATCAATATTCAGCACAAAAACCACGTATCCTTCGCGCCCCGTTCAACCCTCAACCTGCGAGGACAGCTTGGCTAAAGGTATCGCTCTATCGGTTTCGGCCTCCGTGCTGTTTGCCGTCATGTATTACTACACTTCGTTGCTCACACCGTTGAGCGGTGTGGAGATCTTTGGCTGGCGGATGCTGCTGACCGTGCCGTGCATGACCGTGTTCATGCTGGTTTCCGGGGAATGGCGGCGGGTTATCGAGCTGGTGCGGCTGATGGCAGCCAGGCCGAAATTGATCGGCGGCTTGATCATCTCGGCCGCGTTGCTCGGCGTGCAGCTGTGGCTGTTCATGTGGGCGCCGCTGAACGACTACAGCCTCGATGTCTCGCTGGGTTATTTCCTGCTGCCGCTCGCGATGGTGCTGACCGGGCGGATTGCCTACGGCGAGAGCCTGTCGTATCTGCAAAAGATCGCGGTGTTTTTTGCCAGCCTCGGCGTGCTGAACGAGCTGTATCAGGTGGGCGGTTTTTCCTGGGCAACCCTGGTGGTCGTGGTCGGCTATCCGTTGTACTTCGTACTGCGCAAATACCTTCAGACCGACAACCTCGGTGGCTTGTGGGTCGACATGACCTTGATGCTCCCGGTCGCCTGGTGGTTCGTGCAGGGCGGCGAGCAAGGCTTGGGCGTGTTTGACCAATACCCCGGGTTGCTCTGGCTGATTCCGCTGCTCGGCCTGATCAGTGCCTCAGCGTTGGTGGTGTACATCATCGCCAGCCGCTTGCTGCCGTTCAGTCTGTTTGGGTTGTTGAGTTATGTTGAGCCGGTGCTGCTGCTCGGCGTGGCGCTGTTGCTCGGTGAAAGCATCAAGTCCGGGGAATGGCTGACCTATATCCCGATCTGGGTGGCGGTGGTGGTGCTGGTTTTCGAAGGCTTCAAGCACCTCATGCGACAAAGCCGCCCATAAGCCAAACACAAAAAAATGTGGGAGCCAGCCTGCTGGCGATTGCGATCTGTCAGTCAACTTTTATGCTGAATCTGAAGTCGCTATCGCCAGCAGGTTGGCTCCCACAATTCATCGGTGCAGCGGTTTACTCGGTCGTCAGCACACCACGACGCACCTGGTCGCGCTCGATCGACTCGAACAGTGCCTTGAAGTTGCCCTCACCGAAACCATCGTCGCCTTTGCGCTGAATGAACTCGAAGAACACCGGGCCCATCAGGGTTTCCGAGAAGATCTGCAGCAGCAGACGCTTGTCGCCCTGCTCCGATGCGCCATCGAGGAGGATACCGCGCGATTGCAGTTGGTCGACCGGCTCGCCGTGGTTCGGCAGACGCCCTTCGAGCATTTCGTAGTAGGTGTCCGGCGGTGCCGTCATGAAGCGCATGCCGATCTTCTTCAACTGGTCCCAGGTCTTGATCAGATCGTCCGTGAGGAACGCGACGTGCTGGATGCCCTCACCGTTGAACTGCATCAGGAACTCTTCGATCTGCCCGGCGCCCTTGGACGATTCTTCGTTCAACGGGATGCGGATCATGCCGTCCGGTGCGGTCATCGCTTTGGAGGTCAGGCCGGTGTATTCGCCCTTGATGTCGAAGTAGCGAATTTCACGGAAGTTGAACAGCTTCTCGTAGAAGCTTGCCCAATAGGCCATACGACCGCGA
Organism: Pseudomonas granadensis; assembly: GCF_900105485.1. Taxonomy (GTDB): domain Bacteria; phylum Pseudomonadota; class Gammaproteobacteria; order Pseudomonadales; family Pseudomonadaceae; genus Aquipseudomonas; species Aquipseudomonas granadensis. The sequence continues at coordinate 2,555,171 of NZ_LT629778.1, read as the reverse complement.
TAAACGTTATGGGTCAGGTGATCGATGATCTTCAGGCCGGCACCGACGGGGTTGCGGTCTACGCCGTCGATGAACACGAAGTCGATGTCATAGATCGAACTGCCTTCGCCGAAACGGTCGATCAGGTACAGCGGCGCACCGCCAATGCCTTTGATCGCCGGCAGGTTCAGCTCCATCGGACCGGTTTCGATGTGAATCGGCTGTGCGCCGAGTTCCAGTGCGCGGCTGTAGGCCTTTTGCGAATCCTTGACGCGGAATGCCATGCCGCAAACGGACGGACCATGTTCGGCGGCGAAGTACGAGGCGACGCTGTTCGGTTCGTTGTTGAGGATCAGGTTGATCGCGCCCTGACGGTACAGGTGCACGTTCTTGGAACGGTGGGTGGCGACTTTGGTGAAGCCCATGATCTCGAAGATCGGCTCCAGCGTGCCAGGAGTCGGCGATGCGAACTCGATGAACTCAAAGCCCATCAGGCCCATTGGGTTTTCGTATAAATCTGCCATGGTGACGCCTCATCATTTCTAATCAATCAACCGGGGGTTTATTGGCGAGTCATGCTGAGAGCGCTGGGCGGCGCGCAGGAAATGCCACGCACACTGCGGGCGAGGAAGTCACCGTAGATCAGTTGAAACCCGAATATCTTCATTGTCGACCCAAGGCTCTTGCGGGCGAGGCTTCTGCTGCCAGAAGACGATTATTATTGTATGCGTAACCCGATTCTACACAGCGTAAACCGGCTTGTCTGCTGCCCCTATGAAATCCGCTTTTTTGCATCTGTCGCAAGGGGTTTGTTGCACAGGTAGATGCCGCCGAGGATCAGCGCACCGCCCACGTACATGGTCGGCGTCAGGTGTTCGCCCAGCAGCAGCGCGCCGAAGATCACCGCCGTCAGCGGGTTGAGCGCGATGAACACGCCACTGCGCGTCGCGCCGATCTTGCGGATGCCGTGGTAATAACCGATGTATGCCAGCGCTGAACCGAGCACACCAAGGTAGGCAAGGCTCAGCCATTGCGGCGCGCCCAGATCATTCAGTGCCGTCCAGCTCAGTTCGCCGCGCGCTGCCGCCAACAGGCATAACATCAGCGTCCCGATCAGGACTGAGTACGTCACCGTCTGCACCGGTCCCAACGACTGGTTCAGTTCACGGGAAAACAATGAATAAACACCCCAGCCCAGCACGCACCCCAAGATCAATAAATCGCCCATCCATGCGTCGGGCGTCGCCGCCAGTAATTGCGGATTACGGCTGACGATCACCAATGCGGCGCCGACGATGCAGATCACGATACCTGCGGTTTTCATTGAGCCCAGGCGCTCCTTGAACAACCACCACGAAGCAAGACCGATTACCGCCGGGTTCAGCGCGACGATCAACGAAGCGCGCGACGCGTTGATGTATTGCAGGCCATAGAAGAAGCACAGGTTGTAAAAGAAAATCCCGAAGAACCCCAACAGTGCCAAGCGCAACCACTGGCGGGCAGTCGGGCGGACAAGCGCAATTCGCGTCAGCCATAAAAAGCCCAGCAAGGCCAGGCTGGCCAGCAAAAAGCGCAGGCTGGCCGCGAACACCGGATTCAGACTGCTGCCCAGAAACCGGCCGGCGACGAATGTGCCGCCCCAGATCATCGTTACCCCGGCGAGGGTCAGATAAACCGGAACGTCGGATGATGTTTTTCCAGGGTTGTGCATGTAGTCGAGGCTCGAAAGGTTGCAGATGCTTTATGATCGACCTCATTCGCGTTCATCGTAAAATGAGCAAATACTCATGACCCTTACGCAACTGGAAATCTTCTCGCTGGTCGCCGAACTGCGCGGTTTTACCTTGGCCGCCCATCGCTTGGGGATTTCCCAGTCGGCGGTGTCCCACGCGATGAAATCACTGGAACAGGAACTTGGCGTGGAACTGCTGCGCCGGCATCAGTCGCAAGTAGAGCTCAGTACCATCGGTGAACAATTGCTGCTGCGCGCCCGTGCGATGCTCGGTCTGGCCAATACATTGCGTCAGGAAGCCGCCGATGCGCGAGGGATGAAAAGCGGCACCTTGCGCATCGGCTCGTTCGGGCCGACCTCGTCGATCAAGCTGCTACCGGCCATTCTGCGGCGCTATCGAGAAGCCCATCCGGGCATCGAAGTGCACGTTGATGAAGGACCGGATCGTCAAGTGATTCAATGGCTGGAGGAGCGACGCATCGACATCGGCTTCGTGGTATTGCCAGAGGAGCGCTTCGACACATTCACTTTGATCGAAGACCAGATGGTCGCCCTGCTGCCGCCCGATCACCCGTTGGCAAGGCACCCGGCGTTAAGCCTGAAAGATTTGTGCGAGGCGCCATTCGTGCTCACCGAGGCCGGCTCTTCGGAACTGGTGTCGCGACTGTTCATGGCCGCACGCCTGCAACCGAATATCCGCTACCGCTGTGCGCAACTGCTCAGTACGCTCGATCTGGTCAGCCGTGGCGACGCCATCACCATCGTCGCCGAAGGCTCATTGCCACAAACGCAAGACAGCGCTTTCGTGAAGAAGCCATTGTTGCCTGCGGTCAAGCGTCAGGTCGGACTCGCCGTTCTTGATCGCCGCCAGGCATCACCCGCCACGCTGGCGTTTATCGAAATGGCGACGCGGATCCATCATCGCTGAGCAGCGCGAGCGTGTCGTTCGATCTATTCTCGCTTCTGGCTGACTGTTTTTGTACAGCGCGCCGAGCTTCGCCCACTCCATCGCGACAGGATGCGCCCATGCCGTTGACCGTCAGACCCCGCCGCAAACGCAGCACGCGCATCATCGTCACGCTGCTGAGCGGGCTGCTGCCGCTAGTACTCGGCTGCCTGATTCTGCACTCGCAGGCGCAGCGCACGCTGGAACAGAGTTCGCAGGAAACCGCCGATCAGGCCATGCGCCAGTTTGAACTGATGCTCGACAACACCGCCCAGGCGGCACATGAGTTGCTGCCCCTGGCCGGCCAGACTTGCGAAAGCGTCAAGCTTGCCCTGCGTGAACAAGTGACCCGCCGCCCGTTCGTGCGCTCGACCAATCTGGTCTGGGACGACAACCTCTATTGCAGCTCGCTGTTTGGCGACTACCAGGAAGTCGTGAATGCTGGCGACTACAACCAGGGCAAATTATGGCTGATGAACGGCAACCCGGTGACACCGGACACCGCGCTGCTGGTGTATCGACTCAGCGAAGGCCGCGGCGGCGCGTTGACCACGCTGGACGGTTATCACCTGAGCAACATCCTTCGGCTGATCGGACGACAGACGCTGCTGGTTCTACAGGTGGGTGATAACTGGCTGGCGGCTGAGGGCAAAGTCCACGCCGGCGCCCTCCCCGCACTTCCCGTTGCGCCGACGACGCTGGTTTCATCGCGCTACGGGTTTAGCGTCAGCGCCGGTTTCGCCAAAGGTGAGACCTGGCGCTACATGGCTGCTGAGTACCCGCCGTTGTTCAGCCTGCTGATCTTCTTCGGCGCGGTCTCGGGCGCGATCGGCCATGTTGTGCAGAAGCGCTCGACATCACCAAGTCACGAGATGCTTCGCGCGCTGGAGGCGGGTGAGTTCGTCCCCTACTTCCAGCCTGTGGTGCATGGCGACAGCAAGGCCTGGTCGGGGGCCGAGGTGCTGATGCGCTGGGCTCATCCCAAGGAGGGTCTGGTGCGACCGGACCTGTTCATTCCGTTCGCCGAACATTCGGGACTGATCGTGCCAATGACCCGCGCACTGATGCAGCAAACCGCTGCGCTGCTGGGACCGCTGTCATCGACCTTCACTGCACCTTTTCACATTGGCATCAATATCACCGCCAGCCATTGCCGGGACCTGGAGCTGGTGGAGGACTGTCGGCTGTTTCTCGGCGCATTCTCGCCCGGCAGCATCAGCCTGGTGCTTGAATTGACCGAGCGCGAACTTATCGAACCCACCGAGATCAGTCGTCGACTGTTTGAGCACCTGCATTCAATGGGCGTGAAGATCGCCATCGATGACTTCGGCACCGGGCACTCCAGCCTTGCCTACTTGCGCAAATTCAACGTGGACTTTTTGAAAATCGATCAGAGCTTCGTTGCCATGATCGGCATCGACGCGCTATCCCGGCACATACTCGACACGATTATCGAGCTGTCGGCCAAGCTGGATTTGGGTATTGTTGCTGAAGGTGTCGAAACCCAGGCACAGGCCGACTATCTGGCCGCGCATCATGTCGATTTCCTCCAGGGATATCTGTTTGCCAAACCGATGCCCGCTGCGGATTTCATCGACGCATTAACTCATCGTTAACTAAGCTGTTTCAAGACGAGCGTACCGATAAGGCGCACCAAATTGATACAAAAGACCACTGTTGTTACATCAAGACAACATCAGGATTTACTCTTGGCGCATTAACTACTACAATTTTTTCAACCTGAGCAAAATTCGCAGGTGAGCCATTATCACCGAGTCGCTTCACGGCTCTTGGCTTATAGCATTGTTTGCGGTTGGTATCAGCCAAACACACTATTGGAGTAAAGATATTGTCCAGACTCGCTGAATTTCGTGCAGCTGAAAAGGCCCTTCAGGAACAGCTCAAGCAGCTGGAATCGCTGAAGAACGACGCCGGGCTCAAGAAAGAAATCGAATTCGAAGAAAAGCTCCAGGGGCTGATGAAAACTTACGGCAAAGGCCTGAAGGACATCATCGCCATCCTCGATCCAAACCCGGCAAAATCCGGCTTGCAGACCGCTGCAGCACCTAAAACCCGCCGCGCTCGTGTGGTCAAGGTCTATCAGAACCCGCACACCGGCGAACTGATTGAAACCAAGGGCGGCAACCACCGCGGCCTGAAAGCCTGGAAGGAACAATACGGTGCCGGCACCGTGGATTCGTGGTTGCGCGGTTAATTCGCCAATCGATTAAAAGCCCTGCATCAAGCGGGGCTTTTTTATTGACAATATCTAACAAATGAAATGAATTTCATCGTACAAGTTGCGACTTTTGTGTAACGTTTATGAGCCAGCGGCTAAACAATTTGCTGCTTGATGTTTCCAGACGGCGCTACGATTAAACTTTAGTCTTAATCCCTTCCGGTATCTAACCGTCTCGTGCAGAACAGCGGCTTAAAGTTTCAAGCTGTTTCTCACCGCCACTATCTCGTCTGCACTGGCTTTATAAGCCTCGGCCTGCCCCGCATAGGAAAGTACATAGGCCTTGTCCGCCTCGACTGCCGCGACGAGGGTTTGCGACAGTACATGGCGTCCGTTTTCAGTGATCGTACAAGTGGTTTCCAGCGCAGACAAAGTTCCCAGTGTCGCGGCGTGCACTTTGTTGCAGACACTCTGGTAGCCGCTTTGGAAAAAATCCTTCTGAATCGATTTGCGCATCTCCAGCAGCACACCCCGCAAATTGACTTGATGGTCCTTTTCGACTTCGGTCATGGTCAGCTCCATCACCATCACCTGATTGCCATCGGCATCCGTTTTCACCGCCCGTTGACGGGAAACCTGCGCAGTCGCCGCGGGCAACGCTTCGACCTGCCAGCCGGCTGGCCAGGTGATACCTGGCTCGTTCGCGGCCACGCACACAGCCGCAAACGACAAGGCAGAAAACACACAGAGGGATTTGAACAGTCGGATCATTGCCGCAAGCACTCGCAAATTGAGCGGTAAAGTCTGAGGCTCGCCCGGGCACAGGGCAAGTCTGCCCTTTCATTTGGCGATGCCGGCAGGCATGCGTATCATTGCGCCCATCACTCGCCCATAGTTATTGGAGGGCCCATGAGCCTGCACGAACTCAACACATTCCCCGGTGTCACCGCCACCCCGGACAGCGCAACCCGCAACTTCGTTTTCAACCACACGATGCTGCGCGTCAAAGACATCACCAAGTCCCTGGACTTCTACACCCGCGTACTGGGTTTTTCGCTGGTCGAAAAACGCGACTTCCCGGAAGCCGAATTCAGCCTCTACTTCCTTGCTCTGGTCGACAAATCGCAAATCCCTGCTGACGCCGCTGCTCGCACCGAATGGATGAAGTCGATTCCGGGGATTCTCGAATTGACTCACAACCACGGCACCGAGAACGATGCCGAATTCGCCTATCACAATGGCAATACCGACCCGCGTGGTTTCGGCCACATCTGTATTTCCGTGCCGGACATCGTTGCGGCGTGTGCACGCTTCGAAGAACTGGGCTGCGATTTCCAGAAGCGCCTGACTGATGGACGGATGAAGAGCCTGGCGTTTATCAAGGATCCGGATGGTTACTGGGTTGAGATCATTCAACCGGCGCCGTTGTAAGAACTGAAAAGCCTTGGAAGCCCCTCACCCTAACCCTCTCCCGGAGGGAGAGGGCACTGATTGGGGAGCCTTCGAGATGTGATGCTGACCTGAACGACCAGCGCTGAATACGCAATTGACTGGCTCTTTGAGGTCGGCGGATAACGCCAAGCACCTCGGTCAGCTCCCTCTAATTCGGGAGAGGGCTGGGCGGGCGGCGTTCCGATGAGGGGCCGCTTTTCACGCGCCATAAAAAAACCCGTGATCACTCACGGGTTTTTTCATTTCCGGCCAGGCCGTTATGCCGGCGCCGAAGTGCGGATCAGGTGATCGAAAGCACTCAGCGAAGCCTTGGCGCCCTCGCCCACCGCAATCACGATCTGCTTGTACGGCACGGTGGTCACGTCACCGGCAGCGAAGATCCCCGGGATCGAAGTCTCGCCACGGTTATCGACAATGATCTCGCCACGTGGCGACAGCTCGATGGTGCCTTTGAGCCAATCGGTGTTGGGCAGCAGACCGATCTGCACGAAGATGCCTTCCAGCTCGACCGTGCGCAACTCATCGGTCGTACGATCCTTGTAACGCAGACCGCTGACCTTCTCGCCGTTACCGGTGACTTCAGTGGTTTGCGCACTGGTGATCACGGTGACGTTTGGCAGACTGTGCAGTTTGCGCTGCAACACGGCATCGGCGCGCAGCTGGACGTCGAATTCCAGCAACGTGACGTGCGAGACAATACCCGCCAGGTCAATGGCCGCTTCAACGCCGGAGTTACCACCGCCGATCACCGCGACACGCTTGCCTTTGAACAGTGGACCATCGCAGTGAGGGCAGTACGCCACGCCTTTGTTGCGATATTCCTGCTCGCCCGGCACGTTCATTTCACGCCAGCGCGCACCGGTCGCCAGGATCACGCTCCTGGCTTTGAGTGTCGCGCCGCTGGCGAAGCGGACTTCATGCAGCTCGCCGTTCTTGCCCGGGATGAGCTGGTCGGCGCGTTGCAGGTTCATGATGTCGACGTCGTATTGCTTGACGTGTTCTTCCAGCGCGGTCGCCAGCTTCGGCCCTTCGGTTTCCTGTACGGAAATGAAGTTCTCGATGGCCATGGTGTCGAGCACCTGGCCGCCGAAACGCTCAGCCGCAACGCCGGTGCGAATGCCTTTACGCGCCGCATAGATCGCTGCCGAAGCACCGGCCGGGCCACCGCCGACGACCAACACGTCAAACGCCTCTTTGGCACTGATTTTCTCGGCCTGACGCTCGATGGCGCCGGTGTCGAGTTTGGCGAGGATCTCTTCCAGGCCCATGCGGCCCTGACCGAAGTTCTCGCCGTTGAGGTAGATGCTCGGTACAGCCATGATCTTGCGATCGTTGACTTCGTCCTGGAACAACGCGCCGTCGATGGCGACGTGACGGATGTTCGGGTTGAGCACGGCCATCAGGTTCAACGCCTGGACCACGTCCGGGCAGTTCTGGCAAGACAGCGAGAAGTAGGTCTCGAAGCTGAACTCGCCTTTGAGCGAGCGGATCTGCTCGATCACTTCAACACTGGCTTTCGACGGGTGGCCGCCGACTTGCAACAGGGCCAGCACCAGCGAGGTGAATTCGTGGCCCATCGGGATACCGGCGAAACGCAGACTGATGTCGGCGCCTGGGCGGTTGATCGAAAACGATGGCTTGCGTGCATCGTCACCGTTGTCGATCAAAGTAATCTGGCTCGAAAGACTGGCAACGTCTTTCAGCAGGTCGTGCATTTCACGGGATTTCGCACCGTCGTCGAGGGATGCAACGATCTCGATCGGCTGGGTGACCCGTTCCAGGTACGATTTCAACTGGGCTTTAAGATTGGCGTCCAACATACGGGCGATTTCCTTTATTTGAGGCGAAAAAAAGCCCGAGCGAATCTCGCCCGGGCATTTTTATTGGGCGGTGCAGCTAACTAGCTAGAAAGGTGCGGCGTGCCGCCCTGCGTTGCGTGTCACAGACTTAGATCTTGCCGACCAGGTCCAGGGACGGAGCCAGAGTGGCCTCGCCTTCTTTCCATTTGGCTGGGCAAACTTCGCCTGGGTGTGCAGCGACGTACTGAGCAGCCTTGATCTTGCGCAGCAGCTCGGAAGCGTCACGGCCAACGCCGCCATCGTTCAGTTCAACGATTTTGATCTGGCCTTCAGGGTTGATCACGAAGGTGCCACGGTCAGCCAGGCCAGCTTCTTCGATCAGCACGTCGAAGTTGCGCGAGATGACGTGGGTCGGGTCGCCGATCATGGTGTATTCGATCTTGCCGATGGCTGGCGAAGTGTTGTGCCAGGCAGCGTGGGCAAAGTGAGTGTCGGTAGAAACACTGTAGATCTCTACGCCCAGTTTCTTGAACTCAGCGTAGTTGTCGGCCAGGTCTTCCAGTTCGGTTGGGCAAACGAAGGTGAAGTCGGCTGGGTAGAAGAAGACCACGGACCACTTGCCTTTCAAGTCAGCGTCCGAGACTTGAACGAAGTCGCCGTTTTTGAACGCGGTAGCTTTGAACGGTTTTACTTGGCTGTTGATGATAGGCATCGATGACTCTCCGTCAGGGGTTATGAAGTTGATGGGTGAATCCTACCCACTCACTCGACGGAACGCTCATTGGCAAACCTGATGCTGCTGATTTGTTTTCGCTATTAGCTGACTGTATTAATAGAAGAAAACGATCTCTACGCTTGATCCGGCTTATCCATAATCCGAGCCATTCCCTGGAATAGGCTGACTTCAACATAGCGCATCGCCGATTTCATGTCCTTCCAGCCGACGTAACTCATCAGCGACTTCAGGTCCCAACCCGCTTGATGAGCCCAAGTGGCGAAGCCGCGCCGCAACGAGTGACTGGTGTAACCCTCGGCGGCGATCCCGGCACGCTGCAACGCCTGGCGCAGCAACGGGATGATGCTGTTGGCGTGCAGCCCCGCCTCGTTCAGATTGCCCCAACGATCGATGCTGCGAAACACCGGCCCGCGCACCAGCGCCGCCTCGGTGATCCAATCGATATAGGCCTGCACCGGACACAGCTTGAGCAGCGCCGGGGCTTGACAGGTCTGCCCGAGGTTTTCCCGATCGCCCTTGCTGCGCGGCAGATACAAGGTGATGCCTTTGCCGGCGTGCGCTTGCACATGCTCGATCTGCAGACGACACAACTCATCACTACGAAAACCGCGCCAGAACCCGAGCAGGATCAACGCGCGGTCGCGGTAAGCCTTTAGCAGAGCCGGTCGATCCTGTTGCTCGCGCGCGGTTTGCGCCTCGTGCTCAAGCCAATCGATGACCCGCTGCAAGTCCTGCAACTGCAACGGCTCGGCTTGTTTCTCCTGCGCCGGGTGCAACGCGCGTATCCCCTTGAATACCTTGCGCACCACCGGCGCCTTGGTCGGGTCGGCAAAGCCTTGACTGTTATGCCACTGCGCCAGCGCCGACAAGCGCAGCTTCAACGTGTTGATCGATAGCTCGGAAGCGTGAGCGACCAGATAGCGCGCAACGCTGTCGGCCGTCGCCGGCAGAAACCCGCCCCACTTCACTTCGAAATGCTCGATGGCCGCGCGATAGCTGCGGCGCGTGTTGTCGCGGGTGGCGGCTTGCAGATAGCGATCCAGATCGCTCATGGGCTGTTTTCTCGCTGGCGTACTGGTTTGAAGATGAAGATGTGCATTTTGCCGTGTGACATTGGGTAATACCAGAATATCCCGCCTGTAATTTTCGATGTATTTCACTTTTATGCCGGCATGGTACACTTTGCTTTTCAGTGGCATGTACCACAGTACGTAACCGTAGGAGTTCACATGGCCCGTGGCGGCATTACCAAAGCACTGGTGCAGATCGCGCGCACCGCAATTCTGGCGCGCGGCGAACACCCGAGCATCGACGCAGTACGCATCGAAATGGGCAATACTGGCTCGAAAACCACCATCCACCGCTATCTGAAAGAGCTGGATGATGGCGCGCAACCGGTTGAAGCCTCCGCTGAGCCGATCGATGATGAACTGACCGCCCTCGTCTCTCGCCTCGCGCAACGCTTGAAAGAGCAGGCGCAGGAGCCTATCGAGCAGGCGCGCGAACAATTCGAGGCGCAACGTGAAGCGCTGGAAGCAGAGCTGGCGCAGACCCGGCAGGCGCTGGAAAAGCTCGAGCACGAGCACGACATTCAAGGCGCTGCACTGGAACGCGAATCCGAAGCGCTGAACAGCACCCGCTCGATGCTGCAAACCGAGCAGACGCGCAACGCCGGGCTCAATCAGGCTTTGGCCGATTCTGAATTACGCTTGCAGGACAAGGACGAGCAGATCCGCTCGCTGGAAGAAAAGCACTTGCACGCCCGCGATGCGCTGGAGCACTACCGCAACGCCAGCAAAGAACAGCGCGAGCAGGAACAGAGCCGTCATGAAAGTCAGGTTCAGCAGATTCAGGCCGAGCTGCGTCAGGCGCAACAAAGCGCGCTGATGCGTCAGGACGAGATCACTCAGCTGCACCGCGACAACGAGCGCCTGCTCACCGAAAACCGTGGCACCCAGCGCGAGCTGAGCCTGTTGCAGGACCAGCTCAAGCAAAGCAATCTGCGTCAGGATCAGTTGCTCGAACAAGCCACGCGCGTCGACAGCGAACGCACCCTCCTCCAGGAACGTCTGCGCGTCGCCTCGCTGGAGAGTCAGGCACTCAAGCAGAGCGTCGAGGAGCAAACGCAGCTCAACCAGTCACTGGAAAAGGAATTGACCAAGGCTCAGGCCAGCCTGGAAGAAAGCCAGCGTCTGGCGGCTGCCGTTGCGGCAGCGCCAGAACCGAAAGGCGCTTAAGCGCTGACCGGCGTACGCATGGTGACAAACTCTTCGGCGGCCGTCGGGTGCACCCCGATCGTGTCGTCGAAGTCGCGCTTGGTCGCGCCAGCCTTCAACGCGATGGCCAGCCCCTGGACGATTTCGCCGGCGTCCGGACCCACCATGTGGCAACCGAGAACCTTATCGGTCTTGCCATCGACGACCAGCTTCATCAGGGTCTTCTCCTGACACTCGGTCAACGTCAGCTTCATCGGCCGGAAGCGGCTTTCGAAAATCACCACCTCATGACCTGCTTCGCGCGCCTGCTCTTCGGTCAAGCCGACCGTACCGATATTCGGCAGGCTGAACACCGCTGTAGGAATCATCTTGTAATCCACCGGACGGTAATGCTCCGGCTTGAACAGACGCCGCGCCACGGCCATGCCTTCCGCCAGCGCTACCGGCGTCAATTGCACACGACCAATCACATCACCGAGCGCCAGAATCGACGGCTCAGTGGTTTGATACTCGTCATCAACCTTGATGAAACCCTTGTCATCCAACTGCACACCGGTGTTTTCCAGGCCCAGGTTGTCGAGCATCGGACGACGGCCCGTGGCGTAGAACACACAATCAGCTTCGAGAACGCGACCGTCCTTCAGCGTGGCCTTCATGCTGCCGCCGGCCTGCTTGTCGATCCGCGCGATGTCGGCATTGAACTGCAGGTCCATGCCGCGCTTGCTCAGTTCTTCGTGCAGGTGCTTGCGCACCGCGCCGTCGAAACCACGCAGGAACAGATCGCCGCGATACAACAGCGTGGTGTTCGCACCAAGACCATGGAAAATCCCCGCGAACTCGACCGCGATGTAACCGCCGCCGACCACGAGCACGCGCTTTGGCAGCTCTTTGAGGAAGAATGCCTCGTTGGAGCCGATAGCGTGTTCGCTACCGGGAATCTCCGGAATCTGCGGCCAGCCGCCGGTCGCGATCAGAATATTTTTCGCAGTGAAGCGCTCGCCGTTCACCTCGACCTCATGTGGGCCGACAATTTTCGCGTGCGCTTCGTGCAGCGTCACGCCGCTGTTGACCAACAGATTGCGATAAATGCCGTTGAGGCGATTGATCTCGCGATCCTTGTTGGCAATCAAAGTCGCCCAGTCGAAATTCGCTTCACCCAGGCTCCAGCCGAACCCCGACGCCTGCTCGAAGTCTTCGGCGAAGTGCGCGCCGTATACCAACAGCTTTTTCGGCACGCAGCCAACGTTGACGCAGGTGCCGCCCAGATAACGGCTCTCGGCCACCGCCACTTTCGCACCGAAACCGGCGGCAAAACGCGCAGCGCGCACACCGCCAGAACCGGCGCCAATCACATAAAGATCAAAATCGTAGGCCATTTCTATCTCCAAGGCAGGCGCTCAGCATACCCGCAGACGCTGATTGGGCAAGCGTTGCCGCTGATATGGGGACGCAAAACGAAAAAACCCGCCGAAGCGGGTTTTTCCTGCAGACCAGTCAAGCGCTCTTAGTAAGCCTTGCCAGTCTTGTAGAAGTTCTCGAAGCAGAAGTTGGTCGCTTCGATATAGCCTTCCGCGCCACCGCAGTCGAAACGCTTGCCTTTGAACTTGTAAGCCATCACGCAGCCGTTCTGGGCCTGCTTCATCAGGGCGTCGGTGATCTGGATTTCGCCACCCTTGCCTGGCTCGGTCTGCTCGATCAGATCGAAGATGTCCGGCGTCAGGATGTAGCGACCGATGATCGCCAGGTTCGACGGCGCGTCTTCCGGCTTTGGCTTCTCGACCATGCTGTGTACGCGGTAGATGTCGTCGCGGATCATTTCGCCAGCGATGACACCGTACTTGCTGGTTTCCTGCGGGTCGACTTCCTGGATGGCGATGATCGAGCAGCGGAACTGCTTGTACAGCTTGACCATCTGGGTCAGCACGCCGTCGCCGTCGAGGTTCACGCACAGGTCATCCGCCAGCACCACGGCGAACGGTTCGTCACCGATCAGCGGGCGACCGGTCAGGATCGCGTGACCCAGGCCTTTCATTTCGGTTTGACGGGTGTACGAGAACGAGCACTCGTCGAGCAGCTTGCGGATACCGACCAGGTATTTCTCTTTGTCGGTGCCTTTGATCTGGTTTTCCAGCTCGTAACTGATGTCGAAGTGGTCTTCCAGAGCACGTTTGCCACGGCCGGTCACGATGGAGATTTCCGTCAGACCAGCGTCCAGCGCTTCTTCAACGCCGTACTGGATCAGTGGCTTGTTTACCACCGGCAGCATTTCTTTAGGCATGGCTTTAGTCGCTGGCAGGAAGCGAGTACCGTAACCGGCTGCTGGGAACAAGCATTTCTTGATCATATAAGTCCTTGAAAAGGCTGTGTGTACGAGTTTCGGCGCAGTCTAATCAGGCGGCGTGCACCTTACAATGCCCCGCACTGGCTAACCGATGCCAAGATAGAGAAATATTCGTGCCGATAGTTCCATCCAGATTTTCAGCGGCGTATTCAGCGTAGCTCAAGAACCGGACGAGCCGGATCACCATACCCTGATCGGCCCCCAATGTGCGCATTTGCCGGTATCATGGCGACTTTGAACCAGCGAACGAGACAGATAGATGGCTGCGGTAAAAATCGTCAACGGGTATGTGATCGACAAGAAAGACGGCAAGTGGACGCTGACCACCACCAATGGCGAGCACATCGCCGGGCCTTTCGACAGCGAACAAATGGCCACCGATGTGGCGGCTGTGTTCACCGACACGCCAGCATCGGCCAAGCGCCGCGGCAAGGATCAGGACTGATCGGCCGAGCCACAACCCTCAAGCCCTGCCATCGCGCAGGGCTTTTTCATGCCTGCGGACAAACAAGTGGCCAATCGCTATAACCTTTTCGACGCAGCGCTGTCAGAGCGTCTAGCCTCCCCTTGCTGAAGACCTGAACATGACCCTGAAAAACCTGCTTTCCATCATCGCAGTATTGACCCTGGCCGGATGCGCCACCTCGCGCCCTGCCTATCTGAACAACGGCGAACAAGGCTTGGCGATCGATTGCTCCGGCGAAGCCAACTCTTGGGCAATGTGCTACGAAAAGGCCGATGCATCTTGCGCCGGCACCGGTTACCGCATCGTCGGTACAGACGGAACGCCCGCCCCCACAGAGGATGACAAGACCTTGGGCGTGGATGTCGGCAACTACAAAAACCGCAGCGTCATCGTGGTCTGCAAATAGTCGCTACATATGAATTTCGGCGAATTTGATCCCGAGTCCACGCACGACTTCGATCAAATCGTCGAGACGGCTGAACGACTCGACTTCGTCGTTTTCGTCCACCAGAAAATAGCTGCGACCGGCGCTTTTCTTGAAAAACACGATCCATTCGCCCGGATTGGCCGGGTTCTGGATGACATGGGTGGCAGAGATAAGGCCCTCTGCATGGCGCTCCCGAACGTGCTCTCGCTTCATCGCGACTCCAGAAATGACAATGCCGTCACAGCATCACTGCGACGGCATTGGAGCTGACGACGACAAGTCTATCAGCCGGAAATACAGGCGTTGGCGGCTTTTTGCACATCATGCGGACGCACTGGCACATTCGACATGCGCTCGTGCAATTTGATGCTGCTGCCGCCGGAGCGGTCTTCGATATCGAAGACCGCCGCCGGACCGGTGGAAAGTTTGCCCGGCACGATCACTCGCACGCCTTCCTTGTGCGGCTGCACTTGCAGCGCGCCGCGGCTGTCGGCCAGCTTTTCGGCCAGACACTCGGCATATTCCTGGGGCTTCTTGCCGGAGATTACGCTCATGGTCGGCAGCGTTTCATTGATCTCGGAAACGTTCGCACAACCACCGACAGCCAATATCAACGGCAGACACACCACACCCCACTTCATACAAAACCTCCGTTAAAGACCGTCCGACAGCACAAACGCTGTTTTTCTCCGACGCCTTTTGCATTTAACCCGCATCCGATTGCGAATATCTGTTCAAAATTGTCAAACCGATGCCCGACGGCCAGATAATAACCCGTGCGGGCTGATAAACTGCGCTCATCGACAAGCTATCGTTTTGATTTTGTAGCAAAAGCCCTTCTGGAGGCGCCCATGAAATTCATTCACCAGCGCGAACACCTCAACGAAGACGACATCGTCGTCATCCAGTGCTCGCAAATGTGCAACATCCGTCTGATGAACGACGCCAACTTCCGCAGCTTCAAAAATGGTGGCCGCCACACCTATCACGGCGGCGCCTTCGATACGTTCCCGGCCCGCATTACCGCGCCGAGCACCGGTTTCTGGAACATCACCATCGACACCGTCAACCGCCGCGCGATAAGCGTGACACGCAAGCCGACGCTGACCCATTCGATCAAGATCATTCGTCGTTCCAGCACTAAACTCAGCTGATAACGCAAACCAGAAAAGGAAACCATGACCGTGGCGCAAAAAACCAAATACGTCATCAAGTACAAGCTCGACGGCGAGCAACGTTTCGAGTTTGCTGACCTCGAAAGCGGCACTGAAGAGGAAGCAGAAGCGGCGCTGAAAGAAATTCACACAGACGACAAAGTCAGTGACATCAAGGTCAGCAAAGCGCTGTAATCGACACCATGCAACCGACCACGTTTGACCTGTTCGCCGACCACGAACCCGTCCAGCAAGCCCGGGCCGAGCAGATCGGCGAGCAAGCGTGGGTGTTGCGCGGGTTTGCCTTGCCGCAGGTTGATCGACTGCTGCCGGAGCTGGACACGGTGCTTGCGGCCGCCCCGCTCCGCCATATGGTCACACCCGGCGGTTTCAGCATGTCGGTCGGTACGAGCAGTTGTGGCAACCTCGGCTGGATCACCGACCGCCAAGGTTATCGCTATGCAAGCGTGGATCCGCTCAGCGGATTGCCGTGGCCTGCATTGCCCACGGTGTTTGCCGAACTGGCGCACACTGCCGCAGAACAGGCCGGATTCGCTGATTTTGTGCCTGACTCGTGCCTGATCAACCAGTATGTTCCCGGCGCGAAAATGTCCTTGCATCAGGACAAGGACGAAAAGGCCTACGCCGCGCCAATCGTTTCGTTGTCGCTGGGTTTACCGGCGATGTTTCTGTTCGGCGGTTTTGAACGCAGTGACAAATGCCAGCGAATCCCGCTGCTGCATGGCGACATGGTGATCTGGGGCGGCGTTGATCGCTTGCGTTTCCACGGCGTGTTGCCGATCAAGCCGGGCAATCATTTGCGCCTGGGCGAACGACGTATCAACCTCACCTTTCGCGTCGCTGGCAACGCGTGAAAGTTTGACCGCAAGGCCCGGAGTGTCGAAGCAATCGACGCCAGTTAACCTGAATCAAACAGGTCAACGGATTAACCCCTATGGACACGCTAACCGACACCGTCAGCATCGAAACCGATCCGCGCTGGGCCGCTGTGGTGGCCCGCGACCCGAAAGCGGACGGGCAATTCGTCTATGCGGTAAAGACCACGGGTGTCTATTGCCGGCCAAGCAGCCTCTCGCGCCTGCCGAAACCGCACAACGTCGAGTTTTTCGATACGGCTGAGCAGGCCGAGGCCGCAGGCTACCGAGCCAGTAGACGCGCCGGCAAGGATCACAGCGACGTTGCCGCACAGCACGCAGCGACTGTCGCCAACGCCTGCCGCGACATCGAGGCTGCCGAGACATTGCCGGCGCTCAGCGAACTGGCCCAGACCGCTGGCCTGAGCCCATTTCACTTCCACCGCATCTTTAAAGCCGCAACCGGATTGACGCCCAAGGGTTACGCCGCCGCCCACCGCTCCCGCAAGCTGCGTCAACACCTGGCAAACGCTGGGTCGGTGACGGAGGCGCTATATGACGCGGGATTCAATTCCAATAGCCGCTTCTATGAGTCAGCCAATCAATTGCTCGGGATGAAACCTGGCGATTACCGCGCTGCCGGCAAGAATAACGATATCCGCTTCGCCGTCGGCCAATGCTCGCTCGGGGCGATTCTGGTCGCGCAAAGCGATCGCGGAGTGTGTGCAATTCTGTTGGGTGACGATCCGCATCGTCTGGTTTGTGATTTGCAGGATCAGTTTCGCCTGGCCAACCTGATCGGCGCCGATGCCGGGTTCGAGCAACTGATCGCCCAGGTCGTGGGGTTTGTCGAGGCGCCAGCGATCGGCCTGGACTTGCCGCTTGATGTGCGCGGCACTGCGTTTCAGGAGCGCGTATGGCAAGCGCTGCGGGAAATCCCGCCGGGGCAGACGGCCAGTTACGCGCAGATCGCCGAGCGCATCGGCGCGCCGACGTCGATGCGCGCTGTAGCCCAGGCTTGCGGGGCCAACCGCCTGGCGGTGGCGATCCCGTGCCACCGCGTGGTGCGCAGCGACGGCCACCTCTCAGGCTATCGCTGGGGCGTTGAGCGCAAACGGCAATTGCTCGAGCGGGAAACCCAGCCTTAACGCCTGCCGCCCGTTCAGCTCAGCGATTGACGTCAACCACAACACGACCGCGCAGTTGCCCGGCCAGCAACTGCGGCGCCGCGTCGAGGGCTTCATTCAAGCCGATCTCACGACTGATCAAGGCCAGCAGCGAGAAATCCAGATCCTTGGCCAGCCGCTCCCACGCGTGCACTCGCCGCGCTTTCGGCTGGGTCACGCTGTTGATGCCGGCAAGCGTCACGCCGCGCAAAATGAACGGCGCCACGGATGCCGGGAAGTCCATCCCTTGCGCCAGACCACAGGCCGCGACAGTGCCTTCGGCGCTAGTGCTGGCGCAAGCATTGGCCAAAGTGTGACTGCCGACGGAATCGATCACGGCGGCCCAGCGTTCCTTGGCCAACGGCTTGCCCGGTTCGGACAGCGTCGCGCGGTCGATGATTTCGCTGGCGCCCAATCGCTGCAGATATTCATGCTCCGACACTCGCCCGGTGGACGCCACCACGCGATAACCGAGTTTGCTCAGCAGCGCGATCGCGAAGCTGCCGACACCACCATTGGCGCCGGTGACCAGCACCTCACCCTGGGCTGGCGTAACACCATTGCGTTCGAGCGCCAGAATGCACAGCATCGCGGTGTAACCGGCCGTCCCGACAGCCATGGCCTGCGCCGGTGAAAAAGCCTCGGGCAAAGGAATCAGCCAGTCACCATTGAGCCTGGCTTTCTGCGCCAGACCGCCCCAGTGATTTTCGCCAACGCCCCAGCCATTGAGCAGTACCTGGTCGCCGACCTGGTAATCCGGATGGGAGCTGTGTTCCACGGTGCCGGCCAGATCGATCCCTGGCACCATCGGAAACTTGCGCACCACCGGGCTGCTGCCGGTAATCGCCAGACCGTCCTTGAAGTTCAGCGTGCTGTAAGCGACAGCTACCGTAACGTCCCCTTCAGGCAATTGCGCTTCGTCGAGTTGCTGCAGATTGGCGCGGTAACCGCTGTCGTCTTTGTCGATCACAATGGCGTTGAACATGACTGCCTCGCATGACTGTTTTCAGAATGTCGTGCCGTGGAATAGCACATCGAAACACATTGCCACATTCGACCATGGGCCAAACAGCGAATCTGCCTCAGGAGAAGGCGCAGCTGCGCACGCAGGACAAGTGGCGGAGTCTTTCGGCGCTGAAAAACTGCATGGGTTGTTCTCAATTTCGGACTGGCTCGAAACGCGCGTTTGCTGTTACAAACCGCTTCTGCGTCCCTGCCCGCTTCCTCGTTCGGAGAACAGCTTCATGAGCCAATGGCCAGACACTCGCATCGTTGATTTGCTCGGCATTGAATTGCCCATCATTCAGGGGCCGATGGCCGGCGCGACGAATTCGTCCATGGTGATCGCCGTATGCAACGCGGGTGGATTGGGATCGATGCCGGCGGCGATGCTGAGCATCGAGCAATTGCGCGAAGAACTGAAGACCATTCGCCAGAACACGACCAGGCCATTCAACGTCAATTTCTTCTGTCATCAGCCTCCAGTCACCGATGAACAGCGCGCACGCGAATGGAAAAACCTGCTTGAGCCGTACTACCGCGAACTGGGCGTTGATTTCGACGCACCGACGCCGGTGTCCAACCGTGCGCCTTTCGATGCGGTGGCCTGCGAAGTGCTGGAAGAGTTCCGGCCCGAAGTGGTGAGTTTCCATTTCGGCCTGCCGGAAAAATCCCTGCTGGAGCGGGTCAAGGCTACCGGGGCAAAGATCCTCTCTTCGGCAACCACGGTCGATGAAGCGGTCTGGCTCGAACAGCACGGCTGCGATGCGATCATCGCCATGGGCTATGAGGCCGGCGGCCATCGGGGCATGTTCCTGAGCGATGACCTGAGCAGTCAGGTGGGTACGTTTGCCCTGGTCCCACAGGTGGTCGATGCGGTAAAAATCCCGGTAATTGCCGCAGGGGCCATTGCCGATGCGCGCGGCGTGGCGGCGGCATTCATGCTCGGCGCCTCGGCCGTACAAGTCGGCACCGCTTATCTGTTTACGACCGAAGCAAAAATCAGCGCCAGCCACCACAAGGCGCTGCGCACCGCCAAGGAAAGCGAAACCGCAATCACCAATCTTTTTACCGGGCGGCCGGCGCGGGGCATTCTCAACCGGGTGATGCGCGAACTCGGCCCGATGTCGGCTCAAGCCCCAGCGTTCCCCCTGGCTGGCGGGGCATTGATGCCTTTGCGCGCGGTGAAAGAGGAACAGTTCGCCAACCTATGGGCCGGTCAGGCGTTCACGCTGGGCAAGGATACAGACAGTGCTGAACTGACCCGGCAGTTGGCCGAAGGCGCACTGGCGAAACTCAAGCATCGTTGACGTGGCACAGAACATTTCCTGTTTGCCCTGCTTTCGCTATATATTTCCGTATATAGCGAAAGCACACTTGCCGCGAAGCAGCCTTCACCTGACAGTGCTGCCCGGCGTACACGCCAACCACGGAGCTGTTGCATGATCCTGCGTGCCTCACGATTTGCCCCTGCCTGCCTGGCATCTCTGCTCGCTGTATTCGCCAGCAATGGCGCTTTGGCTGATGAAGTACAAGTGGCAGTGGCCGCGAATTTCACCGCGCCGATCCAGGCCATCGCCGCCGGCTTCGCAAAAGACACCGGGCATAAACTGGTTGCAGCCTACGGCGCCACCGGCCAGTTCTATACGCAAATCAAGAACGGCGCGCCGTTCGAAGTGTTCCTCGCCGCTGACGACACCACACCAGAAAAGCTCGAGAAAGAAGGCGACACTGTCAAAGGTTCGCGCTTCACTTATGCGATCGGCACCTTGGCGCTGTGGTCGGCGAAAGAAGGTTACGTCGATGATGCGGGCGGAGTTTTGCAGAAAAACCAGTACCAGCATCTGTCCATCGCTAATCCGAAAGCTGCACCCTACGGCTTGGCGGCGACCCAGGTACTGGCCAAACTCAAACTGACCGAGGCTACCCAAGCCAAGCTGGTTGAGGGACAAAACATCACACAGGCTTATCAATTCGTTTCGACCGGCAACGCCGAACTGGGTTTTGTCGCCCTGTCGCAGATCTACAAGGACGGTAAAGTCAGCAGCGGTTCGGCGTGGATCGTACCGGCCGACCTGCATGATCCGATCAAACAGGACGCCGTGATTCTGAACAAAGGCAAAGACAATCCTGCCGCCAAGGCACTGGTCGAATACCTCAAAGGCCCGCAAGCCGCTGCGGTGATCAAGTCTTACGGTTATCAACTGTAAATGGCACTGACCAGTGCCGATTTCGCCGCGATCTGGCTGACCCTGAAACTGGCGTCAGTGACCACGGCGATCCTGTTGGTGATCGGCACACCGATTGCCCTGTGGTTGTCGCGCACCCGCTCATGGCTGCGTGGCCCGATCGGGGCGATCGTCGCTCTGCCCCTGGTCCTGCCGCCCACCGTCATCGGTTTTTACTTGTTGCTGATGATGGGCCCGAACGGCTTTCTCGGCCAATTTACCCAATGGCTGGGCCTGGGCACGCTGACTTTCAGCTTCACGGGGCTGGTGATTGGGTCGGTGATCTATTCCATGCCGTTCGTGGTGCAACCATTGCAGAACGCGTTTTCCGCCATTGGCCAGCGCCCGCTGGAAGTCGCCGCCACCCTGCGCGCCGGTCCCTGGGATACGTTCTTCAGCGTGATGGTGCCGCTGGCTCGACCTGGTTTTATCACCGCAGCGATCCTCGGCTTTGCGCATACCGTCGGTGAGTTCGGCGTAGTGCTGATGATCGGCGGCAACATCCCCGACAAGACCCGTGTGGTTTCCGTGCAGATCTACGACCACGTCGAAGCCTTGGAATACGCCCAGGCCCACTGGCTGGCCGGGGCAATGCTGATATTTTCGTTTGTGGTATTGCTGGCGCTGTACTCCAGCCGCAAGACCCGCGCGGGCTGGAGCTGAGTGATGATCGATGCTCGTTTGAAAACCGTCTGGCCGGGCTTCAGTCTCGATGTCGACTTGCATGTGCCGGGCCGCGGCGTGACCGCGCTTTATGGACCTTCGGGCTCTGGCAAGACCTCTTGCCTGCGTTGTATCGCCGGACTCGAACGCGCCGGGCAAGGCTTTGTTGAGGTCAACGGCGAGGTCTGGCAGGACAGCGACAACGGCATTTTCGTCCCGCCGCACAAGCGAGCAATCGGCTATGTATTCCAGGAAGCGAGCCTGTTTGCGCATCTGTCGGTCATGGCCAATTTGCAGTTCGGCCTCAAACGTATTGCCAAATCACAGCGTCAGGTCGAGATAACGCAAGCCACCGAACTGCTGGGCATCGCGCATCTGCTGAATCGCCATCCAGAGCATTTGTCCGGCGGTGAGCGACAGCGTGTCGGCATCGCCCGCGCGTTGCTCACCAGTCCAAAATTGTTGCTGATGGACGAACCGCTGGCCGCACTCGACAGCCAGCGCAAAAACGAAATAGTGCCTTACTTGCAGCGCCTGCATGACGAACTGGACATTCCGGTGCTGTACGTCAGCCATGCCCAGGACGAAGTGGCGCGGCTGGCCGATCACCTGGTGTTGCTCAGCGAAGGCAAGGTGTTGGCCAGCGGCCCGATCGGCGAAACCCTCGCACGGCTGGACTTGCCGATGGCAATGGGCGATGACGCCGGGGTGATCATCGAAGGCCAGGTCAGCGCTTACGATGCGCAGTATCAATTACTGAGTCTGCAACTGCCGGCTACCGAAATGAGCATTCGCGTCACGCATGCACCGATGAATATCGGCCAGACGCTGCGCTGCAAGGTGCATGCGCGGGACATCAGCCTGGCGCTGCATGACAGCGAATCCAGCAGCATTCTCAATCGATTGCCAGTTACGGTAGTGGGCGAGCAAGCAGCCGACAACACCGCTCACGTACTGATTCGTCTCGATGCAGGCGGAACGCCGTTGCTCGCACGGATCACCCGCTATTCCAGAGACCAGTTGCGTGTGCATCCGGGCCAGCGGTTGTGGGCGCAGATCAAAGCGGTCGCGGTGCTTGCCTGAATCATTTGGCACGACGGCAACAGCGTGCGGTCAATGATTTTACTGACCGCTGCCACCCAAGGATCTTGCCATGCCCGACACCGAGCTGACTGCTGCACTGCCATCCGACCTGCATTACGTCGATGACTCCCAGCCCGGTATCACTCGCAAGAAACTGCGCGGCAAGTTCTGCTACTTCGAGCCCTCCGGCCAGCGCATCACCGACCCGGACGAAATCAAACGGATCAACGCCCTCGCCGTCCCTCCGGCGTACACCGATGTGTGGATCTGCCCGGACCCGTGCGGTCATCTGCAAGCCACCGGCCGCGATGCGCGCGGCCGCAAGCAGTATCGTTACCATGCACGCTGGCGTGAGGTTCGCGATGCCGACAAGTATTCGCGGCTGCGCGATTTCGGCCTGGCACTGCCAAAGCTGCGCAAGCAATTGGAAGCGCTGCTGGCGGCGCCCGGCTTCAGTCGCGACAAGGTCATGGCCACCGTCATCACTTTGCTCGACGCTACGCTGATTCGGGTCGGCAATACGCAATATGCCCGCGACAACCGTTCTTACGGCCTGACCACCCTGCGCAGCCGCCACGTCGAGGTCAATGGCAGTGCGATCCTGTTCCAGTTTCGCGGCAAGAGCGGCATCGAACACCAGATCACCGTCAAGGACCGACGCCTGGCACGCATCATCAAGCGCTGCCTGGAGATCCCCGGGCAAAACCTGTTTCAATATCTGGACGAAAACGGCGAGCGCCACTCCGTCACCTCGTCAGACGTTAACGCCTACTTGAAAACCCTCACCGGCGCCGATTTCACCGCCAAGGATTACCGCACCTGGGCCGGCAGCGCTTTGGCGCTGTCGACATTGCGTGAGTTGCAATGGAAGTCCGAGGCCGAGGCAAAACGGCACGTGGTGGAGATGGTGAAAAACGTCGCCAAGCAACTGGGCAACACCCCGGCGGTGTGCCGCAAGTGCTACATCCATCCCGGCGTGGTGGAAAAATTCATGCTCGGCGCCCTTGCCGAACTGCCGAAACCGCGCGTGCGCAAAGGCTTGCGCACCGAGGAAGTGGCTCTGGCGATGTTTCTTGAACAGATGATTGAGGTGGCGGACGCCAGTTGATGGCTGACTTGAGCGGGCAGCCAACGCGCTGAACTGTGTATTTTTTGCGCAATCGCTACAGGCTTCTATAGTTGTTGTGACACGAATCAGTGCGGTGGCGCCATGGAAGACATTTTCGTCGTGCAGCGTTGCACCAAAATCATTATCCACGGCCGTCGCGCCGGGGACAGTCAGCAAGATCCCGCTGAAGCGCAAAGCTGGTTTCGAATCCGCGACACGCGCACAGGCGGCTTCATCGGCGATGGCTACGACAAAGAGTACGACGCGGAAAATGAATGCCAGCGGCTGAACGCAGCCAGCGCCCCGTCAGTTGCCCGCCGGCCCTGCGCCTGATATCGATCAAAAGCGGGTCTATAGTCAAACCAGCTGAGGGAGCAGCACCCCCACGGCATGAGGCTCGCCAGCGCGGGCTTTTTGCTGCCATTCAGCTTAGATAGAACGGAGGTGTTCCATGTCCGAAAAAGAGTCCATCACCACCCTCCTCACCCTTCTCGACGCCCGCCAGGCGCGACTTGCGGCGGCCTGCAAGGAAATCGCCGACTGGGTCGATCATCAAGGCGGTCACCCCACCGCCCTGCGCATCCGCGACCGGCTCAACGACATCGAAAAGGATGCTCCGCTGATTCGCAACACGCTGTCAGCGTTGAAACCCATTGATCGACCATTGCCTCGGTTCAGATGACCGCGATTGAACAAGCGGGCGCGAGGTTTGCTGCACGAGCGGTGACGCTGCAGTCACCGCCAGGTCGCTTGCGCGTGATGATTATTTTTCCTTCCTGATCGGTTTCCTGCCGGTCAAAAGCCAGTATCGCTTTTTACCCCGCCAGCCCCCTACGTGAGTTTCCCGTAGCACAGTCCGGCCGGAAAAAGATGAACATACGTTCACCGCAAACACCGTCGAAAGCGTCTAGCCTGCGGGTTCCAACATAGTGACTACAGGAGTAACCCACCATGTTCTCGCACGAAAGCATTGCGCTGATCACGCTTTTTTCAATCCTGGTTGTGGGCGCGCTTGCGGCCGTTCTGCATCCGCTACATGCACTCGCGAGCTGGATGCGCAGGCGCAGGGTAAAGTCCACTCGACTCAGCAAAGAGATGAATTCGCGCTGAACCTGGTCACTGCAAAGCAAAAAAAAGGGCTTGCACGAGATATCTCATGCAAGCCCTTCATATTCATGGTGCCCGAAGCCGGAATCGAACCGGCACGCCCTTACGAGCGGGGGATTTTAAGTCCCATGCGTCTACCAGTTTCGCCATTCGGGCGGTAGCGCGGCGTTGCTGTAGTCTGCATCAGAGCAGCAATCCTGACAGGATGCAGCCCTTGAAGCAGTGCGGGAAATATATACATCACTTCCCGTTGAAGCAAGTTAGCAATGGCTGTATTTCAAGACTGAATCTTGCAGCGCAGTGCAAATAAAAAAGCTCCGTAAATCATGGATCTACGGAGCTTGTTTAAAGTGGAGGCCGAGGTCGGAATCGAACCGGCGTAGGTGGATTTGCAATCCACTGCATAACCATTTTGCTACTCGGCCTCAAAGCATTTGCTGTCAGTAGCACAACAACAAATACGTAAAACTTGGAGCGGGAAACGAGACTCGAACTCGCGACCCCGACCTTGGCAAGGTCGTGCTCTACCAACTGAGCTATTCCCGCTTGGTGATGCGCATTCTATAGAATTAAGAAGGTCCGTCAACCCCTTGATTCAAAAAAGTTTTATTTCTTTTCCACATCCGTCTTCAGATGCGGCCAGGCAGCACGAAGGTATTGAACCATCGACCATAACGTCAGGCCGGCGGAGACCATCAGCAAGGCGTAACCCAAGATGACCCAGAAGCTGAAGTCCTTGGGATTGGCCAGCAGGATCACCAAAGCAAGCATCTGTGCGGCGGTTTTCCATTTGCCCAGATTGGACACTGCGACATGGGCACGGGCGCCGAGTTCGGCCATCCATTCACGCAATGCCGAAACGACGATTTCGCGACCGATGATGACTGCCGCCGGCAACGTAAGCCAGAGATTGCCGTGTTCCTGCACCAGCAACACCAACGCCACGGCAACCATGAGTTTGTCGGCAACCGGATCGAGAAACGCGCCGAACGGCGTGCTCTGCTCCAGACGACGGGCGAGGTAACCGTCCAGCCAGTCGGTCGCTGCCGCAAAGGCAAACACCGAGGCAGAGGCCATGTAACTCCACTGGTAAGGCAGATAGAACAGCAAAATGAAGATCGGTATGAGCAGGACGCGTAGAACGGTAATCAGATTAGGGATATTCATCGGCACAACTGGCTACGAGGTGAGGGGGCATTCTACTCGCTATGCAGGTTCGCATAAATCGACTCTGCGAGCTTTTTACTGATCCCCGGGGCTTTGGCGATCTCTTCGATGCTTGCACGAGACAGCTCCTGCAATCCACCAAAATGTTTCAACAAGTCGCGACGGCGGGTGGGTCCAACGCCAGCAACGCCTTCAAGCGTAGATGTGCGGCGGGTTTTGCCGCGGCGCGCGCGGTGCCCGGTGATTGCGAAACGGTGTGCTTCATCGCGAATCTGCTGAATAAGATGCAATGCCGGCGAGTCGCCGCGCAACGTGAACTCGTGCGCTGCATCATTCAGATACAACGTTTCGAAGCCAGCCTTGCGGGTTGCGCCCTTGGCAACCCCGAGCAGAATCAGATCCGGCACGGCCAGTTCATTGAGCACATCGCGAGCCATCGATAGCTGGCCCTTGCCGCCATCGACCAGCAGAATGTCCGGCAACTTGCCCTCGCCTTCCTTGAGTCTACTGAAGCGCCGCGTCAGTGCCTGGTGCATGGCAGCGTAATCGTCACCGGCCGTGACGCCTTCGATGTTGTAGCGCCGGTAGTCCGACTTGATTGCGCCCTCAGGGCCAAACACCACGCAGGAAGCCACCGTTGCCTCACCGCTGGAATGACTGATGTCGTAGCATTCCAGACGCTGTGGCGGCTCATCGAGATTGAGCACTTCGGCCAAGGCCTCGAAACGCGCCGCGGTGTGTTGACGGTTTGCCAGACGCGCGCCCAATGCCTGCTCCGCATTGGTGACAGCCAATTGCTGCCAGCGCGCACGCGTACCACGGACCCGATGACTGATCGCCAACTCGCGCCCACGCAATTCATGAATGGCCTCGATCAGCGCCGGAAAGTCTTCGTGCACCACGTTGACGATCAGCTCACTCGGCAAATCGCGCTCGGGGCTGCTGATGAAGTATTGGCCCAAAAACGCGGCCATGACTTCCGACACGTCTTCTTCGATGCCCACTTGCGGGAAGAAATTCTTGCTGCCCAGCACTCGCCCGCCGCGAACACTGATCAGATGCACGCAGGCGCCGCCGGGGTTGACGAACGCAGCGATGACATCAATGTCTCCCGTGCCACCCTCCATGCTTTGCTGATCCTGGACCCGTCGCAACAGTGCGATCTGGTCGCGCAACTCGGCCGCTCGCTCGAATTCCAGATTGATCGCCGCTTCTTCCATTGCCGTGGACAGCTCGTTGGTCAACGCATGACTACGCCCCTCAAGAAACATCACCGAGTGACGCACGTCCTCGGCGTAAACCTCGGGCTCGACCAGGCCAACGCAAGGCGCCTTGCAACGTTTGATTTGATATTGCAGGCATGGTCGCGCGCGGTTCTTGTAGTAGCTGTCTTCACACTGACGAACGAAAAAGGTTTTTTGCAGAAGGCTCAGGCTTTCGCGGATGGCGCCGGCACTCGGATAGGGACCGAAGTACTTGCCCTTGGCTTTTTTCGCTCCGCGATGAATGCTCAGGCGCGGAAATTGACCATCGGAGAGAAACACGTAGGGGTAGGATTTGTCGTCGCGCAACAGAATGTTGTACGGCGGACGCCATTCCTTGATCAGCGTTTGCTCAAGCAATAACGCTTCGGTCTCATTCGCCGTGATGGTCGTCTCGACCTGCGCAATCCGTCCGACCAACGCCGCGGTCTTGGGCGCGAGACCGGTTTTGCGAAAGTAGCTGGCCAGGCGTTTTTTCAGGTTCTTGGCTTTACCAACGTATAGCAGCCGCGCATCACTGTCGAACATGCGATAGACGCCTGGGCGTCCGCTGACGGTCGAGAGAAAAGCACTGGAATCGAATGTTTCAGTCATGATCAGAGGCTGGCATCGACCATGCCGTGACGAACCGCCAACAGCGTCAACTCAACGTCACTGCTGATCGAAAGCTTCTCGAAGATACGGTAGCGATAGGTATTCACGGTTTTCGGCGACAGGCACAGCTTATCGGAAATGATCTGCACCTTCTGACAGCCGACAATCATTAACGCGATCTGAATTTCCCGCTCCGACAGCGCATCGAAGGGTGAATCGTTGGACGGCTGGAAGGATTTGATTGCCAGTTGTTGAGCGATTTGCGGACTGATGTAGCGCTGACCCGCGAATACCAGGCGAATCGCCTGAACCATTTCCGGCAACCCGGCGCCCTTGGTCAGATATCCCGCAGCGCCGGCCTGGAGCAAGCGTGTCGGGAAAGGATCTTCTTCACAAACCGTCACCGCGACGACTTTGATGTCCGGATGACTGCGCAGGAGCTTGCGCGTGGCTTCCAGGCCACCGATGCCGGGCATCTTGACATCCATGAGAACCACATCGGGTTTCAACTCTCGAGCCTTGATCAGGGACTCTTCCCCGGACTCGGCCTGGCCGACCACCTGCAAGCCGTCGATATCGGCCAGCATGCGGGTAATGCCCGTACGAACGAGATCATGGTCATCGACCACTAGCACCCTAATCAAGCAGACACCTCGCGATATGGTCATATTGGGATGCGGGACACCTTAGCAAAAAGTGCCCCACAGACCTAGCGGAAAGCAGCATTAAAAAAGTTTCAATACATCATTGAGGGCTTGCCGGCTGCGGGTTTCAGAGCACAGGTGTGCTGATATCGAGCTGCATTCGCAGAAAACACTCATCCTGGCCCCGGACCTGCAGGCCTTTTCTTTCGTAAAGGTTTCTTGCCGGATTATTCTGGAAGACCGTCAGGCGTATAGCCGGACGACGCTCTCTGCGCGCCATGTCGATAACCTGATCGATCGCCCAGGAACCGGCACCTTGTCGATGAAACGCTTCAGAGACCTGTAATTCTCGAATATAAAGCGCGCGCATGTCCCGGCTCAGACTCATATAACCGACAGACACGTCATCACGCACTATCAGCCAGTTCTGCCGCTCCGACCACGCGACATCGAACGCATGGTCCTGCCATGGCAGCTCGAACTCAATGTAGTAACGCAGCATGTTCTGGCAGGTCAGCTCGCGGGCGGATGTCACGTCTTCGGCGGTAGCGCGACGCAATTCAAGGCTCATCCTGCATTCTCCAGAAACACCAACCCAGGGCGCTTGCCATTCTTTATCGCATTCGTCAGCGCCACAACCAGCACAATGACGACACTGTTCATCCTCGGTCAACAAGCAAGGGACCGGGTGTTACGATCTCAAGCACTTCGGCAATAGACATCAGGTTGAACAGCCAATAGCAATTTCTGATTGCTGCCGCCGGTCAGCGTCGAGTAAGCTCGATCCATTCCACGGAGACAGACCATGTTCAATACACTTTCGCAGCTTGATACCGCCAGCGCCCAGCGCTCGGTCGCGGCTGCGTGGGTGAATGATGTTTGCACTCCGGTCAGCTTTTATTTTGGGTATTGGTTTAGCCACTGGCGCGCCTGATACCCAAACGGCGCCCATGTAAACGGGTCGCCTACCAGAGATTTCTCAACCCCCGGTCGGCTCCCCGACCGGGGGTTTTGTTTTTTCAGGCTTCACACATTTTCAGCCACACCACCAGACATTTGAGGATTCACCCATGAATTACGCCACTTATTACCGTTACGACAGCTTTAGCGCCTGGCGATTTACCAGCTTCCGCTCGGGACAGCCTGCCGCCTCCGATCGGTCACCTACAGGTGGCAAGCACACACACGTTGCCAATCCGGCCAATTGTCGAACACCCCAGTAGGGCCGAGCGCGCGGTAAGAAACCGCCGCCAGCCCAGGAAGACCGAATATGAACTCGTCCGTTTCCGCTCTGCCACTTTCCACGTTGAATCCTGCCAACGAAGCACTGACCTTGCGTCTGCCCAGCTCGTTGCAACTCAAACAGCGGTTACCGCTCAGCAACACCTTGAGTCAGCAGATCGCCGCCCAGCGCCAATCCGTGCGCGCCATTCTCAACGGCCAGGACCAGCGGCTGCTGGTAATTGTCGGCCCCTGCTCTATCCACGACCCGCAATCCGCACTCGAATATGCCGAAAAACTCGCTCGACTGGCTGAACAGGTCAGCGACGAAATGCTTTTGGTAATGCGTGCCTATGTCGAAAAACCACGCACCACGGTTGGCTGGAAAGGCCTGGCCTACGACCCGCACCTGGATGGCAGCGATGACATGGCCGGTGGCCTTGCGCTGTCACGCGAGTTGATGCTGGAAATGATCCGGCTCGGCTTGCCGGTGGCCACGGAACTGCTGCAACCGATGGCCGCCGGGTATTTCGATGATCTACTGAGCTGGGTGGCCATTGGCGCACGCACGACTGAATCGCAGATCCACCGCGAAATGGCCAGCGGCTTGAACATGGCGGTCGGCTTCAAGAACGGCACCGACGGCGGTGCTGCAATTGCGGTTGATGCCATGCGTTCGGCAGCGCACCCGCATCGGCATTTTGGCGTCGACAGCCAAGGTCATCCGGCCATCATTCAAACGCCAGGCAACCCCGATACCCATCTGGTGCTGCGCGGGGGTCACAAAGGGCCGAACCATGATCGCGAGAGCGTGGCAAAGATCCACGCCGATCTGAATCGGCTCAATATCCCGAGCCGGATCATGGTCGATTGCAGTCACGCCAACAGTGGCAAGGACCCTCTGCGCCAACCCGGCGTTTTCAACGAAGTGCTTGAGCAACGCCTGCAGGGTGATCGCGGCCTGATCGGCATGATGCTCGAATCCCACCTGTTCGAGGGCTGCCAGCCATTGAGCGGATCTCTGCGCTATGGGGTATCGATTACCGATGGCTGCCTCGGTTTCAGTGCGACTGAGCGCTTGTTGCTCGACGCCGCCAAGCGTCTCGCTGCGCACGCGGACTGATAGCCATGCCATCCCTTCGGTTTCGCTGAAACCGAAGGGATGGCAGACAGCGCTACGCCTCTACTCGTACCTGTGTTTCTGCCGATTCCTGACTGACATCATCGAGACGTTCTACCGTGTAAGCCACACGCACCGTGGTGCCATGATGCTCACGCCAAAACCGGTGAGGCACGATGAAAATCAACGGTTTCCCTGCCGTTTCGCGGCTGATCTCACGGTCGTCGCGATGGTTGAAAAAGTCTCCGTCACATTTGAGGTATACCAACTCCCCTTCCTGCGTGCGGGCATTACCGATCATGACAGTCACCCCATCGATTGAATCTTCACTGTCAAGCACGCCATCCTGGGCCTCCAGCACATCGGGGGCGTCCAGATCCTCACGAAAAAAGGGCATCACCCGCAGTTTCGTCGCTTCGGACTCACGCAGTGCGCCGACAGCGTCTTCGACCCGGTAACGCACCGCTACCTGCTCACCGAGATGTCCGGCGATGTGCGCTCCGTCGATCCAGAATGACAGCACATCGGCAACAGCGAAGGTTTCGACCTTCAGGTTATCCCTGAAAGAAGCTGGAAACGCATCGGTGCCCCATATCAATGTCACCCGATCGCCAGCCGCCATGCGTGCATAAGGCTGCAGCACGACAAGCGTACCCTCCGGCACCCGCGCTGGGTCCAGTGTTCCACTGACCACACCCTCGACGATCGGTGCGAGCAGTTGTGGACGTGGATCACCGACCGATAATTGCAGACGTGCCGACAAGGAGGGTTCGGGCAATCCGGCCCCCATGCGAGTCCAGTAGATTTCCAGCGAACCGCCATCCAGTGCCGCGACATGCAGGCCTTTGATGACGAAAACAACCTCCTTGCCGACCTGGCCTTCGGTGACATAACGCACCATTTCGTGCTGGTAAGCGAAGCCTTCGATATCCAGCCCTTCCCAACTCAGCAGCAAGCGGTCGCCGCAGGTCATGCCTGGATAAGGAGCGATACGGACAACGACCCTGCCCAACGCGGGATCGAGCACCCTGCCTTCGACCGAATCCAGGGTTACCGCTGGCAACAACTCCTTTGATGCACAGGCTCCGACGGGGTGGCGCATCCGGTAGCAAAACTCGACTTCATGCGTGTTCATCAGTGGCTCCGTTCCTTGGAAAAACGCCGTTTGCAAGCGACGTCGACAGCTCACATTGAACGGGATCCGGCGAATTTCTTCTGTCGGCACGATTCGCCGCAGACGTCCGGTAAAAGCTGCGCGGGGAGTAGGCAAACATCTCGAATTTGTTATTGAATATGCGAAAGACGGCGGCAACTTCCGATTCGGATCTCACAACTATCTGATAATTCGTACAACTTCTGGTCCAGTTTCATCGACCAATAGAAGCCTGTTCTTACTTCTTCGGCAAGATGAGTGTTTTAGAGTGGCCTCAGGACTCCCGATGAACCTCTGTGAAAGGTCAGAACATGCAACGGAATGCTTCAACTCGCTATCCCATCCTGCTGGTACATGGTCTGTTCGGATTCGAGCGCATCGGCCACTTCGAGCTGTTCCATGACGCACGCGACGCTTTGAAAACAGCCGGCAGCCGTGTGTTCGTCCCACATATTTCCGCCACTCACAAAAACGAAACAAGGGGTGAACAACTGCTTGCACAGATTCATCGCGTACTGATTGGCACAGGTGCCGAGAAAGTCAACCTTATCGGCCACAGCCAAGGTGCATTGGCAGCCCGCTACGCTGCAGCGCTTGCACCACACACCGTTGCTTCGGTGACGTCAGTCAGTGGCCCGAATCATGGTTCGGAACTGGCCGACTTCTTGCGCAAGGCACTGGTCCCGGGCCGTTTGCCGGAAGCGGTGGCGCAGAACGTCGCGACGTTGTTTGCCAACTTCCTTTCATTGCTCAGTGGCAATTCGGCGTTACCGCAGAACGCAATGGCCGCGCTCAATGCACTGACAACCGAAGGCGTCGGCGATTTCAACGACAAGTATCCGCAAGGGCTACCCAGGACCTGGGGCGGGCATGGGCCGGACCACGTCGATGGCGTGCGCTATTATTCATGGAGTGGCGTCATTGCGACTGCGCCCGCCTCACTGCTTGATCCCATGCATCGTATCTGCCAGGCGCTTTCGCAATACTTCACGACCG
Organism: Pseudomonas granadensis; assembly: GCF_900105485.1. GTDB lineage: Bacteria > Pseudomonadota > Gammaproteobacteria > Pseudomonadales > Pseudomonadaceae > Aquipseudomonas > Aquipseudomonas granadensis. Next base: position 2,522,358 of record NZ_LT629778.1, on the reverse strand, counting down.
AGACGGAGCAAAACGATGGGTTTGTCGGGCGCTTCAGTTCTCACTTGGGCCAGGTGATTCGCTCGGACTATCCGCTGGACCATCTGGGCAGTCTGCGCCGCGCTTACGGCACGGTGACGAGGCTGCCTGATCCGATCGAACTGTACGTCGAACACGCCGAGCGCCTGCGTGCAGCCGATCTCTGATTTGCGCCACGGACAGAGCAACGGAACTTTGCCGGGAAATCGCTCACTGAATCCGGTAGGCTCCACTCTTTACTGAAATACATTGGAGAAATTCCCCATGGCTAAAGCCACTGCCCGCCACATCCTGGTTTCCGACGAAAACAAGTGCAACGAACTCAAGGCCCAGATCGAAGCCGGCGCCGATTTCGCTGAAGTGGCCAAGGCCAACTCCAGCTGCCCATCGAGCCGTCAGGGCGGTGACCTGGGCTCCTTCGGTCCTGGTCAGATGGTCAAGGAATTCGACACCGTCGTGTTCAGCGCGCCAATCAATGTCGTGCAAGGCCCGGTGAAGACCCAGTTCGGCTATCACCTGCTCGAAGTCACCAGCCGTCAGGACTGATTCGTCGTCCGACTGCCCGCAACGGCCCGCCTTCTGGTGGGCCGTTGTGTTTCAGTTACACATACGGCTGGCGAGCGACGCGCCTCTCGCGTACAACTTGCGCTTATCGATTCAAGTCCCAAGGCTGACAATGCGACTGGTTTTCCCCACATTGATGCTTGCCGCCCTCGCCCTGCTGACGGCTGGCGCAAGCGCGAACGCCGCACCGCAACATGCCCTGACCGTTTATGGCGAGCCTGCCAAATACCCCGCTGGCTTCAGCCATTTCGACTACACCAACCTGCAGGCGCCCAAGGGCGGCACGATGCGCCGTTCGGCCATCGAGATCGGCCACTTCGACCATGTCCTTCCTTATATAGACAAAGGCATCGGTGTCACGCAGATCGATGGGTTGTTGTATTCGCCGCTGGCCCAGCGCTCGCTGGACGAGCCTTACACCGTGTATGGCCTGGTTGCGCAAAAGATGGAGCGTTCGGACGATGGCCTGTCACTGCGCTTTTTCATCAATCCCAAGGCCCGCTTCGCCGACGGCAAAGCGATCACCGCCGAAGACGTGCGCTACACCTATGACCTTTTGATGACCCAGGGCAGCCTGCGCTATCGCACCCAGTTCGCCGACGTCAAAGGTGTCGAAGTTGAGGCGCCGCTGACCGTGCGTTTCGATTTCAAGAGCAACGAAAACCGCACCCTGCCCCTCGATATAGCGACGCTTCCGGTGTTCCCTGAACACTGGTGGAAAACCCGCGATTTCGCCGGCGGTGGCGGTTATGAAGCCCCGCTGGGCAGCGGCCCCTATCGAGTCGGTAGGGTCGATTCGGGGCGCAGCATCACCTTTGAGCGCAACCCCGACTGGTGGGGCAAGGACCTGCCGGTCAGTCGCGGCCTGTACAACTTCGATCACTTCAGCATCGAATACTTCGGCGACACCGATGTCGCTCGCCAAGTGCTGCGCGGTGGCGCCTACGACTACAACCGCGAATTCTCGGCGACCGGCTATTCGATCGGCTATGACAGCCCCGCACTGAGCGACGGCCGTCTGCAAAAAGCTCATTTGGCGACCGAAGCGCCGCAATCGGCCCAGGGATTCGTGTTCAACCTGCAAAAGCCGATGTTCGCCGACCGGCGTGTGCGCCAGGCATTGGCGATGCTCTGGGACTTCGAGTGGAGCAACCGGCAGATGATGCGCAGTCTGTATATTCGCCAGCAAAGCTACTTCTCCAATACGTCGCTGGCCGCCACCGAGTTGCCCGATGCGCAAGAACTGAAGATCCTCGAACCCTTGCGTGGGCAAATCCCCGACGAGGTGTTCAGTAAAGTGTTCGAAGCGCCGAAAACCGATGGCAGCGGCGTGATCCGCGACAAGCAACTGCAAGCCCTCGCACTGCTCGAAGAGGCTGGCTGGAAACCCGATGGCGATCAATTGGTCAACGCCCAGGGCGAGCCACTGAGCTTCACTTTTCTGGTCAGCCAGAACGGTATGGATCGCCTGCTGCTGCCGTACAAACGTACCCTGAAACAGATCGGCATCGAGCTCAACATCCGCCGCATCGATTCGTCGCAATACGTCAATCGGCTGATGAGTCGCGACTACGACATGATCGTGACCGGCTACCCGGTCACCACATCCCCGGGCGGCGAGTTGCTGAACTATTTCGGCTCGGCATCGGCCAACGACCCTGGCGCCAACAACTACATGGTGTTGAAGAACCCGGCGGTGGATACCTTGATCAACGGCCTGATTCGCGCATCGACCCAGGCCGACATGCTGCGCTATGCACATGCGCTGGACCGGGTGCTGCAATGGAACTATTACTGGATCCCCAACTACTATCCGCCCGGCACTTCGACCGTGTGGTGGAACCGTTTCGGCATACCGACGATTCAGGCCAGCAATGACGAAGCGATCGAGAGCTGGTGGGAAATCAGCCGTACGCCGCTGACCAACCAACAGATGACCGCCGAGAAAATCGCCCGCGGCAGACCCGGAGGGCCGCACTGATGTGGGGTTACATACTGCGGCGTCTGCTGCTGATCATCCCGACGCTGGTGATCATTCTGCTGGTCAATTTCGTGATCATTCAGGCCGCTCCCGGCGGCCCAGTGGAACAGGCCATCGCTCATCTGCAAGGGATCGGTGGTGCGAGCGTCGGCGCCGGTGCCAGCGAGACTGCCAGCGGTGCCTCGCGCGCCAGCCGTGGCCTCGATCCGCAACTGATCAAGGACATCGAGAAACAATACGGCTTCGACAAACCGGCCCACGAGCGCCTGTGGCTGATGCTGAAAAATTATGCACAGCTGGACTTCGGCAAGAGCTTCTTCCGTGGCGCCACGGTCACTGATCTGATTTTGGAAAAGATGCCGGTGACCATTTCGCTCGGCTTATGGGCGACATTGATTACCTACCTGGTGTCGATTCCACTGGGTATTCGCAAGGCCGTTCACCATGGTAGTCATTTCGATGTCTGGAGCAGCACCGCGATCATCATCGGTTATGCGATGCCGGCGTTCTTGTTTGCCATGTTCCTTATTGTGGTGTTCGCCGGCGGCACTTCGCTGAACTGGTTTCCGGTGCGCGGGCTGGTCTCGGACAATTTCGAATCGCTGTCGGCCCTGGGCAAGATCGCCGACTATTTCTGGCACCTGGTGCTGCCAGTGACAGCGCTGGTGATCGGCGGATTCGCGACGCTGACGATTCTGACGAAAAACTCGTTTCTCAATGAAATTACCCGCCAATATGTGGTGACCGCGCGCGCCAAAGGCTTGAGTGAACGCCGTGTGCTGTATGGCCACGTGTTCCGCAACGCCATGCTGTTGGTGGTCTCGGGGATTCCTCAGGCCTTTATCAGTGTGTTCTTCGCCGGCTCCCTACTGATCGAAGTGATTTTTTCGCTCGATGGCCTCGGGCGCATGAGCTACGAAGCGGCGGTTTCGCGGGATTATCCGGTGGTGTTCGGTTCGTTGTTCATCTTCACCTTGTTCGGCCTGCTGATAAAACTCATCGGCGACCTGTGCTACACCCTGGTCGACCCGCGTATCGACTTCGCCGCGAGGAACGCCTGATGTTCAAGCTCTCGCCGTTGGGTCGTCGCCGTTTCGAGCGGTTCAAGAAAAACCGTCGCGGCTGGTGGTCGCTATGGCTGTTCATCGGCCTGTTCATGCTGACACTCGGCGGCGAATTGATCGCCAACGACAAGCCGTTGATGGTCAGCTATCAGGGCCAGTGGTATTTCCCGGTGTTCAAGCGCCACACCGAACAGGAGTTCGGCGGGCAACTGCCATTCCAGGCCGATTATCGCAGCGACTATGTGCAGAACCTGATTCGCAAGGACGGCGGCTGGCTGCTGTTTCCGCCGATTCCGTTCAGTGACGACACGCCGAACTATGACCTGAATAAACCAGCGCCCAGCCCGCCTACATCGGTGAATTGGCTGGGGACTGACGATCAGTCGCGGGATGTGCTGGCGCGGGTGATTTTTGGCGCGCGGGTGTCGATCCTGTTTGCCTTGATGCTGACCTTTGTCAGCGCGTTGATCGGCATCGCCGCCGGCGCATTGCAAGGCTACTACGGCGGCTGGGTCGACTTGCTTGGGCAACGGCTGCTGGAAGTCTGGTCGGGGTTGCCGGTGTTGTACCTGCTGATCATTCTGTCCGGTTTCGTCGAGCCGAATTTCTGGTGGTTGCTGGGGATCATGGCGCTGTTTTCATGGCTGGCGCTGGTGGACGTGGTGCGCGCCGAGTTCCTGCGCGGGCGCAATCTGGAATACGTCAAAGCGGCCCGTGCCTTGGGGCTCAGCGACCGCAAGGTGATTTTCCGGCACATTCTGCCCAACGCAATGAACGCGACTTTGAGTTACCTGCCGTTCATTCTCACCGGAGCGATCTCGACCCTGACCGCGCTGGACTTCCTCGGCTTCGGCATGCCCGCCGGCAGTGCCTCGCTGGGCGAGTTGATCGGCCAGGGCAAACAGAACCTGCAAGCCCCCTGGCTCGGTCTGACGGCGTTCTTCACGCTGGCGCTGATTCTGTCTTTATTGGTATTCATCGGCGAAGCGTTGCGTGACGCATTCGATCCAAGGTCCTGAAGCGTGCCCATGACTGACAATCTGATTGAAATCCGTAACCTCAATGTCGCGTTCCATGGCCAGACCGTGGTGCGTGATTTGTGCCTGGATATCCTCCCGGGCGAATGCCTGGCGCTGGTCGGCGAATCCGGCTCCGGAAAGTCGGTCACTGCGCACTCGATCCTGCAGTTATTGCCTGAATCCGAGGCGCACACCCGCGGCAGCATTCGCTATCGTGGCCAGGAGCTGCTCGGGGCGGATCCGAAAGTCTTGCGCGAGTTGCGCGGCAACCGCATCGCCATGATTTTTCAGGAGCCGATGACCTCGCTCAATCCGCTGCACACCATCGAGAAACAGATTGGCGAGACGCTTCTGTTGCATCGCGGCCTCGGCGGCAAAGCAGCGCAGCAACGCATTCTCGAATTGCTCGGACTGGTCGGTATCCAGAAACCAAAGGAGCGCTTGAAGGCTTATCCTCATCAGCTGTCGGGCGGCCAGCGGCAACGGGTGATGATCGCCATGGCGCTGGCATGCGAGCCGGAATTGCTGATCGCCGATGAACCCACAACTGCACTCGACGTCACGGTGCAGCGCAAGATTCTGCTGCTACTCAAATCCCTGCAGCAACGCCTCGGCATGTCCCTGCTGCTGATCAGCCATGACCTCAACCTGGTGCGCAGCATCGCCCAACGTGTCTGCGTAATGAAGGCCGGCGAAGTCGTCGAGCAGGCGCCCTGCGAAACCTTGTTCACCGAGCCGAAGCACCCTTACAGCTGCGTGCTGCTCAACGCCGAACCCGAGGGCGAAGCGTTGCCACGAGACGAGCGTGAGAACGTGCTGGAAGTCGATGATCTGAAGGTCGAGTTCGCCGTCGGTGGCGGGCTGTTTCAGCGCAAGCAGTATTTGCGCGCGGTGGATGGCATCAGCCTGAACATTCAGCGTGGCAAGACGCTGGGCATCGTCGGCGAATCGGGTTCAGGCAAGTCGACGCTGGGTCAGGCGATCCTGCGCCTGCTCGACTCCGAAGGCAGCATCCGCTTTCAGGGCGAGGCACTCGACGGTCTCAATCAGAAACAGATGCGCCCGTGGCGGCGGCAAATGCAAGTGGTGTTTCAGGACCCGTTCGGCAGCCTCAGCCCGCGCATGTCAGTCGCGCAAATCATCAGCGAAGGCCTCGAAGTGCATTGTGAGTCGAGCGCCGATGAGTGCGATGAGCAAGTGATCCGCGTGCTCAAAGAGGTCGGCCTCGACCCGGAAAGTCGTCATCGCTATCCCCACGAGTTTTCCGGTGGTCAGCGCCAGCGCATTGCCATCGCCCGGGCACTGGTATTGAAACCGGCGCTGATTCTGCTCGACGAGCCGACGTCGGCGCTGGATCGCACAGTGCAGAAACAAGTGGTCGCCCTGCTCCGCCAGTTGCAGGAAAAGCACGGTCTGACGTACCTGTTCATCAGCCATGACCTGGCCGTCGTTCGCGCGCTGGCCCATGACATGATTGTGATCAAGGACGGTAAAGTCGTGGAGCGTGGTGCCAGCCATGAGGTATTCGATGCGCCGCAGCATCCATATACCAAGGAGCTGTTGGCGGCGGCGCATCCGGGGTAGGCATAATCGATGTGCGACGCGATACCGCGTCGCGGCATTCGCGAGCAGGCTCGCTCCCACAAGGTTCGCGGCTGCTCACGCATTGGGTGACGACCGGTTTCACTGTGGGAGCGAGCCTGCTCGCGAAGGGGCCGGCCCAGGCAACATACCATCAGGATCATTCAACAGATGAACACCACCGAAAGCCTCAAGGACTACCAACGCGTTCGCACGCTGGCGATCCGCTCGCTGTTCGAGATCATCGAGCAGTCGAGCGAAGGCACGGTCATTGTTGATCGGGACGCCAACATCGTCTGGATGAACGAGCGCTATGCCCGGCGCTTCGGCCTTGAATCGGCTGCCAGCGCAATCGGCAAGGCCTGCGAAAGCGTGATCCCCAGCAGCCTGCTGCGTGAAGTGGTACGCACCGGGCGGCCGATTCTGCTCGACATGCAAGACACGCCAAAAGAGCCGTTGGTGGTGATGCGCCTGCCGATCCATGACGATGCCGGCACGGTGATCGGCGCGATCGGTTTTGCCCTGTTCGATGAGTTGCGCACGTTGTCGCCCATGCTCAAGCGCTACCTGAGCATGCAGGAAGAACTGGCCTCGACGCGCTCGCTGCTGCGCGCCCGCCAGACCAAATACAACTTTGCCCACTTCATCGGCACCAGCGCCGCCAGCCTCGAAGTCAAACGCCGCGCCCGGCGCAGTGCCAGTGCCGACTCGCCGGTCTTGCTGCTCGGCGAAACCGGCACCGGCAAGGAACTGCTCGCTCAAGCGATCCACAGCGCATCGCCCCGCGCGCACAAAGCCTTTGTCAGCATCAACAGCGCGGCGATCCCCGAAGCGCTGCTCGAAGCTGAATTTTTCGGTACAGCCCCCGGCGCGTTCACCGGTGCTGATCGCAAGGGGCGTACCGGCAAGTTGCAGATCGCTCAGGGCGGCACGCTGTTTCTCGACGAGATCGGCGACATGCCGCTGCCGCTGCAAAGCAAGTTGCTGCGCGTGTTGCAGGAAAAAGAGTTCGAACCGGTCGGCTCCAACGAGGTGATTCAGAGTGATGTGCGGGTCATTGCCGCGACCTCGACTGATCTGCAAGCGGCAATCAAGCGCGGCGAATTCCGCGCCGATTTGTACTATCGCCTGAATGTGCTGCCGATCCAGGTGCCGCCTCTGCGCGAACGCCTCGATGATTTGCCGGCACTCAGCGAAGCGATTCTTGAGGAACTGCGCAGCCAGCACGAGCTGCACCGCGATGCGCTGACGTTGCTCGGCCAACACGCCTGGCCGGGGAACATTCGCGAGTTGCGTAATGTGCTGGAGCGTGCGGCGCTACTCAGTGATGACTTGATTCTGACCGAGCAGGATCTGCGCGCGGCGATTGGCACGTTGACACCGGTTGAACGTACGTCCGCGCACGTGCCCGAAACGGCGACGGAAGAAACCTACGCGCAGGCGCGGCAACGCTTCGACCGGCAATTGATACAGGCCGCACTGGCGCAAAGCGCGGGCAAGGTGCCGGAAGCGGCCGCTCGGCTGGGGCTTGGGCGGTCGACGCTGTACAAGAAAATGGTCGCGCTGGGGATTGCCGAGTCTCAATAGCGAGACTCATGTCCTGTTTTATAGATTGAAGTGCTTCGCACTTATCGCGAGCAGGCTCACTCCTACAGGATCTGCGCACACCGTCACCCTGTAGGAGTGAGCCTGCTCGCGATAGGGCCAGACCAGCCACCGAAAATCTCAAATCAGAGACAAACTGCTTTACCTTGTCCAACGCTCGTCAATAAATTCTTTATTTTTCAAGTATTTAGCCAATTGGCACAAATCTCGCTAACACATCTCCACACCCGTTCCACCCACAAAAATAACAATTCTGGAGAGACACACCATGAGTGTGATCATTGCCTTAGCAGCCCTCGCGTTGCTGATGCTGGCCGCCTACCGTGGCTACAGCGTTATCCTCTTCGCCCCGATTGCCGCGCTCGGCGCGGTCCTGCTCACCGATCCTTCCGCTGTCGCACCTGCCTTCACCGGGGTGTTCATGGAAAAAATGGTCGGCTTCATCAAGCTGTATTTTCCGGTGTTCCTGCTCGGCGCCGTGTTCGGCAAATTGATCGAGCTGTCGGGTTTCTCCCGGTCGATCGTGGCAGCAGCGATTCGCCTGCTCGGCACTCGCCAGGCCATGCTGGTGATCGTGCTGGTTTGCGCGTTGCTCACCTACGGCGGCGTATCGTTGTTCGTGGTGGTGTTTGCGGTGTATCCGTTTGCTGCCGAGATGTTCCGCCAGAGCAACATCCCCAAACGGCTGATCCCGGCGACCATCGCCCTTGGCGCGTTTTCCTTCACCATGGACGCCCTGCCCGGCACCCCGCAGATTCAGAACATCATTCCCAGCACGTTCTTCAATACCACCGCATGGGCCGCGCCGTGGCTGGGTGTGATCGGCACGATTTTCGTGTTCTGCGCCGGCATGCTGTTCCTGCAGCGTCAGCGCAACAAGGCGCAGCGCACGGGTGAGGGCTACGGCACCGAGCTGCGCAACGAGCCGGAAACCGCCGAAGACCTGAAGCTGCCCAACCCGTGGATTGCACTGTCGCCGCTACTGGCGGTGGGCATCATGAACCTCCTGTTCACCCAGTGGATTCCGCAGTGGTACGGCAAGACCCACAGCCTAGCGCTGCCGGGCATGGCCACGCCGGTCACCACCGAAATTGCCAAGCTCACCGCAATCTGGGCGGTGCAGGCGGCGTTGCTGGTCGGCATTCTGATGGTGTTGGCATTTGGCTTTCAGGCGATTCGCAGCAAGCTCGCCGAAGGCAGCAAGAGTGCGGTCAGCGGCGCACTGCTGGCGGCGATGAACACCGCGTCCGAATACGGTTTTGGCGCAGTGATCGCCTCGTTGCCGGGCTTTCTGGTACTGGCGGACTGGCTCAAGCAAATTCCAAATCCACTGGTCAACGAAGCCATCACCGTAACCCTTTTGGCCGGCATTACCGGCTCGGCATCGGGCGGCATGAGCATTGCCCTGGCGGCGATGTCCGAGCAGTTCATCAGCGCAGCCAACGCTGCAAACATTCCGCTGGAAGTGCTGCACCGCGTAGCCGCCATGGCCAGCGGCGGCATGGACACCCTTCCGCACAACGGCGCGGTGATCACTCTGCTGGCGGTGACCGGACTGACCCACCGCGAAGCCTATAAAGACATTTTCTGTATTACGCTGATCAAGACCCTGGCGGTTTTCGTAGTGATCGGCACTTTCTACGCCACTGGCATTGTGTGAGGTATTCATGACGACTCTTTCCGGCAAGACCGCACTGGTGACCGGCTCCACCAGCGGCATCGGTCTGGGCATCGCGCTGAGCCTGGCCAAGGCTGGGGCCAATCTGATTCTCAACGGTTTTGGCGATGCGTCGGCAGTGATTGCCGAAGTCGGCCAGTTTGGTGGCAAGGTCGGCCACCATCCGGCGGACGTCAGTGACCCCGCGCAGATTGCCGAGATGATCGCCTACGCCGAGCGCGAGTTTGGTGGTGTGGATATTCTGGTCAATAACGCCGGCATCCAGCATGTCGCGGCGGTGGAAGAGTTTCCGGTCGAGCGCTGGGATTCGATCATTGCCATCAACCTGTCCTCGGTGTTCCACAGCACCCGCCTGAGCCTGCCGGGCATGCGCCGCAAAAACTGGGGACGGATCATCAATATCGCCTCGGTGCACGGCCAGGTCGGTTCGACCGGCAAAGCCGCTTACGTGGCCGCCAAGCACGGTGTGATCGGCCTGACCAAAGTGGTCGGCCTGGAAACCGCGACCAGCAACGTCACCTGCAACGCCATCTGCCCCGGCTGGGTGCTGACGCCGCTGGTGCAGAAGCAGATCGACGATCGTGCCGCCAAGGGTGTCGATCCGCAGCAGGCGCAACATGATCTGCTGGCCGAGAAACAACCGTCGCTGGAATTCGTTACGCCACAGCATCTGGGCGAACTGGTGTTGTTTCTGTGCAGCGAGGCTGGCAGTCAGGTGCGTGGTGCGGCGTGGAATATCGATGGCGGCTGGCTCGCGCAATAACCTGAGCGAGCTTGCTCGCGAATACGGAGTGTCAGTTAGAGAGTTTTTGACTGACGCAGCGCTTTCGCGAGCAAGTTCACTCCCACAGGGTCAACAAGCCAGGCTGCTTATTTGAATTCGATAAAAAGAGGCAAGCAATGTCCGACATCCTCTGGCAACCCGACGCCAATCGTATCGCCCAATCACGCATGGATGCGTTTCGCCGTGCCATCAATCAACGCCACGATCTGAACATCGGCGACTACCCTGCCCTGCACCAATGGAGCATCGAGCAGCGTGCGGATTTCTGGCAGGCGCTTGTCGATTTTTTCGATATTCGCTTTCACACCCAGCCCGACGCGGTACTGCACGAAGGCGCGCAGATGCCCAATGCCGAGTGGTTTCCCGGCGCGACCCTGAACTTCGCCGAACACCTGCTGCGCCGCCGCGACGACGCCGTGGCGGTGATCAGCGTGGAGGAGAACGGCCAGCGCGAGCAATTGACCTGGGCCGAACTGGCCGAGCACGTCGCCGGTTTTCAAGCGAGCCTGCAGGCGGCCGGGGTGGGCCTCGGTGATCGTGTCGCGGCGTGTATGCCCAACACCTGGCAGACGCTGGTGGCGATGCTCGCGACCACCAGCCTCGGGGCGATCTGGTCGTGCTCATCGCCCGACTTCGGTACCCACGGGGTCATCGATCGCTTCGGCCAGATCGAGCCGAAAGCGCTGCTGACCTGCGCGGGCTATCGCTATGCCGGCAAGATCCTCGACCAGACAGACAAGATCAACGGCATCCTCGAACAGCTGCCGACGCTCAAACAGTTGATCATCGTCCCGTTCGCCCAGCCGCAAGCACACGCCGAAATGTACCGGACACAGGCTGAAGTGAGTTTGTGGGATGACTTCTACGCAGCCGGCGGCGAAGCGCATTTCGTCCCGGTGCCATTCAACCATCCGCTGTACGTGCTGTATTCCAGCGGCACCACCGGCGTACCGAAGTGCATCGTCCACAGCACCGGCGGCGTGCTGCTGCAGCACGTCAAGGAGCACGGCCTGCATTGCGATCTCGGCCCCGGCGACCGGCTGTTCTACTACACAACGTGCGGCTGGATGATGTGGAACTGGCTGGTCTCGGCGCTTGCGGTCGGCAGCGCGGTGGTGCTCTACGATGGCTCACCGTTTTACCCGGACCACCAGCGTTTGCTCGACTTGATCGACGATGAGCGCATCAGCGTGTTCGGCACCAGCCCGAAGTATCTGGCCACCCTGGAAAACAGCGGTGCCCGCCCTCGCGACAGCCATGATCTGGGCAGCCTGAAAACCCTGCTGTGCACCGGCTCGGCGCTGTCGCCGCAGAGCTATGACTATGTTTACCGCGACGTTAAAAGCGATGTGTGTCTGGCGTCGATGTCCGGCGGCACCGATATCGTCTCTTGCTTCGTCAATGGCAATCCGCTGTCAGCGGTACGGCGTGGTGAAATCATGGGCAAGAGCCTGGGCATGGCGGTCGAGGTGTGGAGCGACGCCGGCCAGGCGGTGATCGGCGAGAAAGGCGAACTGGTCTGCACCCGGCATTTTCCGGCCATGCCGACCGGTTTATGGAATGACCCGGACGGCACGAAACTGCGCCAGTCGTATTTCAGCCTGTTTCCCGGAGTTTGGGCACAGGGCGATTACGCCGAACAATTGCCACACGGCGCGATGTTGATACACGGGCGTTCGGATGCTGTGCTGAACCCCGGCGGCGTGCGCATCGGCACGGCGGAGATCTACCGTCAGGTCGAGAAGCTCAGCGACGTACTGGACAGCGTCGCCATCGGCCAGCAGTGGCAGGATGACGTAAGGGTCGTGTTGTTCGTGCGATTGCGCGAAGGACTGCAACTGGATGACGCGCTCGAACAGCGCATCCGCCAGGTGATCCGCGCCAATACCACACCAAGGCATGTACCGGCGAAGATCGTTGCGGTGACCGATATTCCGCGCACCATCAGCGGCAAGATCGTCGAACTGGCGGTGCGCGAAATGGTGCATGGGCGGCCGGTGAAGAATACCGATGCGCTGGCCAATCCCGAGGCGCTTGCCCAGTTTCGGGGTCGGCCGGAACTGGATTTCTGAACCTTGCGCTGGCAGCCGCACACCAAAACGCGGGTGCCAGCCTGTTGGTCAATCCATCAAGCCCCACTCTCCCGAAACTGAGCCCGCGTTATTGACGGGTTCATCCGCCAGCTTCAAGCGCAGCTTCAGATTGTTCGCCGAATCTGCATTTTTCAGCGCTTCGTCTGCACTGATTGCGCCTTCCATCACCAGCGCAAACAGTGCCGCGTCGAAGGTCTGCATGCCCAGCTCGGCGGACTTTTCCATCATCGGCTTGAGCTCCTCCAACTGCCCGCGCCGAACCAGATCAGCGATAGTCGGCGTCCCCAACAGCACCTCGACCGCTGCCCGGCGCTGCCCATCGACGCCGCGTACCAAGCGCTGCGAAACAAAGGCGCGCAAATTATTGCCGAGTGCGTGCAACAGCTGCGGTCGCCGCTCTTCGGGGAACAGGTTAATGATCCGGTCCAGCGCCTGATTGGCATTGGTGGCATGCAACGTCGACAACACCAGATGCCCGGTGTCGGCAAACGCCAAGGCATGCTCCATGGTTTCGCGGTCGCGGATTTCCCCGATCAGCACCACATCCGGGGCTTGGCGCAGGGTATTTTTCAATGCCGCGTGAAAACTGCGAGTATCGACGCCGACCTCACGCTGGTTGACGATCGAGCGCTGATGCCGATGGATGTACTCGATCGGGTCTTCGATGGTGACAATGTGCCCGGTACTATGGCGGTTGCGATGATCGATGAGTGCGGCCAGAGAGGTCGATTTACCCGAGTTGGTCGCCCCGACGAACAGAATCAGCCCGTGCTTGAGCATGATGGTGTCGAGCAGCACTGGCGGCAATTTCAGGTCGGCGAACCTCGGTATATCGAGTTTGACGTTACGAATGACGATCGACACGTCGTTGCGCTGCTTGAAAATGTTCACCCGAAAGCGGCCGATGCCCGTTCGGGAAATTGCCAGGTTCATTTCAAGATCCCGGTCGAACTCCCGTTGCTGCTCGGCGTCCATCAGTGAGGCGGCGATCGCGGCGGTTTCGCCGAGTTTGAACGGCTGTTCGCCCAACGCGACGAGCACGCCGTCGATCCGCGCGCTGGGCGGTGCGCCTGTAGAAAGAAACAGGTCTGAGCCGTTTTTATTGGACAAAATTGATAACAGTGCATCGATTTCCATGGCAAAAATCACCCGCGAAGCATTCAATGAACAGAAATTGGCCTGCACCTGACGCACGCCTGTTTGCAACAATGATAGACGCCGTCTCACCGAACTACGCTCAGGACCGATGTAATGAACGCTGTACCGATTCCCGATGACGCCCAGGCACTGCTCAGCCGTACCGACTGGAGTCGCGGCCCGCTGGGCGCTGCCGATGGCTGGCCGCAGAGCCTGCGCACCGCGGTGGACATCGTCATTCACTCGCCCATGCCCATGCTCTTGCTGTGGGGACCGCAACTGACGCAGATCTACAACAACGGGTTCGCCCTGCTCGCCGGGCAGAAGCATCCGCAGGCGTTCGGTCAGCCGACCCATGAGGTCTGGCCGGAGCTTCGCGACTTCACCGACCCGATTTACTCCGCCGTCCTGCAGGGCCAGGTGCGCACCTACAGCGAACGGCGCTTCACCTTGCAGCGTGACGGCAAGGACAGCGACTTCTGGCTTGATCTGACCTATAGCCCGATTCGCGACGAATCTGCGCAAGTCGCCGGGATTCTCGTCACCGCCATCGAAACCAATGAACGCCGACGCGTTGCGCTGGAATTGCAGCGCCGCTCCGAAGAGAGCCTGCAAGCACAACGTGAAACCGAAGAGCGCCTGCAACTGGCCTTGGCGGCGACCGACGCGGTGGGCACCTGGGACTGGAATATCGGCGAAGACCGCTTCATCGCCGACGCGCATTTCGCTCAGCTGCACGGGGTCGATCCCGCGCAGGCCCGGCAATTGCCGATCAGCGAGTACCTGCAAGGCGTGCACCCCGAAGATCGCGCCATGGTTACGCGCAGCATCAAACACTGCATCACCCACGGCACCGAATACGCCGAGGAATATCGCCTGCTGCAGCCTGACGGCGAGGTACGCTGGGTGTTTGCGCGCGGGCGCTGCTACAAGGATCACCATGGCCGGCCGACGCGGTTCCTCGGCGCCGCGCTGGACCTGACCGAGCGCAAGCACACCGAACAGGCATTGCGGCAGAGTCAGACCGAGCTGCAACTGATCATCAACGCCATGCCGATCCTGATCAGCTACGTCGATCGCGAAGAACGCTTCCGCTTGAACAACGCGGCTTATCTGGACTGGTACGGCCTCACGCCACAGGAGCTGTACGGGAGAACGATCCGCGAGGTGATTGGTGAGGAGGCGTATTTCCTGCGCCTGCCGTACATTGCCGAAGCGCTGGCCGGCCGGCCGTGTTCCTTCAGCCTGTACACCCCGCACCGCGATGGCAGCAGCCGCCACGCGTTGATGAATTATCTGCCGCGGTATGGCGCCGACGGCGCGGTCAACGGTTTCTATATCTTTGTGATCGACGAAACCGAGCGCAAGAAAACCGAAGAGGCTCTGCGCAATCTCAACGAAACCCTTGAAGAACGCGTCAGTGCCCGCACCGAGCAACTGGCCCAGGCCAATCAGCGCTTGCAGAGCGAAATGTTCGAACGCGAGCGTGCTGAAGATGCGTTGCGCCATGCGCAGAAAATGGAAGCTGTCGGTCAGCTCACCGGCGGCATCGCCCACGACTTCAACAACATGCTCACCGGGATCATCGGCAGTCTCGACCTGATGCAGCGCTACATCGCCAACGGCCGCGCCGACGAGATCGGGCGTTTCACCGAAGCGGCGGTGTCTTCGGCCAATCGCGCGGCGGCACTGACTCACCGCTTGCTGGCGTTCTCGCGGCGCCAGTCGCTCGACCGCAAAACCCTCGACGTCAATGTGCTGGTGCTATCGCTGGAGGATCTGATCCGCCGGACCAAGGGCGATCCGATCGAACTCAAACTGCAACTGGCCAACGATGTGTGGCCGGTCAGCACTGACGTCAGCCAACTGGAAAACGCCCTGCTCAATCTGGTGATCAACGCCCGCGATGCGATGCCCGATGGCGGCCAGTTGCTGATCGAAACTGCCAACGTCTATCTCGACGGCAGTGACATCACCACGCTGGAACCGGTCAAGGCTGGCGATTATCTAATGCTCGCAGTCAGCGATAACGGTACCGGCATGACGCCCTCGGTACGCTCGAAAGCCTTCGATCCGTTTTTCACCACCAAGCCGATCGGCCAGGGCACCGGACTCGGTTTGTCGATGATTTATGGTTTTGCCCAGCAATCGGGCGGGCATGTCAGCCTCGACAGTTTGCCGGGCCAGGGGACGTCGGTGCGTTTGTATCTGCCGCGCTTGCATGGCGTCGAGGCACAAAACGCCACGCAACCGGCCGTTGAACAAACGCCGACCATCGCCACCGGTGAAACCGTGATGGTGGTCGAAGACGATCCGGCAGTGCGCATGCTGGTGCTCGATCTGCTCCGGGAATTGGGTTATCAGACCTACGAAGCCGTCGACGCGAAGACCGCCCTGCCTCTGCTTGAGTCTAGCCGGCGCGTGGACCTGCTGGTCACCGACGTCGGCCTGCCGGGCATGAACGGTCGGCAATTGGCGGAGATTGCCCGACAGCATCGGCCGGGCCTGAAGGTGCTGTTCATGACCGGTTATGCACAGAAAGCCGCCGAGCGCCAAGGCTTTCTGGAAGACGGCATGGACATGGTCGCCAAACCGTTCGCAGTCGAGTTGCTGGCCAGCAAGATCCGCACGATGACCAGCCAAACCCTGTGACTTGAGGCATAATCCGCGCCCCGCCGTCACCCCGTTATCAGGACCGCCCGATGAAAGCCCAAGCCCGCCACATTCTGGTGAAAACCGCCGAAGAGGCCGAACAGCTCAAACAACGCATCGCCAAGGGTGAGGCGTTCGATGTGCTGGCGAAGAAATTTTCCACCTGCCCGTCCGGCAAACGCGGCGGCGATCTGGGCGAAGTGCGCCCGGGGCAGATGGTCGGTGCAATTGATGCGGTGATCTTCAAAAAACCACTGCGCACCGTGCATGGGCCGATCAAGAGCAAGTTTGGTTATCACCTGGTGCAGGTGTTTTACCGGGATTAGCGGGTTGGCTTCCCGGCCCCATCGCGAGCAGGCTCACTCCTGCAATTTGCAACGCATTCCACCTGGAGCGAGCCTGCTGGCGATCAATTGCGCAGCAAGCGGCCATTCAACGACTATTTGGGAATCAACGCCCCCGGCACCTGAATCACCCGACTCGCCAGCAGATGCCCCGCCTGCGCCGCTTCCGCAGGACTGCCACCGGACAAACGACTGGCCAGATACGCCGCACTGAACGAGTCCCCCGCCGCCGTGGTATCCACCACTTTTTCGACCTTCTGCGCCGGCACTTCGAACGCCTCACCGTCACAGCGAATCAGACAAGCTTCCGCCCCACGCTTGAGCACCACTTCCGGCGTGCCGATCTGTGCGTACGCGGCAAACACTTCAGCGCAGTCCGGGAAGCCGAACAGCGCCTGCTCGTCATCCACCGTCAATAACGCCAGATCAACGTAAGGCAAAATACTGCGATACGCCGCTCGCGCCTCTTCGACAGAAGCCCATAGCCGCGGCCGATAGTTGTTGTCGAAGACGATGCGCGCATCGTTTTGCCGCGCATTGATCAAGGTTTCGATCAGCCTCTCCCGGCCCTTTGCGCCGAGTACAGCGAGCGTAATACCGCTGAAATACAGCACGTCATAATCGGGCAACGCCGCCAGCACCGGTTCGGCGGCCGGTGTGGTGAAGCACTCGCGGACCGCGGCTTCGTTGCGCCAATAAAGGAAACGTCGCTCACCGTTGGCGTCGGTCTGAATGCAATACAAACCGGGCAAACGGCCAGGCAGGCGCTGGACCAGATCGAGGCCGATGCCTTCGCCGGCCCAGATCCGGCACATGGCATCGCTGAAACTGTCGTCGCCCAATGCGGTGACGTAGTCGACTTGTGCCTGACTGCCCATGGCGCGGGACAGGTACACCGCGGTATTCAGGGTATCGCCGCCGAAGCTTTGCAGCAGGCTGCCATCAGCGCGCTGCTGCAGTTCGATCATGCATTCGCCGATCAGGGCGATGCGCGGGGTGTTTGGGCCCAGAGGACTTAAGGTGTTCATGGTGGTGTCTCTGATGATTCGGCGGTGTTTGTGCCGCCGTCATCGCGAGCAGGCTCACTCCTACAATTGGAATGCATTTCAAATGTAGGAGTGAGCCTGCTCGCGATTGGCTGCGACTCGGTCTGAAGGCTTAGAAACAGGTCTCCATGCTCTCGATCACCGTCAACTGCTCATCCACCAGCAACCCCACCCGCCACTTGTCGAACGTCAGGCACGGATGCGACGTGCCAAAGGAAACGATATCGCCCACGCGCAATTCAACACCCGGCGCCACCGTCATGAAGGCGTGCTGATCCATCACCGCGGTCACTTTGCAGCCAGTCACGTCATCGCCTGAGGCGGGCACGGCACCGGCCTTGTAGCGCAGCAATGGCACTGGCAATCCGGCGTCGAAGGCCACATCACGCTTGCCCAGTGCGATCACCGCAAAACCCGGTTCCGGCAATGACTGCACGTGCGCCCAGACTTCCAGTGCCGGGCGCAAGCCTTCGTGCAGATCGCTGCGCCGGTCGAGGACGCAGCACTGCGCGTCCTTGTAGATGCCGTGATCGTGAGCGACGTAACTGCCCGGGCGCAGCACGCTGAGAAAGCGCCCAGCAGCGTTTTGCGTCTCGAACGATTCGGCAATCAAGTCGTACCACGCCGAGCCGGACGCAGTGATGATCGGCCTGGCAACGGCAAAACCGCCGCTGTCCTGCAACTGTACGGCCAGGCGTACCAACGAGGCGGCGAACTCGCGGATGCCGCTGACGGCGTGGTCGCCATGGATCACCCCTTCGTAACCTTCGATACCGGTCAGGGCCAGCGCCGGTTGCGCGTTGATCGCCTTGGCCAGTTCGATGACTTCCTGCTCGCTGCGGCAACCGCAGCGTCCGCCGACGACGCCGTACTCGATCATCACGTTGAGCTTGAGCCCGCGCGAGGCAAAGTACGCGCCAAGGTCAGCGACGTTATCCGGGTGATCGACCATGCAGTGGAATTCAAACGCCGGATCGGCGAGCAAGTCGGCGATCAGCGCCATGTTCGGTGTACCGACCAGTTGGTTGGCCATCAGCACCCGGCGCACGCCATGGGCATAGGCGGCGCGGGTCTGGGTCGCGCTGGCGAGGGTGATGCCCCACGCACCGGCATCGAGCTGTCGCTTGAACAGCGCCGGGGTCATGCTGGTCTTGCCGTGGGGCGCCAGTTCGGCGCCGCTGTCGCTGACGAACTTCTGCATCCAGCGAATGTTGTGCTCCAGTGCCTGGCGGTGCAGCACCAGCGCGGGCAGGCTGACGTCGCGCACCAGCTGCGCGCCGATGGCCGCGTCGCCCTTTTGCACAGCACGATTGTTGGCAGTCGTCATGTCGAACTCCTCATTGTCACGGCCGCAGGCAGCCGCGTTTATTCGTTGATGCGCCGGGCGAGACTGTTGGCGCTCTCGATCAGTACCCGGCGATAGTCGTCGTAATGGGTTTTCGCGTCGGCCCGTGGCGCGACGATGCACAAGGTACAAATCGCTACGCCTTGCGGGTTTTTGACCGGCGCGGCGAAGCAATGGGTGAAGGTGTCGGCGACACTGTCGAAGGAGAAGAAACCGTCGATGCCGGCCTGACGGATCTCCGCCAGAAAGCGCTCTAGCGGCAGACGTTCGCCGTCGGGCAGGATGTAGTCGTCTTCGTCGATCAGATCGATGATCTGCTGGTCGCTCAGGTGCGCCAGCAGCAGACGCCCCGAGGCTGTCCACGGGATCGGCGCGTTCTCGCCGATGTCGGAGGAAATACGGAAATGCCGCTCGCCTTCCTTCATCAGCGCCACCGTGTATTTGCGCCCGTTGAGCAGGCACATCTGCGCGGTTTCGCGGGTCTGGCGGACGATTTCCTGCAAGGCGTGATCGGCCTCGCGGCTGAGGTCGAAATGGCGCAGGTGCGCCTGGCCGAGGAAATACAGCTGGCGGCCGAGATAGACATGACCGTCCTTGCCCACCGGTTCCAGGATGCGCCGTTCGAGTAACGAGGCAACCAGCTCGTAGACCGTTGATTTCGGGCTGCCGATGCCGTTGGCAATGTCGTTCGGGCGCAGCGGCTGGCCGATTTCCTTGAGGAAATCGAGGATATCGAACGCCCGGTCCAGACCGCGAGCCCGGCGCTTGATGGTGTCTTCGGTCATATCAGTGGTTCCCATTCAAAGTCGCCGGATGGTAACTGGCCCTTGGTGTCGTGTCAGCGGTATTGCTGCCCTCCCCCCCGCCCTCTCCCGGAGGGAGAGGGAGCCTGATCGTATCGATGCACATGTTGTGGTGAGCCGACAAAACCTGCATCGACAGCGATCAGTCCCCTCTCCCTCCGGGAGAGGGCTAGGGTGAGGGGAAGCCATCACTCAGGCCTTCTTCCTGTACGCGATGCAATCAATCTCAACCTTGCAATCGACCATCATGCTCGCCTGCACACAAGCCCGCGCCGGGGCGTGTTCGGGTTTGAAATATTCGCCGAAGACCTTGTTGAAGCTGCTGAAATCGCGCGGATCGTCCAGCCACACACCGACCCGCACCACATCCTCCAGGCCATAACCCGCCTCTTCAAGAATCGCGATCAGGTTTTTCATGGTCTGGTGAGTCTGTTCGACGATGCCACCAACAATGATCTCGCCCTCCACCGCTGGCACCTGTCCGGAGACGTGCAGCCAGCCATCCGCTTCGACTGCGCGCGCGAAGGGACGTGGCTGTCCGCCGGCGGCAGTGCTGCCGGTGCCATAACGAGTAATGCTCATGGGTGTTTCTCCTGATTACCAAACAAAAATTAGAACCGCGTGTTTTTCAGAAACTCGGCCAGACGCGGTGATTGCGGGCGCTCGAACAGTTCCTT
The DNA here is from genome assembly GCF_900105485.1 of Pseudomonas granadensis. GTDB lineage: Bacteria > Pseudomonadota > Gammaproteobacteria > Pseudomonadales > Pseudomonadaceae > Aquipseudomonas > Aquipseudomonas granadensis. Next base: position 2,501,967 of record NZ_LT629778.1, on the reverse strand, counting down.
GGGAGGCCCCTGCTCTTCGATTCGCCCCTGATTCATGAAAACAATCTTGTCCGACACCTCGAAGGCAAACCGCATCTCGTGGGTCACCAGCAACATGGTCATGCCGTCCTCGGCCAGGCCCTTGATCACGTTGAGCACTTCGCCGACCAGCTCCGGGTCGAGCGCCGAGGTGACTTCGTCGAACAGCATCAGGCTGGGGTTCATCGCAATCGCCCGGGCAATCGCCACGCGCTGTTGCTGACCGCCGGACAACTGGCCGGGAAAGTGATTGCGCCGCTCCAGCAGGCCGACGCGCTCCAGCCATTTCTCGGCGAGCACCACGGCTTCGTCTTTGTGCATCTTTTTCACCTTGAGCAAGCCCAGGGTGACGTTCTGCAATGCGGTCAGATGCGGGAACAGATTGAATTGCTGGAACGCCATGCCGGTCATCGCGCGATGCCGGGCGATGACTTTTTCCGCGTGACGTACGCGCTTGCCGTTGACCTCGTCATAGCCGATGGATTCACCGTCGAGCAGAATCTGCCCACCCTGAAATTCCTCGAGCATGTTCACGCAGCGCAGCAACGTGGTCTTGCCCGAACCACTGGAACCGATCAGCGTTACCACGTTGCCGCGCTGCATGCTCAGGTCGACACCTTTGAGCACTTCGACCGCGCCGTACTGTTTGTGCAGGCCGCGAATGTCCAGCAGCGCCTGATTCTGTGGGGAAACTTGAGCTTGAGTCATGGCAGGGCCACCCGCTTTTCAATGTGCCGGCCGAGTAATTCGATGCCGAAGTTGATGACGAAGAACAGAAAACCGGCGAACAGATAAAACTCCAGGGTCATGAAGTTCCGGGCGATGACCTGCTGCGTGCTGAGCAGCAATTCAGCCACGCCGATCACCGAGAGCAAGGTTGAAGCCTTGACGATTTCCGTGGACGAGTTGACCCAGGTTGGCAAAATCTGCCGCAATGCCTGAGGCAACAGCACGTAACCGAGGGATTGGTAAAACGTCAGACCGATGGCTTTGCCCGCTTCCATCTGCCCGCGTGGCAACGCTTGCAGCGCGCCGCGGACAATCTCGGCGACGTGCGAGCCGCAAAACAGCGTCAGACCCAAGGCGCCGGCCTGAAAGGCACTGATCTGCCAACCCAGCGCCGGCGCCATGTAGAAGCAAGCCAATACCAATACAAACACAGGTGTGCCGCGAATCAGATCGACGTAAAAACGAAATGGCGCACGCATCCACAAGCGCCCGTAAGTCAGCACCAATCCGGCGACAACGCCGAGCAAGGTGCCGAGCACAATCGCCAGCGCCGACACTTGCACACTGGTCAGAAAACCTTGGAAAAGCGGCTCTCGGGCAACCCACAATTCATGCAACCAATTAGGTGATTCGTACATCGCAAGCTCCTATCGGCGGATCGCCAGACGCTGCTCCAGGTACCGCAGCAGCATGGCAATGAGGTAACAGGCCGCGACATACAACGCCGTGGTCACCAGCCAGGTTTCGATCACCCGGTAGCTTTCGACGTTGATCTTGCGTGCGTAATAAGTCAGCTCCGGCACCGCAATCGCAGCCGCCAGCGAAGTGTCCTTGAACAGCGAAATGAAGTTGTTCGACAGCGCCGGCAAGACGTTGCGCAGCATCACCGGCACGGTGACGTAGGCCTTGACCTGCCACTCGCCCAGCCCGATCGCCAGCCCGGCTTCGCGCTGGCCTTTGGGAATACTCAGCAAGCCACCGCGGAAGACTTCGGTCAGATACGCGCCGGCATACAGCGACAGCGTGATGATGAACGATGGAATCTTGTCCAGCCGGATGCCGAGGCTCGGCAAGGCAAAGTAGATCAACAGGATCAACACCAGAATCGGCGTATTGCGTACCACCGTGACGTACACCGAGGCCAGCACCCGCAAGGCGCGATGCTTCGACAGCAAGGCAAACGCCATCAGCAGGCCGATCACGCAGCCGATGGCGATGGACACCAGCGCCAGTTGCAAGCCCAGACCGAGCCCCGCCAGCAAGGTGTCGAAATCGCGCCACACGGCGGCAAAGTTCAACTGATAGTTCATGGTCAGCAGTACCTTGAGCGAGGCGATGGCGATCGCCCCGCTCTCACGGGATCATTTGAATTCGACAGGGAAACCGATGGCCGGCGACGGCAGATCTACACCGAACCACTGCTTGAACGACGCGGCGTAGGTCGGGAATTCAACCCCGGTCATGGCTTCATGCAAAGCGGTATTGACGAAGTTCAACCAGTCCTGATCGCCGCGTTTGACGGCGCAGGCGTAGGTCTGCGGGCTCCAGGCGTAAGCCGGGCTGCGATAGCGGCCAGGGTTCTGCACCGTCAGGTATTTGACCGAAGACTGGTCGGTGGCAGCCGCGTCGGCGCGACCGGAGTTCACTGCCTGATACATCAGATCGACGCTGTCGTACTGATCGACCTTGGCCTTGGGCAATGCCTGATGCACCAGTTCCTCGGCGTAGACGTTTTGCAGCACAGCAACGGTAACGTCGTCGCCCGCCGCTTGCAGGTCTTCGATTTCCTTGTACTTGCTGTTGTTCGGCAACAACAGACCAACCCCTTCGCGGTAATACGGCAGGGTGAACGCCACTTGCTGCGCGCGGCTGGCAGTGACGGTGATGAACTGACAGCTCATGTCGACCTTGTCGGTGAGCAGGTTGGGGATTCGTGCATCGGACGACTGCACGACAAACTCGACCTTGCTCGGGTCGTTGAAAAGACCTTTGGCCACCATCCTGGCGATGTCGATATCGAAACCCTGCAACTTGCCGTCCGCGCCTTGAAAGTGCCACGGCGCATTGGTGCTGCCCGTGCCGACAATCAATTTGCCGCGAGCCAGCACACTGTCGAGCTTGCTCTCGGCAGCCTGGGCCAGGCCCATCACGGTTGATGAAGCTGCAAGAACGAAAACACACGCTTTGAACAACGAAGGACGGCGATGCATGGCAAGCACTCCAGAATGGTGTTTATTCCGCTATACCGGAACACGGTTTGTTACTACGGAATAGACAGCAGAAAGTGTGCCACAGCCTTGGTCAGAAATCTGCGTGGGGTTTAAAGGTTTTTAGAATCAAGGGGATGCAATAACAATATTGCTTGAGGGTGGCGAACTGAAGGGAGCGGTTGTGCTACCGAACGCTACTGCAGGCGGGTTTCAGGTTCCCAAATGGGGTGGGGTTGGGCGAATTTGGTGCATCTAACGAAGAGTCAGAATTGCAATCAGCGTTTAGCAGCAGCCTCATATACATCGCCCCCGGCTCTTTTGCCGATGGCGATCACTGTGACAATCAGCACCTCGTCGCTCACCCTATAAACCAGCCGATAGCCGGCGCTTTGAAGTTTGATTTTGTATGCATTGCCCAAGCCTGTCAGACGAGCCGAGGGAATGTGTGGATTCAACAGTCTTTCCGCAAGCTTTTTCTTGAACTTCTCCTTCACAACTGAGCCAAGCTTCATCCACTCCTTCCAGGCTTTTTCCGAAAACTCCAGCTCATAAGTCATCTATGGAGACCCTGATCGTTGGGTCGTTTTCCCGCTCCTTGCACAGCGCAATCAGCTCCAGATCATCCAGACGCGTCATCATCGCCTCATACTCTTTGGCAGGAATGCAATAAAACGCTGGCTGATTTCGGTTAAGGATTGCGACCGAATGCCCCCCACCTGCTGCTACCGTTCCCATCGGATCTTTTTTCAATTCAGAAATACTCGCTACAACGTTGGAGAGGACGATATGTGCCATCAAGATGCTCCTCGGCGTACTTTAAGAAGTACCAAAAATAGCACCCCGAGAAGCGGTTGACTTGATGCATCGAGCCTAACACGTCATTTCATTCATCATTTCTGCCTTGGATGTCAGTGCGCTCTACCCTTTTCGTGGGATAAATCCGAGACTTCATGCCAGCACCTGTAATTTCTGACAGTAGACGTCCTCACATACCCTCCTTTAACGTCGCCAGACCTCACCGTCGTTGAAAAGGAGCCTTCAATGAGCGCATCCACCCCTGCGGCAACGCTGGCACCGGTTTATCGCAAAGCCCTGAAAACCTGGCGCCCGGTCATCCTGTATTTTGCCAACGAGCATTGCCCCGCGTGCGAATGGGCTGGTCCTGTTTTTCGTCAGACAGCCGAACCCTACCGCCACCGTGCCAACGTTTACATGCTCGACACCAGCCAGACGCCGCGCCATCCGTTGGTCACCGGTACGCCCACGGTGCTGTTCTATCGCAACGGCAAATTGCAGAAAAAGCTCAAGGGCATCGGCACTGAAGAAACGCTTGCAGAAGATTTCGCACGGTACGTTGGCAAGACCAAAGCGCCTGCCGCACTGGGGCGCAAGTCCGAGCATGATCTGGTCTGGTTGCGTCGAGCGCTGCGGTCGTTATGCATGGTCGGCCGTGCCAGCCACCGTGTACGCGGATAAGCTGGCGGCTTGTTCGCGCTGGGCGTCACTGACCAACGCTCACACAGACAGGAATTGGACAACTGTCCATCCGGCTGCTTTGCTCTTGAGCGAATACGCAGCGCTACAGCCCTTCAGGCGCGTGGCCGCTGCAAACAAAACGAGCAGCAGGACGAGCATGTTCGAGAGCATAGAAGCGCAGGCATTGAAGGAAAGCGCGTCGGCGCCGTTGAGAAGCGAGTTTCTTCAGCGCGAATTCGAGCGGCTGAAAACCTTCAGCCTGCTGATTTACGTCGTCAGCATTTTCATGTGGCTGTTGTTCGACCTGATCGTCAGTTTCATGGGCGGACAAGGCTTCACCTGGCGCTCGATGGTCTTTCTTGGCGTCTTCGGTGTGTTGACGCTGGTGCTCGGGTTTACTCGCAAAGCCGCGCATTTCGATGTGCTGACCGTGTTGTTGGTCCTGGGCCTGACGGTCGGGGTGCGAATGATCGTCGATGGCCTGCCGCCTGCGGTGCACAGTTCGTGGCTGATGCTCGCCGCTGCGAGCCTGCTGTACAGCGTTTCGGTGTTGCCGTTGCGGCGCTGGGCGTTTTTTGCCGTGCAGGTGGTTATCTGGCTGGTGCTTAACCCGTTCCTCGGTACCAGCACCGAACTGAGCGAACTGCGCGGCGTACTGACCGCCTGTTACAGCGTGTTCCTCTGCGCGCTGACCCTGTACGCGTTTTTAAAGTTTCGCGAGGCGCGGTTCAGCAACTACATCATGTCCAGATTGCTGCTGGATCAGGCGTACAACGACCCACTGACGCAAATTCCCAACCGTCGCGCGTTCATGACGCACGCGCAGCAGCGCCTGCAAGCGATTCCGCGCGAATACGACCACTTTCTGATGATGATCGACATCGACAATTTCAAGAAGGTCAACGACACCTGCGGCCATGACATCGGTGACGAAGTGCTCAAGCGCATCGCTGCCGATATCAAAACCGTGATGGCTGAATTCGACTATGCGCGCCTGGGGGTGAAGAGTTTGCGATCTATCTGCCGGCCGTGCGCCGCGAAGACGCTGCCGGGCTTGCCGCCGAGCTGTGCCGGTTGGTTCGTGAACAGCCTGCCGAGCATCCGGTCACGATCAGCATCGGCATTACCCGGGTTGAAGAAGGCGACACGTTGAATCAGGCGTTGATCAAGGCTGATGCGGCGTTGTATGAGTCCAAGCATACCGGTAAGGACCGGTACACCTTTCATTCATGAAGCTGCGTCGCTTGACTGATCGCCATCGCTGGCAGGCCAGCTCCCACAGGGATGCGTGAGGCATTCGATCTGAAGCAAACACAAAACCTGTGGGAGCCAGCCTGCTGGCGATGGCGGAGTGTCAGGCAATGACCATCACAATCATGCCGCAGCGCGCTCCAGCAACACTCGCGTGACCCGTCGTTCTTCCACTGCTTTCACCGTCAATTGCCAGCCTTCATACGCCAGCCGGTCGCCCTTCATCGGCAAGCGATCCAGCAAACTCATCACCAGGCCAGCCATGGTTTGGTAATCCTCGGTCGGCTCGGCGGCGAACCCGGTTCGTTGGCGCACTCGAGCCAGTGGCAAAGCGCCGCTGACCAGATAGCCGCCCTGCTCCTCCAGCACGTCCGGCCCTTCGATTTCGCTGGCGTCGGGCAACTCGCCGGCAATCGATTCGAGAATGTCGGTCATGGTCAGCACACCGACAAAATCACCGAACTCGTTGACCACAAACGCAATGTGCGTCGAGGCCGCGCGCATCTGTTCCAGCGCGTTGAGGATCGAATAGCTGTCAAGCAGGTTGACGGTCTGGCGGGCCAGTTGCTCAAGGTTTGGCTCGGCGCCGGCCAGATAGTCCTTGAGCAGTTCCTTTTTGTGCACAAAGCCCAACGGCTCATCCACCGCGCCGTTGCGTATCAACGGCAGGCGAGAGTAGGACGAATGCATCAACTTCGTGCGAATCGTCTCCGCGTCATCGGCCAAATCAATGGCGTCGACGTCGGCACGCACCGTCATCAACTGGCGAATGGGTCGCTCGGCCAGTTGCAGCACGCCGCTGATCATCACCCGCTCGCGACGGTCGAACAGCTCTGAACTCGGCGCGTCACCGTTGTCGAGCAGATCGGAGATTTCTTCACCGACCTCTTCCGCGGCCAGGGTGCGACCGCCGAGCAAGCGCATCACCGCGTGGGCCGTGCGCTCGCGCAACGGGCGCACGCCCTGCATCGAGCGTTTGCGGCGCGCCCGGGCAATCTGGTTGAACACCTCGATCAGGATCGAGAAACCGATGGCCGCATACAGGTAACCCTTCGGAATATGAAAACCCAGACCTTCAGCGGTCAGGGCGAAACCGATCATCATCAAAAAGCCCAGGCACAGCATGATCACCGTCGGGTGCGCATTGACGAAGCGGGTCAACGGCTTGCTGGCGACGATCATCAGGCCGATGGAAATGATCACCGCGATCATCATCACCGCCAGTTCATCGACCATGCCCACCGCCGTAATCACCGCATCGAGGGAGAACACCGCGTCCAGCACCACGATCTGCGCAACGATCGGCCAGAACAGCGCGTACGCCGCGTTGGTGGTGCGTTCACCGACATGACCTTCCAGCCGCTCATGCAACTCCATCGTCGCCTTGAACAGCAGGAACACGCCGCCAAACAGCATGATCAGATCACGCCCGGAGAAGCTTTTGCCGAACACTTCGAACAGCGGCTGCGTCAGCGTGACAAGCCAGGAAATGCTCGCCAGCAAGCCCAGACGCATGATCAGCGCCAGCGACAGGCCGATGATTCGCGCGCGGTCGCGCTGATGCGGCGGCAGTTTGTCCGCGAGAATCGCAATGAACACCAGGTTGTCGATACCCAGCACCAGTTCCAGCACGATCAATGTCAACAAGCCCAGCCAGGCTGTGGGATCCGCTAACCATTCCATAAAACGTCTCGATCTCTCTCAGTGAATTCAGGCTGCCGGACACGACAAAGCGCAACGCGAAGGCTCAAGAGCCGCATTGGCAAAGATAGTCGGAAGTCGAAAAACCGGATGCTGCGCGAGCATCAAGACCGCGCCGTGGCGCGAGGAGACGGGATAACTGGGGGGCTCCGAGAGGGTGTTCATGCAAATCCTGAATGAAAAATGGCCTTGGAGCGTACCGCCTCAAGACACATTTTCCCCAGTGGCAAATTATTTCAAGATCTGTACGAATGGGCCTGACGGCAGTTCCGTTCGCGAGCACTCTCGAAACGCGATCGTCAATGCACAGCAAGATCATCGATGTGCCGATAGTCGGCCCCCAGCGCTTCGGCAAGCACCTGCGCACGTCCCAGGCGAATCGGTCCACGCTCGATATCAATTAGCAATCCCGGGCAATCCAGCACCGGCAGCCCGGAACATTGCTTCAAACGCCCGTCGGTCACCACGAGCAATCGCTGCTGTTCGGCGGGGAAACGCTTGCGCCGTTGCACCAGCCATTGCTGCGCCTGCTGCAACGCCGCGAGCAACGGCGTGCCACCACCGGCTCCCAACGCTTGCAGCCACGCTTGCAGACCGCTGGACGCTTTGAGTCCCTGCACTTGCCATTTCGGCGTCGAACCACTGGCGGTCAACAAAGCGAGCCGCGCGCGTTGGCGGTAGGCGTCGTCGAACACTTGTGCGAGCAGACCTTTGGCATCGCTCAGCGCCTGATGGCGTCGGGTCGAAGCGGAGGCATCGACAATCACCAGCCACAACTCATGCGGCGAGCGGGTACGCAGCTGAAAAAGCAGGTCTCCACGCAGTCGTGGCCGTCCTTTTATCAACGTGCCCGGCCAGTTCACCGAGCCATTCCTGGCGCCGTGACGCTTGCCTTGGCGTCCATTGTCGAGCCGTCCGGCGCGGGGTCTGGCATTCGCCCCCGCGTCGGATCGGGGGCGAATGCCTAGGGCTTTTTTGGCCAGGCGGGCACTTCTCGTCGAGTGCCGGTGGCGAGCGCCGGTGCCGGCATATCGCCCCACTGGCCCTGCCCTTCGCTCGCGTTGCTTTGCGCCTGATTCGGCGCCTGTGGCGGTTGTTGTGGCTGTTGCTGCTGTTGCTGCTGTTGCGGGTTCGGCGGCGCCGACGGTTCGCGACGTCGATGGCGCAGGGCAAACTCGGCCACGGCGTCGATATCTTCCTCGCCAATCTGCGTCGCCCCACGCCATGCCGCGTGCGCGCGGGCTGCGCGCAACCACACCAGATCGGCGCGCAAGCCATCCACGCCGGCGGCGAAACAGCGCTCGGTAATCTGCGCCAGCGCGGCATCGTCCAGTTCGATGCCGGTCAATGCGATGCGCGCACGCTCACAGCGCCCACGCAGGCTTTGTTGCGCGATGGCCCATTGCGCACAAAAGGCCTGCGGATCGCTGTCGAAATCCAGCCGCCGACGAATGATCTGGCCGCGCTCGGTCGGTTGCGTATGGCCGCTGAGCGCGACGTTCAGACCAAAGCGGTCGAGCAGCTGCGGGCGCAACTCGCCTTCTTCCGGGTTCATCGTGCCGATCAGGACAAATTTCGCCGAATGACGATGGGAAATCCCGTCGCGTTCGATCAGGTTGGTGCCGCTGGCGGCGACATCGAGCAGCAGATCGACCAGGTGATCGGGCAACAGATTGACTTCATCGACGTAGAGCACGCCGCCGTCAGCCTTGGCCAGCACGCCGGGGGAAAACTGCGCGCGACCGTCGCTCAGGGCGGCGTCGAGATCGAGGGTGCCGACCAGGCGCTCTTCAGTCGCGCCCAGTGGCAAAGTGACGAACTGGCCGCTGGCGAGCAGGTCCGCAAGGCCGCGGGCCAGGGTCGATTTGGCCATGCCGCGCGGACCTTCGATCAGCACGCCGCCGATTTTCGGATCGATGGCGGTGAGGCACAGGGCGAGCTTGAGATCATCGGCGCCGACCACGGCGGAGAGGGGGAAATGTGGGGTGTCGGTCATGTGTGGGTTCTCTGGCGTGGTCGTTGGTGGTCTTCAATATTCTGGTGTGTCAGGTGAAGCCCCTCACCCTAGCCCTCTCCCAGAGGGAGAGGGAACTGATTCGGGTGTTCTTCAATGTTGCGGGGTGTCAGGTAAAAGGCCCTCACCCTAGCCCTCTCCCGGAGGGAGAGGGAACTGATTCGCGTGTTCTTCAATGTTGCGGGGTGTCAGGTAAAGTCCCTCACCCTAGCCCTCTCCCGGAGGGAGAGGGGACTGATCGGGGTGATCTCTCTAATTGCGCCGATCTAATATTTCGAATCGAATACACGCCTCGAACACGACGGAGATCGGCCCCCTCTCCCTCCGGGAGAGGGCTGGGGTGAGGGTTGGCTTTTGGAGGCGCTACCCATCTTCCTCGATATCCAGCAACAAATTCTCCAGCGCTTCTTTATAAGCCCCCGGCTCCTGCCACATGCCGCGCTGCTGCGCTTCGAGCATGCGTTCGGTCATGTCTCGCAAGGCATGCGGATTGTGCTCGCGGACAAACGCCCGAGTCTGCGGATCAAGCAGATAAGCGTCGGCCAGCAACGCATATTGATGATCGTCGATCAACTGCGTGGTCGCGTCGAAGGCAAACAGATTATCGACCGTCGCGGCCATCTCGAACGCGCCTTTATAGCCGTGACGCTTGACCCCGTCGATCCACTTCGGATTCGCCGCCCGTGAGCGGATCACCCGGTTCAGCTCTTCTTTCAGCGTGCGGATTTTCGGCAAATCGGGTTGGCTATGATCGCCGTGATAACTCGCCGCCGCTTCGCCGCGCAGGCTTTCCACGGCGGCGAGCATGCCGCCCTGGAACTGGTAGTAATCGTTGGAATCGAGCAAGTCATGCTCGCGATTGTCCTGATTTTGCAGCACCGCCTGCACCTGACTCAGGCGCTGGACGAACTGCTCGCGTGCAGCGGTCCCCTCGTCGGCGCCGCCATAGGCGTAAGCGCCCCAGTTCAGATAAACCTCGGCGAGGTCTTCGCGGCTCTGCCACAGGCGACCGTCGACAGCGCCCTGCACGCCAGCGCCGTAAGCACCGGGTTTGGCGCCGAAAATGCGCCAGCCGGCCTGACGCCGCGCGGTGTCTTCGTCGACGCCGGTCTGACGCAGCGCTTCGCGCTCGGCGCGCACTTTGGCGGCCAGCGGATTGAGGTCATCCGGCTCGTCCAGCGCCGCGACCGCTTGCACCGCGGCGTCGAACAAGCGAATCAGGTTGGCAAACGCATCGCGGAAAAATCCCGAGACGCGCAACGTCACATCGACGCGCGGGCGGTCGAGCAGGCTCAGCGGCAGAATCTCGAAATCATCGACACGCTGACTGCCGGTGGCCCACACCGGGCGTACCCCCATCAACGCCATGGCCTGGGCGATGTCGTCGCCGCCAGTGCGCATGGTGGCGGTGCCCCAGACTGACAGGCCGAGCTGCCGCAGGTGATCGCCATGATCCTGCAAATGCCGCTCGAGGATCAGCGTCGCCGACTGGAAACCGATACGCCACGCGGTGGTGGTCGGCAGGTTGCGCACATCCACCGAATAGAAATTGCGCCCGGTCGGCAGCACGTCGAGGCGCCCGCGACTGGGCGCGCCACTCGGGCCGGCGGGCACGAAACGGCCGCTGAGAGCGTCGAGCAGACCGCGCATTTCTGCCGGGCCGCAGGCGTCGAGGCGTGGGGCGATGACCTCGCGCAAATGCTCAATGATTGCCCCAACGTCAGCCCACCCCGGTCCCTGTGGGAGCGAGCCTGCTCGCGAAAGCGGTGTGTCAGTTGACTTGATGTTGGCTGATCCACTGCTATCGCGAGCAGGCGAAGGCCTACAGGAGATTTGCAGGGATTGGGCGATCAGGTCGGTGGCAAATAATTCCAGGCGTTCGCGAGTGTCGCCGGCGGTGCGCCAGGCTTCATTGGTGACGATTTGCAGGCGGTCCGGGCGCGGGCCGGTCCATGGCTCGGCCAGAGCGCAATCCAGTGGATCGAAACCTAGTTCAAACGCTTTTGCCACCGCACGCAACAGGCTCGATTGCGCGCCCTTGCCGTCACCGCGCGGAATCCGCAGCAAGGCCAGCAAGGTATCGATGCGCAAATGCCCGCTCGGCGACTCGCCGAAGATATGCAGGCCATCGCGAATTTGCGACTCCTTCAAATCACACAGATACGTATCCAGACGCGGCAACCAGATCGCCGCGTCGGCATCACTGTCCAGCGCGGCGTCGAGTTGCAGCTCGCGGTCGATCTGCGTATCGCGCACCAGTTGCAGAATGTCGCGCTGCAATTCACGGGCGCGGCGCGGGTCGAGCAACTGCGCTTCGTAATACTCGTCGGCGAGCAGTTCCAGATTGCGCAACGGACCGTAGGTTTCGGCGCGGGTCAGCGGTGGCATCAGGTGGTCAATGATTACCGCTTGCGTACGCCGTTTGGCCTGGGCGCCCTCGCCCGGGTCATTGACAATGAACGGATAGATATTCGGCAGCGGCCCGAGCAGCGCGTCCGGCCAGCAGTTCTCCGACAGGCCGACGCCCTTGCCTGGCAGCCATTCGAGGTTGCCGTGCTTGCCGACATGGATCACCCCGTGGGCGCCATAGGTGTTGCGCAGCCAGAAATAGAACGCCAGATAGCCGTGCGGCGGAACCAGGTCCGGGTCGTGATAGACCGCACTCGCGTCCACCTGATAACCGCGCGCAGGCTGAATGCCGACCAAGGTCAGACCGAAACGCAGCCCGGCGATCATCATGCGTCCGTCGCGGCACATCGGGTCGTTGTGCGGCGCGCCCCAACGGGCGATCACGGCGGCGCGGTTGGATTCAGGCAGTGCATCGAACATCGCCAGATAAGCGTCCATCGCCAGGCTTTGCTGGCATGGGCGCAGGTCAATCGTCTCGAGATCGTTGCTGACGCCGCCGAGCAATTGCTGGATCAACTCGCTGCCGCTGCCTGGCAAATCGGCTGACACCGGATAGCCCTCAGCCTGCAACGCACGCAGGATATTCAGCGCGGCCGCTGGCGTGTCGAGGCCGACACCGTTGCCGATGCGCCCGTCGCGGGTCGGGTAGTTGGCGAGAATCAGCGCGATGCGCTTTTCGCTGTTCGGTACCCGCGCCAGATCAGTCCAGCGCCGCGCCAGTTCAGCAACAAAATCCATGCGATCGGGTTGTGCGCGATAACACACCACATCCGATTGGCTGCGCTCGCTGCGCCAGGCCAGATCCTTGAAGCTGATCGGCCGACTGATGATGCGCCCGTCAAGTTCCGGCAAGGCTATGTGCATGGCCAGATCGCGCGGGCCCAGGCCTTGCTCGCTGTCGCGCCAGCCGGGCTCGTTGTCCTGGGCGCAGATCGCCTGGATCACCGGAATATTGCGGCGAAACGGCCGCAGGTGCGGCGCTTCGGGACTGGACTGGGCAAAACCGGTGGTATTGAGGATCACCCCGGCCTCGCCTTCGTCCAGCCAATCCTCGACCACCGTCAGGCAGCCGGGTTCTTTCAGGCTGGCGACGGCGATGGGCAGCGGATTGAGCCCCGCAGCCTGCAGGCGCTGGCAAAACACATCGATGAACCCAGTGTTGGCCGCTTGCAAGTGCGAGCGGTAAAACAGCAACGCCGCGACCGGTTGCGCGGGCCGCCATTCGGCTTGCCAGTCACTCAGCGTCGCGGTGGTTTTGTTGGGATGGTAAATCGCCGTGCGCGGCAAGGTTTGCGGCTCGCCCCACGGGTAATCGCGGGCGAACCAGCGATTGCCCAGGCAGCGGAAAAAATCCAGCGCATTGCCGAGGCCACCCTGACGCAGAAACTGCCACAGACGGTCACGATCCACCGCGCTGACGGTGCTCAGGTCGCTGAGTTCCGGGTCAGGACGATCGTCGCCGGGCACCAGAATCACCTGCACGCCGCGCTCGGACAATTCCACCAGACGCTCGACGCCATACCGCCAATAGGCGATGCCGCCGTGCAGCGAAATCAGAATCAGCTTGGCATGGCGCAACACTTCGTCGACGTACAGATCGACCGAGGCGTGATTCTGCACCTGCATCGGGTTGGCCAGACGCAGGCTCGGGTAGTCTTGCGGCAACCGCTGCGCCGCTTCGGCGAGCAGCGCGAGGCTGGAATCGCCGCTGCACAGGATCACCAACTCGGCGGGCGTCTGGCCAAGGTCGGCAATGTTGTCATCCGAAACGAAACCGCCGGGCTGGGTCCTGAGCAGGTGCATGGCTTAAACGCTGAGCGCGGCGCGCAGTTGCGCTTCGAGCTGCGCTGCATCCAATTCCTGGCCGATCAACACCAGACGCGTTACGCGCGCTTCGTCGGCGCCCCACTGACGGTCAAAATGCTTGTCGAAGCGCGTACCTACGCCTTGAATCAGCAAGCGCATCGGCTTGTTCGGAATCGCGGCGAAGCCTTTCACGCGCAGGATGCCGTGTTGCACCACCAGTTGCGTCAGCGCGTCGAGCAGCAGGCTTTCGTCGGCTTGCGGCAGTTCGATGGAGATCGAGTCGAAGGCGTCGTGATCGTGGTCATCGTGATCGTCATCACCGTCGTGGTGATGGTCGTGGTGACTGTGACGGCTGTCGATGTGTTCTTCGGAACCGGCGCCGAGGCCGATCAGCACGTCCAGCGGCAGACGGCCGTTGCTCGCTTCAATGATTTTTACCGCAGGTGGCAGCTCTTCGGCGACTTCCAGACGTACACGCGCCAGATCTTCCGGACTGGTCTGGTCGGCTTTATTGAGGATCACCAGATCGGCGCTGGCCAGTTGGTCGGCGAACAGTTCGTGCAGCGGTGACTCGTGATCGAGGTTCGGGTCAAGCTTGCGCTGGGCATCGACCTGATCCGGGAACGCGGCAAAGGTGCCGGCGGCTACGGCCGGGCTGTCGACCACGGTGATCACGGCATCAACGGTGCAGGCGCTGCGGATTTCCGGCCACTGGAAGGCTTGCACCAATGGCTTGGGCAGGGCCAGGCCCGAGGTTTCGATGAGGATGTGATCGAGGTCGCCGCGACGCGCCACCAGTTCGCGCATCACCGGGAAGAACTCTTCCTGCACGGTGCAGCACAGGCAGCCGTTGGCCAGTTCGTAAACGCGGCCGCTGGCTTCTTCTTCGGTGCAGCCGATGGTGCACTGCTTGAGGATTTCGCCGTCAATGCCCAGCTCACCAAACTCGTTGACGATCACCGCGATGCGCCGGCCCTGGGCGTTGTCAAGCATGTGCCGCAGCAAGGTGGTTTTGCCCGAACCGAGGAAACCGGTGACGATGGTGACAGGAAGTTTGGCCAGTGTTTTCATCGGTATGCCCTTTGGCAAAGCGGCGGGCATACGGGACGAGAACCGGCCACGCGCAGGCGCGCCGGAAGTATTCGCCACCGGATCACCCCGCCCGGTTGAAAGTGAGAATCTGTGACGAGGCAGGTCTCCTGGCTGACAGTGTTCAGGCGCCGGGCCTGGCATTCGCTGCGCCTTCCCGCGGGCTCGTGGACCGAGCTGGCAGTGGCGTGGCAGCGAACATCACCGTTCACAGTTGCGGGGGCAGCCGCGGCTTCGACCGCGTTCCCTTCTTAGCTTCGGCAGATACCGAAGAACCTCGAAGGCGCAAGGCTACGCATGGTGCAATGGCGGGTCAATGTCTGGATTGGGATCATGACCGACAGGCCGAGCGTCAGGGCGAAGACCTTTGGTTACTTTGGGGCGTTTGCCAAAGTAACTCGCCGCCAGGCGAAACCGCCGTCAGCAACACCACAACCCTGGATATTCACTCGCGACCGAAAATTGACTCAAACCCACCCGCATGCTCTCCTGTACGCCTTGTTACGGGTGCCCTTCACAGGGTGAAACGGGAAACCGGTGAATCATGTGCTTTACTCAGAGCCATGTCAGTCCGGTGCTGCCCCCGCAACGGTAAGCGAGCGAAGCGTCAAAACCACTGTGCCAACCCGGCATGGGAAGGTGACGCTTGCAGGTCGGCCAGGCGCCAACCCCTCGCGAGCCCGGAGACCGGCCCGCAACACACAGTGCGCAATCGGCGTCACTGGACATAACAAACCCGCGGTGGGCGGGCGCTGTTCGTACCTCTGCGCGTCCGTCACGCAGGGTCCGCATGCGTTCGACTGCCCTTGACACTATAGGGAAGCGCCATGTCGATCATCAGCAGCACCGCCAGCAACACGGACAAAATCGCCAGCACCACCACCCTGAGCCAACGCCTGATCGCCGCCGCCTTCGCCTCGATTCTCGGCGCGGGCCTTGTGTATTTCGCCGGTTTTTCGCATATCGAAGCGGTGCACAACGCCGCCCACGATACCCGCCACAGCGCCGCGTTTCCGTGCCACTGAGACCTGTCGAATGATCAAGCGAATTGCGCAAACCGCAGGTTTCAGCGGCCTGCTGGCCGCCCTGCTCCTCACGCTGCTGCAAAGCTTCTGGGTCTCGCCGCTGATTCTTCAGGCCGAAACCTATGAAAAATCCGAGCCGGTCGCCGCAGTCCACGAGCACGCGGCCGGCACCTCGGCGCACAGCCATGACGGCGAAGCCTGGGAGCCGGAAAACGGCTGGCAGCGGGTGGTTTCGACCACCGGTGGCAATCTGGTGGTAGCGGTCGGTTTCGCCCTGATGCTTGCCGGTCTGTACACCCTGCGTGCGCCGCGCTCAACCGCGCAAGGCCTGCTCTGGGGACTGGCCGGTTACGCGACGTTCGTGCTGGCGCCAACGCTGGGCCTGCCGCCGGAATTGCCGGGCACGGCTGCGGCTGATCTGGCGTCACGGCAGATGTGGTGGATCGGCACAGCGGCCTCGACCGCGGTCGGCCTGTCGCTGATCGCCTTCAGCCGGCACTGGCTGATGAAACTGCTCGGTGTGGCGATTCTCGCGGTGCCGCATGTGATCGGCGCGCCGCAACCACTGGTGCATACCATGCTCGCGCCCGAAGCGCTGGAAAGCCAATTCAAAATCGCTTCGCAGCTGACCAACGTGGCGTTCTGGCTGGCCCTGGGTCTGATCAGCGCCTGGTTGTTCCGCCGCAACAGCGACGGCCACAACCACGCATGAGCGATGACCGCGCAGAAGCGCCGCTGGTGGTCGGCCTCGGCTGCCAGCGCGGCTGTCCGGCCAGCACGCTGCGCGCGTTACTCGACCAGGCCTTGCAGGCGCACGGCATTGAGCTCAAGTCGATCAAGGCCTTGGCCAGCATCGATTTGAAGCGCGACGAGCCGGGCCTGCAGGAACTGGCCGCGCAACTGGCACTGCCGTTGTTGTACTTCAGCAGTGGCGAACTGGCCGGTTATCAATCCATGCTCAGCCACCAGTCGCAGATCGCTTACGAACGCACCGGCTGCTATGGCGTGGCGGAAAGCGCAGCGCTGGCGCTCGCCGAACAACTCCTGCAAGCGCCGGCAAAGCTGCTGATCAGCCGACAAAAATACGCGCAGGCCACTCTGGCATTGGCCGGCGCCGCGTAAATCCTGATAATCGCCGCCATCCATCATGAGCAATGTTCATCTGAAGCGTTGTCGCGCCTCTTCTCCAAGGATTCAACGATGACCGTTTACTTCATCGGCGCCGGCCCCGGCGACCCGGAATTGATCACTGTCAAAGGCCAACGGTTGATCCGCCACTGTCCGGTGATCATCTATGCCGGTTCACTGGTACCCGCCGCAGTGCTCGAAGGGCATAAGGCGCAAACCGTGGTCAACAGCGCCGAGCTGCACCTTGAACAGATCATCGAGCTGATAAAGACCGCGCATGCCGACGGCCATGACGTCGCACGGGTACATTCCGGCGATCCGAGCCTGTACGGCGCGATCGGTGAGCAGATTCGTTATCTGCGTGAGCTTGGTATCCCGTTCGAGATCATTCCGGGCGTGACGGCCACCGCCGCCTGTGCGGCGCTGCTCGGAGCCGAACTCACCCTGCCGGATGTGTCGCAAAGCGTGATTCTCACTCGCTATGCCGACAAGACTGCGATGCCGGCGGGCGAAGAACTGGGCAATCTGGCACAGCATGGTGCAACCATGGCGATTCACCTGGGGGTCAATCATCTGGAGAGGATTCTTGTGGAGTTGTTGCCGCATTACGGAGCGGATTGTCCGATTGCGGTGATTCACCGGGCGACGTGGCCGGATCAGGACTGGGTGGTGGGCACGCTTGCGGACATTGCGGACAAGGTTGCAGCGAAAGGCTTTCGGCGTACCGCGTTGATTCTGGTCGGGCGGGTGCTGGGGAGTGAGTTGTTCAGCGAGTCGTCGTTGTATCGGGCGGGGCACGCGCATCTTTATCGCCCTTGATGGCCTCTTCGCGAGCAGGCTAGCTCCCACCCTGGGTAAAGCGGGGGCATAAAAAAACGGCGCTCACGGGGCGCCGTTTTTCATATTCGCAGCGAACGCCTTAGTAGTAGGCGTTTTCTTTCTGCGTGTGGTCGGTCACGTCGCGCACGCCCTTGAGCTCAGGGATGCGCTCGAGCAGCGTGCGCTCGATGCCTTCCTTCAAGGTCACGTCGGCCTGGCCGCAGCCCTGGCAACCGCCACCGAACTGCAACACCGCAATGCCGTCTTCCACCACATCGATCAGGCTGACCTGACCGCCGTGGCTGGCCAGCCCCGGGTTGATTTCGGTTTGCAGGTAGTAATTGATGCGCTCGTTGACCGGGCTGTCGGCGTTGACCATCGGTACTTTGGCGTTTGGCGCCTTGATAGTCAGTTGGCCGCCCATGCGGTCGGTGGCGTAGTCGACCACGGCGTCGTCGAGAAACGCTTCGCTGAACGAATCGATATACGCGGTGAAGCTTTTCAGCCCCAGCGCCGTATCTTCAGGTTTTTCTTCGCCCGGCTTGCAGTAGGCAATGCAGGTCTCGGCGTACTGGGTGCC
This sequence comes from Pseudomonas granadensis, assembly GCF_900105485.1. Taxonomy (GTDB): domain Bacteria; phylum Pseudomonadota; class Gammaproteobacteria; order Pseudomonadales; family Pseudomonadaceae; genus Aquipseudomonas; species Aquipseudomonas granadensis. Next base: position 2,483,712 of record NZ_LT629778.1, on the reverse strand, counting down.
AGGCTGGGTGATGAAGACGCGGATGCCGATGCCCGGGGTGTTCTGCTTGGACAGCAGATCAGCCAGGTAGTCGTGGGCGGCGTCGGTAATGGTAATAGCGGTCATGGAAACTCCTCGCAGGCTTGGGCGCAGTTTACGCCAATCGGCGCGCGGGACAAAGTCCCAGTATTTTTGTCGGAAAAAGCGGCGCGCACGCTCTCACCCGCTCGCTGACGGCGAAAAAGGCTGCGCTTGAACGGCGGGTACGCTGTTAACAAATGGAAACCCAAGCACTTCCGCGCCATATATATGTATACCTCTGTTGGTTTTCCACGTCCCTATATTCAAGACCTTCGACTATTTTTCCAGCCGCTATGGTTCAAAGGCCTTGAATGTCTACTTCTCTATCCCGTTTCTACAACAAGACGCCGCCGCGCAGATTGCAGGATCTCAACCACCTGATCAGCTACCTGCATGGGCTCATCGACGATAACGTCAACATGGATGCCAGCCAGCTCTATTACTACCCGCCCGCCGCCTCTGAATTGGGGCGCGAGTGCAAGGAAGCCTTTCGCGTCTTGAAAAAACTCGAGGCGGACGAAGATTTCATAACGCATCTCTCTACGCCAGCCACGGTTGATCAATCGTTGTTGGGCAACGATTTCCTGGAAGACTTTCTGTCCTTTCAGTTAAGTTCCACGAAGTCGCCGACACCCGATCCTGCGGAAGTTTTCCCGATCGCCGGTCACTCGGTAACGCTGAGAGATGTTCCGGTCTATTGGTCCATCGACGTGGATGTCTTGCTGGATATCTACGGCAAGATTGGTAATGGGCTCAAAAGCGACGGTTCCGTGCGCTTCGACCTGGTGCTGGCCTGGTACGCGCAGGTCCCGCGGCGTCCCGCCACACAGGCTGACTGGCAGCGCCTGCTGCACAACCTGGTTGAGCATCGCGCGTTATGGCTGCTCGGGCATCACGGTCCTGTCAGCGATCTGGAACATTTGTTCAGCGCCGACGGCGACAAAACGATCATGCAGGTTGTTCGCGAAATCGAAACCGAAACATCGCGCTGTCTGTTGGCAAATGTCGTACCGGTAAAATCCAATGGCAAATTTGAAAAGTTGGCTCAAACCACGCCGGTAGCACTTTTGGAAACAGCCCTGCAATCGGCCAATAATCTGCAACTGGCACAACGTATTGCTACAAAACTGGATTGGTACACCGGGAAAAACCAGCAAAACGGCCCAGCCAGCGTACTGACGAAGTTATTGTGGCGAGCGCTCTGGCTGAGCATCAAACCAGGCGCGCACACCAACAATCAAAACGAGTTGCAGATACTGATCGAGCCCGGCTGTAGTTATTCGTCCATACACAAATCATTGATCGAAGAATTTCAAAGATCACTTCACGTCGAGCGGCCCATTGCCTTGTTAGCGGTGGCCATCATGAAGAGCAATGTGGCCAGCGAAGCGTGGGTTCAGGACATCCCCGACGCACTGCCGTATGCCACGTCGAGCACCTGGGTCAATTTCAAGAGTGGTTTCATACTTGCCGAATCCGTCGCGCCCGGCTCATCCCGGCACATGACTTTCGAACAGCTGCTCAACCTGCCGGCAGAGCATTTTCGGGCTTTTGCGCATGATATCGAGCAACAGCGACTGGTTGCCGCCGCCAAGGTCCGCCCGACGGTGGAGTGGGCGGCGGCGATGGGATTGTTCGCCACACGTCAGACGGCTTACCCGGTCAGCGAAATAGAACTGGCATTGAGCACGCTGGAACAGCATGAGCAAGAAATGCTCGATGCCCTGAACAACCTCGCGCTGAGCCCGCCGAGTCGATTTCGCTATGAGTCAGACGCGGCGTATGACCAAGCGTTTCATGCCTGGCTGATCACTCCAGGAGCCGCCTATAAGTCCCTGATCAAGACATTGCTCGCCCAGTACCTGCCCGCATGCCGGGGTGATCTTGAGCGCGACGAAGTGACTGTTTACTCGCTGCGGCTGCCGCTCAACGACACTCAGGTCGAACATGAGAACAAGACCAACACCGACGCGGTGCGTGGCCGCTGCGGGTTCATTCTGAGAATGGTCAACCCGGTGTATCCGGCAAAGGCCCGCTACATGGAAGTCTTCCCGCTCGCGGGTATCGTGCGTTTGCGCGAAAACATCGACTCGCTGCCTGTCGGCGGTGAGATCAAGGTCGAGAAAGTCGGTTCCAGCAGCCGCACCAGTCGCGGCGCCTTCAGAAAAGGCACCGAAATGCCTTTTGACTGGGAAGCCTACCGCGACGGTTCGAAACCCAGAGTGCATCAGCACGCCACCTTGATCATGGAGCAGGTCGGCGAAAAATTCGCCGCGGTTGCCATTGAGCAACGCGCCCCCGACGTAGCGACACGCACCCTGCCCTTTGCGGCAAATAACCTGACCTCTGCCCGGGCGGAGAATCTCGCGGCGATGATTGCTCGCCACTTGTTCTACAAAGATGAATCGGCCTTGCTCGAAGACACCCGCAAGGCCACGCGCAGCACGGATATCGGCAGGGATTTTCTCGAGGACCTCAGTTTCTGGGGAAAAATGTTCGTGCCGTTCTGGGGCGCCATTGACGATCTGGCATCCGGCGAGTCGCAACGTATCGAGCGCGGCGGGCTCGGCCTGTTCACCGACATCGTTTCGTTTGCCCTGCCCATCGGAAAATACCTCGCCGGCTGTACGCGGGTGGTCAGCCTTGCAGGCAAGATCGGCATTCGCCTCGCCCTGCCAAAATTCGCCACCCTGACGCGAAGGCTGTTGATCTCGACGCTGCGCGAACTCAACCCGCTGGAGTCAGTATTGGGATTGCTCAAGCTCGGTCGCTTTACGTTGCGTAAAATCGGCGCTGCGGCAATACGCCAGGCACGCCTTGGCATTGCCCAACTGCGCGATGGTACGGTGACCGCTCAGCACTTGATCGCGGTTGACCCGACCACCTGGAAACCGCGCCAGCCCGGTGATCGGCTGTGCACCGTCAAAGGGATCGCCAACATTCCCATGCGCAACGTCGGCAGCGTCGACGCGGCGGACTATCGGCTCATCGATGCGCTGACCAACAAGGCTTTCGGCCCTCGCTATCGCGAGCCGGTGACTGTGATAAGCAACAACAGCCCGCTGCTGCGCCCCTACGCGGTTCAGCCCCACTGGATTTCCGGCCTCCTGGCCGACTCGCGAGGGATTTTTTTCCGCCCTGAATACAACCAGAAGTTCATTTGCAACATCGATGAATACGGGACTGTCGCCGTTTACCAGGTACGTGAAAACTCCTATGGATTCATTCACGAGACCGCACAGACCGGGGAAAACAGCTTTTCCGTGGTACTGGTCAATCCGAAAAACAACCGTGACCTGTCGATCAACCTCTCATCGGTAAAACCCGGTCACTGGTACACCCGGGAAATCCGGGTCAGAGGCGGCGCGCCTGACGATCCCACCGTGACAACACCGTTGCATCTGCAAAAGTGGTCGCAGTTCAGCGAGCACGTGCTGGAGGTCACCCTTGAGGCATTCGCGAAAAAACATCGGCTGGACCCGGCCGCTTTCAGGCAGTTCGTCCACACACAAGGGCAATTGAAACCGCTGGGCCAACAAGTACTGGATCGGGCCGACACCGCGCGTACGGTCGTCACCTACGAGCATCTGCGGGAGTGGCGCAGCATGTCGCAAGAAGGCCGCAACACCCTCAGCCGCGAAGGCTTTGCCGCCACGCACAATCTTGACCCGACGGACTTCATTTCCCACGTCAACACCGATGGCTCGTTCCGGGCACCGGGCAAGGTGTTGGAGAAATATGCCCACAACCAGGCGTTCACGCCTTTGACCGCAGGACACATCGAACAATGGCGAGTGCGTTACATCGCTACCGGGTCGGCCAGCACCATGAGTACGTTTCTCGATGACAACAATCTCGACCCGGTGCTCTGGTCAACTTTTGTCAATAATCGGGGTGAATTAAGAAGTGCGGTTCCAGAGTGTCTGCAATTGCTTGCAGCCTCGGATTCAGCGCTCATGCGCGCTCGAAAGGCCCTTCCCCCCGGTGCCGGGATAAAATCCGCTTCCTGGCAGATGCCGCAGCCACCTTCGCCCCGCGAAACAGGGCCACTTTCGCCGCCGACTGCTGGCAGTTCCAAACGACCTCGACTGGAAAATGCCGCGCCAGACAATGCCCGCGCCACGGATCTGACCCCTTCGCTTGGGCATCACATCAATAACAATGCCCCGATTCTTCAGGACCCAATGGATGTCAGGATCAGTCTGACGCGCAAACTGGAGGGTGATATCGACAATATCACCATCACCGAAACCAATCGTTTTCTCGCTGGGTTTGAGGGTGCCAGACTCAAGGAAATGACGCGCAGAATCACCGAAGACGTTCAGGAATGGATCGCCGATGAAGGCCGCCATCACGACAGACTGGTCAGTCGTCTCGAGGTCAGACGACCGCTCGACGGTCCGGAACGGGGGTTGTCGGTATTTGCCAAAGTCGATATCGAGCCTTTCGAAGTGTTGGGGCCTTACGCCGGCAAACTGCACCGCACCGCCAAATCCGTGCGGGCGGAAATGCTGGAGAAATCCACCGAGAAAGTCAGCACGTTCCTTTTCGCAACGGCAACGAAGGGCGCCACCCTGAGCGGTCATGGCAACAGCAACGTGCTGAGCCTGATCAACGCGGTCAATGTGCCCGGCCAGGCCAACATAGGCGTCGAAAACGTGGGCTCGATTTATGTCGGCAAATACATGGTGTTTTTGCTCGCATGGGAGAAGATTCCGGCGGGCACGGAACTGTTCCTCGATTACGGCACGGACTACTGGAAAGCCTTCAAGCCCGCTGGCGCGGCGTCAGCGTCCGATCCGACATGAGCGCTGCTCAGCATTGACGCACCCGACGGCGCAGGCCAAAAGCCTGCGTCGTTGTCCGCTCACAGATTCTCGTAGCGATTCATGTCCAGCACGCCCTCTTCCACCGGATCGGTTTCGTGCAGGTACTGGCTCAGGTCGTGGAAATAAAACCAGAACTGCGGGTGACTGCGACGGATGCCCCAGCGCTCGACGATTTTCTCGAAGCGATGGGCGTCCCTGGCGTTTTCCATGGCATCGACGAACGCCGGGACCTGATCCGCCGGTACGTTGAAGATGAAATTCGGGTAGCTGGTCAACACGCCCGGATAGATCGTCAGGGTGTCGAGCCCCGGCTGATAGCGCAGCGATTCACCCAACAGGAACGCCACGTTGCTGTGCGCACGGTTGCGCAGCAGGCTGTAGACCTCACGTTTGCCGCCAGCGGTTTCGATGCGCAGCAGCGTCGCTTCCGGCAACTGATCGATGACTTTCAATCCGGCAGCCGGACGTGAGGCCAGGTGACTGAGGGCCTGCTCGGCATTTTGCAGTGCCGGGTCGATGTTCGGCCGCGAGCAGTAAGCGCCATCGCAACGATTGATCGGATCCGGCCGCGCATTGAGATCACCGTAACGCGCCAGCAATTGCATCGCAAAGTCGCGTTTCGGGTCCTTTTCGTCGAGTTTCAGGGCGGTCGGCTTGTCGTCATCGATGGCTTCGTAATCGAGCCACATCTTGAACTGGCCGCCGTCCTGATACCAATCGTCGAGGTAGTCCTCGCGGGAATCGGCCGGCATCAGGCGCAAAAAGTTCTGCTCGGCGCCGTTGCGGATCAGGTCGAAGTACAGACGCGTCTGCGCCTGATGGGAGACGTTGCCGAACACATCGAAGTTGACCGCCAACTGGTAATAGGTGCGTTCGAGCAGCGGATAGTCGAACAACCACATCGTCTGCGGCACGTCGCCGATCAGGCCCTTGACCACCGCTGCGCTGTCGAAATGGCGGAAGATACTCAACAGCGCGTTGTCGTTGCCGGCCCACAGGGTCGACCAGCTCGGCGCCGGGATTTCAGCGTAGTTGTCGCGGCGCAGCGCCTCGTATTCGTTACGTTTATTGCGATAATCGCGCCACAGGCTCAGGACACTGCCGACGTCATCGTTCTGCCCCGGCATGGCCAGCAACGGCGTGGCCTGACCGCGATAGCGCGGGTCGGTGATGTACAGATCGTGCTCAGGCGCCTGGAACAGCGCCCAGAAGTTGTCGCGGATCACATCGGTCGCGATTTGCCCGCGGCACACCGGGCCGCGAATAAAGGTACGGACAAAATATTCAGCGTTGTCGAGCATGAACTGATAGCGCGCCTGCGCCGGAATCGCTTCGAAGGTGGCAAACGGGTTGGCGCGACTCTGCGGGCCATAACCGGGCAACGCATCGACCTGCCAGTTACCGCTGTAGAACAGGCTTTTGACCCGCGCCATCTTCGCCGTACTCAACGGGTAGGTGATGTGAGTTTTATGCACGATCACCCCTTGCACCGGCCACAAGCGGTAATACACCTGCGTGCCCGGATCGTCGTTGGGCCGGCGCGTGGCGATCAGGTCGATCGGTTGACCGGTCGGCGTGCGCGAACGCACCCACTGGAAAAAATGCCCCGGCTCGCCATCCTTGAAATGGATGTGCGCCAGGTACCAGTGCTCGAACAGCCAGCGCGCGACCAGACTCTGCCGCGCGCCGGGGGCGTTGAGCAGGTTTTCCCACTGGACGATCTGCAACGCCTCTTTGGCGCTCGGCGCCAGCCCCTGCTCATCAATCGGCGCGCCGGACGCCAGCCAGCGCTGCAAGGTTTGATATTGCTGGTCGGTCAGCCCGGTGACCGCCAGCGGCATGCCTTCTTTGGGGTGCACGCCGGCATAAGCGTCGAATTCCGCGGGCATCGCGCATAGATTGCTGCGGTTGAGTCCCAGCACGATGTCTTCCGGCAGTTTCGCGTTCGGTGTCAGCGGGGTTTTGTGGCCGAGTTCGAGCATGCGCGCCATCAGTGCTGCCTGGCTGCCCTGGGCATCGAGCACCGAATAGAAAGCCTTCTGCTGCCAGGCACGTTTGCCGAACGCGTCATAGAACAAACGAGTGGTGGGTGCCGCCTGGGTGCGTTCGCCGTCGTAGACCGGCATCTTGCTCGCGCCACGCGCCGCGCCTTCGCCGCTGCCCAGGTTCAACTGGCAGGCCGAGTCATAGCAGGCGTGGCAGGCAACGCATTTCTCGGTGAAGATCGGCTGGATATCGCGCGCGTAACTGATCGGGGACGAGGTCGCAGGCGTCTGCGCTGCAGCAACGCCGCTCAGGAACAGCAACATGAAACTGATGACGCGGTACGACATGCTGCTGATCCCGATTGTAAAAAAGGCTGCGATTCTACCGTTATGACGCTCGTACCAACATGAGCGATATTCATGGAAAAGCCTGGCATGCTCCAAAAGCGCACAGGTTTGTTATGATCCCGCTCCTTCGTAATGGTCTTTTCGAGTAGTCCACATGTCCGATCGCAGCGTCCGCCTTCAAGCTCTCAAGCAAGCCCTCAAAGAGCGCATCCTGATTCTCGACGGCGGGATGGGCACGATGATCCAGAGCTACAAGCTCGAAGAACAGGATTATCGTGGCAAGCGCTTTGCGGACTGGCCGAGTGACGTCAAGGGCAACAACGACCTGCTGGTGATCACCCGTCCGGACGTGATTGGCGGCATCGAAAAAGCCTATCTCGACGCCGGTGCCGACATTCTCGAAACCAACACCTTCAACGCCACACGCATTTCCATGGCCGACTACGGCATGGAAGAGCTGGCCTACGAGTTAAACGTAGAAGGCGCACGCCTGGCCCGCAAGGTTGCCGACGCCAAGACTGCCGAGAACCCGGCCAAGCCACGCTTCGTCGCCGGCGTGCTCGGCCCGACCAGCCGCACCTGCTCGCTGTCGCCCGACGTCAACAACCCCGGCTACCGCAACGTCACCTTCGATGAGCTGGTGGAAAACTACACCGAAGCCACCAAAGGCCTGATCGAAGGCGGTGCCGACCTCATCCTGATCGAGACGATTTTCGACACCCTCAATGCCAAAGCGGCGATTTTCGCCGTGCAGGGCGTGTTCGAAGAATTGCATATCGAACTGCCGATCATGATTTCCGGGACCATCACCGATGCGTCCGGGCGTACCCTGTCGGGGCAGACCACCGAAGCGTTCTGGAACTCGGTGGCCCACGCCAGGCCGATTTCCGTGGGCCTTAACTGCGCGCTCGGCGCCAGTGAGCTGCGTCCGTATCTGGAAGAGCTGTCGAACAAGGCCAGCACCCACGTTTCCGCGCACCCGAATGCCGGCCTGCCGAACGAATTCGGCGAGTACGACGAACTGCCGTCGGAAACCGCCAAGGTCATCGAAGAATTCGCCCAGAGCGGCTTCCTGAACATCGTCGGCGGTTGCTGCGGCACCACACCGGGGCACATCGAAGCCATCGCCAAAGCCGTTGCCGGTTACGCGCCGCGGCAGATTCCGGACATTCCCAAGGCGTGCCGCCTCTCGGGTCTGGAGCCGTTCACCATCGATCGCAGCTCACTGTTCGTCAATGTCGGCGAGCGCACCAACATCACCGGCTCGGCGAAATTCGCCCGCCTGATTCGCGAAGACAACTACACCGAAGCGCTGGAAGTTGCCCTGCAACAGGTTGAGGCCGGCGCGCAGATCATCGACATCAACATGGACGAGGGCATGCTCGATTCGAAGAAGGCCATGGTGACCTTCCTCAATCTGATTGCCGGCGAGCCGGACATCTCGCGCGTGCCGATCATGATCGACTCGTCGAAATGGGAAGTGATCGAAGCCGGCCTCAAATGCATTCAGGGCAAGGGCATCGTCAACTCGATCAGCATGAAAGAAGGCGTCGAGCAGTTCATCCACCACGCCAGACTGTGCAAGCGCTACGGCGCGGCGGTGGTGGTGATGGCGTTCGACGAAGCCGGCCAGGCCGACACCGAAGCGCGCAAGAAAGAGATCTGCAAACGCTCCTACGACATTCTGGTCAATGAAGTCGGCTTCCCACCCGAAGACATCATCTTCGACCCGAACATCTTCGCCGTAGCCACCGGCATCGAAGAACACAACAACTACGCGGTCGACTTCATCAATGCCTGCGCCTATATCCGCGATGAACTGCCGTACGCGTTGAGCTCGGGCGGTGTGTCCAACGTGTCGTTCTCGTTCCGTGGCAACAACCCGGTGCGCGAGGCGATCCACTCGGTGTTCCTGCTCTATGCGATCCGCGCGGGCCTTACCATGGGCATCGTCAACGCCGGCCAGCTGGAGATCTACGACCAGATCCCGCAGGAGCTGCGCGACGCCGTTGAAGACGTGATCCTCAACCGTACACCGGAAGGCACCGACGCCCTCCTCGCCATCGCCGACAAATACAAGGGCGATGGCAGTGTCAAGGAAGCCGAAACCGAAGAGTGGCGCAACTGGGACGTCAACAAGCGCCTGGAGCATGCACTGGTCAAGGGCATTACCACGCACATCGTCGAAGACACCGAAGAATCGCGTCAGTCGTTTGCGCGGCCGATCGAAGTGATCGAAGGCCCGCTGATGTCCGGCATGAACATCGTTGGCGACCTGTTCGGCGCCGGCAAAATGTTCCTGCCGCAAGTGGTGAAATCCGCCCGCGTGATGAAGCAGGCCGTGGCGCACCTGATTCCGTTCATCGAACTGGAAAAAGGCGACAAACCGGAAGCCAAGGGCAAGATCCTCATGGCCACGGTCAAGGGCGACGTGCACGACATCGGCAAGAACATCGTCGGCGTGGTGCTCGGCTGCAACGGCTACGACATTGTTGACCTCGGGGTAATGGTCCCGGCGGAGAAAATCCTGCAGGTCGCCAAGGATGAGAAATGCGACATCATCGGCCTCTCCGGCCTGATCACGCCGTCGCTGGATGAAATGGTTCATGTGGCCCGCGAGATGCAGCGTCAGGATTTCCACCTGCCGCTGATGATCGGTGGCGCGACCACCTCCAAAGCGCACACGGCGGTGAAGATCGAGCCGAAGTACAGCAACGATGCGGTGGTTTATGTGACCGACGCCTCCCGCGCGGTAGGCGTGGCGACGCAGTTGCTGTCCAAGGAACTGAAGGCCGGTTTCGTCGAGAAGACCCGCCTGGAATACGTCGACGTGCGTGAGCGCACCTCGAACCGCAGCGCGCGCACCGAGCGCCTGAGCTACGCCGCCGCCATCGCCAAGAAACCGCAATTCGACTGGGCCAACTATCAGCCGGTTAAGCCGACCTTCACTGGCAGCAAAGTGCTCGATAACATCGATCTGAAGGTGCTGGCCGAATACATCGACTGGACGCCGTTCTTCATTTCCTGGGATCTGGCCGGCAAGTTCCCGCGCATCCTTGAAGACGAAGTGGTCGGTGAAGCCGCCACCGCGCTGTACAAGGACGCGCAGGAGATGCTGGCCAAGCTGATCGACGAGAAGCTGATCAGCGCCCGCGCCGTGTTCGGTTTCTGGCCGGCGAATCAGGTGCATGACGACGATATCGAGCTGTACGGCGATGACGGCCAGCCACTGGCGAAACTGCATCACCTGCGCCAACAGATCATCAAGACCGACGGCAAACCGAACTTCTCCCTCGCCGACTTCGTCGCACCGAAGGACAGCGAAGTGACCGATTACGTTGGTGGTTTCATCACCACCGCCGGTATCGGCGCCGAAGAAGTCGCCAAGGCTTATCAGGACGCCGGCGACGATTACAACTCGATCATGGTCAAGGCCTTGGCCGACCGTCTCGCCGAGGCGTGCGCCGAGTGGCTGCACCAACAGGTGCGTAAAGAGCACTGGGGTTACGCCAAGGATGAAACGCTCGACAACGAAGCGCTGATCAAAGAGCAATACAGCGGCATCCGCCCTGCTCCCGGTTATCCGGCCTGCCCGGACCACACCGAGAAAGCGGCGCTGTTCGCCCTGCTCGATCCTGAAGCGGCCGAAATGCGTGCCGGACGCAGCGGCGTGTTCCTCACCGAACACTACGCGATGTTCCCGGCAGCAGCGGTCAGCGGCTGGTACTTCGCCCATCCGCAGGCGCAGTATTTTGCCGTGGGCAAGATCGACAAGGACCAGGTGCAGAGCTACACCGCGCGCAAGGGCCAGGATCTGAGCGTGACCGAGCGCTGGCTGGCGCCGAACCTGGGTTACGACAACTAAAGTGCACAAGGCCCGGGAGCTGCTTGCTCCCAGGGCCTTGTCATTCATCCGCTCACGGGCGGCTTGATGGGCCGGGCTGCGGTGAAGAAGGCGCGGGTTGTGCCGCGCCTTCGCCGACCGCCGCCAGATTCTGCATGTGCGCGCGAGACAGTTCTTTCAACTTTTCGATGCGCGCTTCCGCCAGTTCGACCTCAAGTGCCGCCATTGCCTCCAGATAGCGGTTACGAGTCACCTCGTTGTCTTCTTTGTCCGGATAGCTGTCCTCGACCTCTTCCAGACGCCGGCTCGCGTTGAGTTCAAGTGCCTCGAACGCCTCGGGGTTGCGCTCGCGCAAATAGCGAATCCAGTAATCGCGCCCAATCAGATCCTCCAGAAACCTGTCCGACGCTTCCTCGGCGAGGACCGCTGCGCGCGCGTCGAGCAATCGCTGCCCGCGAATCGGTGTGGCGTACAACATGTGCTCTGGTTGCGCCGGCAATTGCAGGCCGTCCGGCCATCCGCGAGTCATGCCGATGCGGTATTGCAAGCGGACTTCGGCGCGGTCCTTGTTTTTGGCAGCGGCTTCGGCCAGGCGGTCGACCCTTTCCAGGCGAAACAGGCGGCGGGTCAGATCAAGCAAGGCTCTGCCGCGCTGGTCGGGACGATGCCGGGGAATATCGCGCAGGGCGTTGTATTCATAGACCCGGGTTTCCAGCTCGCTGAACGACAGAATCCGGCCATCAGGGCAGGTGCCATGGGTTTCGGCGTTGAGAAACAACAGGTCACGCAGCTCGGCGTTTTCAGTGGCAGCCTGAATGACTTGCCAGACCCGGTGGGTCAGGTCGGCGCCGGACAGCCTGAATTCGAGGGTATCGGGCAAGGTCGAGAGCAAATGAAAGAACGGCTCATGATTGGCCTGTTGCGCCAGTTGCAACCAAAGCGTTCGCCGCGCCTCACGCGCATCGACGTGTGTATGCGTCATCCAGATGTCCATCGCCGGTGCCGCCACATCCTGCGCCGGATTGGCAATGTCCTCCGCAGCTTCCACAACGGCATGCGCATCAACGCGCCTGTCAGCGCCACTGCCACCGCCACGCGGGTCATCGCCGTCGTCGCTATCGGAATCCGAGCCCGAGTCCGTCCCGGAGCCGGAGCCGGAATCGCTATCGGACTCAAGAAGGCGCTCGGTAATTTCGCGCTGTAAAAACGCTGCCGAGTAGCCCATCACATCACTGCCACCCTGCGCGTCGCTGTAATCCCTTAGTTGCTCCAGTGCGTTAAGCGACAGTGAGTTGTCCGACAAGTCAGCACCGGCCACCAGCCTTTCATGGTTGCCGCCCAACAGCCGATCCGGGAAGAACATGATGTTGTTACCCGACAGGTCCAGCCTTCGCAGATGCGCCAGTTCGAGGACGCCGTCAGGCCAGAAATCCAGACCGTTCTGGCCCAGGTTGAGGGTTTCCAGACGGCTGAAGGTTCTGGCGTTGAATTCTTCCAGCTGATTGTGGCTGAGATCGAGCCAGCGCAGCCGCGCTCCGGCCGCGTACTGGTACACGGTTTGCGCTGCGGCCAGGCGATTGCCGCTCAATTCCAGGCGCTCCAGCCGGCTCAGACGAGCGACCGCTTCCGGCAGACGCTCCAAGGCGTTGCCGTTGAGCATCAGGGTGGTCAACTCAGGGAACGCCGGGCAAAAGCGATTGAAACTCTCGACAGTAAACTTGACCCCCGTCAGGTCGAGTGTGCGTACATGGGGAAACATGGCTGACAACGCGGGCAAATCACCGATGAGCCCCGCTGAAAAGCTCAGCGTCTGTCCGGCGGACTCGGTCAGCGCCGTAACGCCGTCGCGCCAGCAATTGCGGATCCGCGTCGCGTCGAAGCGTCTCGTGGACGACGACACGCCTTCGCCAGGCCCCTGCGCCGGGTTGAAAATCCAGCCGTTCAACTCACGCGTCAGCGTCTCGTCTTGAGCTCGCCACTGGTTCAGCCTGTCCGCCACTTGCTCTGGGAGCAGCCCTTCGTTGCGTAAGCGCGCAACGAAGGCTTGCGCTTGTTCAAGCGTCAACGAGGGAAATAGTTCCAGCGCCCGGGCGCTCATGTCGGCGCCGCCGCCGATTGCAGCGACCGGCGGGAGCGCCAACAGCTGACCGGCGCGATCCAGCGCACTTTCCTGCGGGGTCGCGTTTGAAATGCCTGGCAATGACACGGATTGCGCGTCGAACCGTTGCAAGGCGCCGTCGGGCAGACCGATGGTCATCTCGATCCGGCGCTGCGCCGTTCTCAAATCCGCCTCGCCGGCGACACTGAAACGGTTGTTGAGCAAGCGCGTCTTGAGCAGCACCGCGTCGTTGGCAAGCACCTGTTCGGGGATCGATCCGATGGTGTTATGACGCAGATCCAGTACCTGCAAATGCGCCAGGCTGTCCGCCCCTTTCGGCCATTGATTGAATCCATTTGAGCTGAGGTTCAGCGTCTTGAGCCCTGTCAGGCGCGAAACGTCCAGTGTGTCCAGGCGATTGAGCCGGGCATTGAGATGTTCCAGTTTGTTCAGCGCATTGAATTGGCTCTGGACCTCAGGGGTAACGGCAATACGGTTGAGAGACAGATCCAGCTGTGTCAGCTGAATGACGTCGGCAGGCCGGACCGGCACTTCTGTCAATCCGCAGGCGGTGATGTCCAGGCGGGTGACGCCACTGAATGCCTGGAGGAACCCGCGAATCTGCTCGATCGGCACGTTCAACCGGTCCAGCCGAACGGTCTGCACATGCGCAAACGTTCCGGCTGGCAATTGCGGCAGCTCACTGACCGACTCCTCGCCCTGTAACCATGCGGTGTCAACCAGTTCAAACAGGCTGGCATCGTCAAGACCGCCGCCGGATGTCCAGTTCGTGGCATCGAACGGACTAACGTCGTCGTTCAAGCGATAACGCCGACGTATGGCTGCGCGCCAGTTCTGCTCCAGTGCACGAACCACCCGCGCATTGGGCAGCGCTTGCCAGCGCGCTGCCGGCGTCGCGGTACGCAATCCTCCTGATGCGCTGGCCTCATAGAACTGGCGGAAAATGGCGGTGTGCTCCACGCGCAGAATCTCCACGGCCTTGAGCCGGGTTTGCGGGGTGTTCCACAGGCTCATGATCCGCTCAGGCAACGGGTTGAGACGCCCGGCCTCGCCCGTGAGAAACTGCAATTCTCCAGCGCAATAGCGGCGAACCATCAAGTCCAGATCAACCAGATGCCGCCACTGCCCCATGTAGTTGTTTACATAGTCGTAAGCGGGTTTGAACGCCTCATGGGCAAACTTCGACCAGTCCAGCGACAAACCCGCCCAGAGTTTTTCGTGGCCGACATACAGCGTTTGTGGCAGCGAAGCGATGGCAGTCTGGGTCAGGTCCAGTCGTTCCAGTTCAGGCAGTTGCTCCACATAAGCCGGCCACTGCGTCAGGCCCGGCGCTTCGATCTTGAGTTTTTTCAGGCGCCTGAGGGGCGTCAGGTCCAGGCCAGGCGGAATATCTACGCCGCTGAGAACATCCAGATGAAGCTCTTCCAGGGTGGTCAATGTACGCAATCGTGCTGACAGACTTGAAGCCATGACCGTGGCTCGCGTTCTGAATTTGAGCTTTTTCAGCGCGGGCATTCGCGTCACGGTCAAGGGCAGGGTCGTCAGTGACTGCTCCTGCTCCATGTAGGCGCCAAACAGACTGCCCCGCTCCCCCAGCGACAGCTTTTGCACATTGGCAAACCGCGCCAGTAATGCGTCAGCATTGGCGTCAGTCACGCCGTTGCCGCCAATCGAAAGTTCACGTACATGAGCGAAGTCGGCGCTCAGCACCGGTAGCGGGTCGTAGGTGATGATCGAGAGCTGATCGGCCCCCGCGACTCCAGTGGACAAGGCGTTGCGCCAGCAGGTTTTCAGCGCTTGCGCGGCGCGAAACTTGTGATCGGTTCCGGAGCGTTCCCAAGGAGCCAGCGTCGATGTCCCGGCCCATTGATCCAGTGTCGCATTCAGTTGCTCCCACTCACGCCGACGTGATTGCAAGAGCGCGAAAATGGCGCTGTGGTCATTTCCCGTCCGATATTGTTCAAGAATGAAGCCATGAGCCTGTTCGTCGGTCACTTGCGGATAAACGTCACGCACATGAGCGATCAGCGGCGCTGGCAGCCCCGCGCCGCGTCCGCTGGCGGGATAACCGATCAACGTAGCGCTGACCCGCACGGGCGGCTTGATCCACTTGGCCTGTGGTGCCAGCAGCGCAGGCGCCTCTGCTTGATGCTGATCGGCGTAATCGAGGATCTTCGCTTGCAACCTGGCAGACTGCCCGACCTCAGGCACACCGAGGCTGCGGCGCGCGTCATCAGGCAACGCGTGCATGATCGATGAGTAAAAATTGTCGCCGTTTCGAGGCAGGCTGTTGAGCGCCTCGCCGCGCTCGTCGAATGCCTGAAACTGAGCGCCCTTCTTGATCAGGTATTTCTTTTCGCCGGCTGTTTCGCTGCCAATGCTGTCGAGCAGCACGCCAGCCTCATGCCCCTCGCGCACTTCGATACGAACGGTGTCAGGCCAACCCGGCAATCGCTCCAGCGTGTGCAATGCCAGACGTCGGCTGTCCGCCGAAGCAACGTTTTCGCTGCGCAGACCGGCATACGCCGCCACCTGTCGGCTTTGCCGCGCGTACCAGCGTGCCTCTTCCAGCAGGCGCAGTGGTACTCGCTGGCCTGCGCCGAGTCGCTCCAGCTCATCGGGGCGCCCATGCGCCAGCACGGTCTGTGCCGCCGGTTCGCTGAGTCCGGGGCAGGCCTTCTGCAAACGCACAACCTGCGGGTCGACGGGGTCAGTCCCCAGGTAGATGCTGTCGTAAATTGCCGACTGACGGGTGCTGGCGTAGTCGGCGATCTGCTTGCCGAACTCTGCCGGCCGGGCATCGCGCACGCGTGCACCTTGCTCTCCGAGAAGCCGGGTGACTTCAGACTCGTCCAGCGCCGCGAGAATATGAGCTGGCAGCTCACCGCTGAGGATATCGGCCCGTGATATCTGAATCGGTGCCTTGACGCCGACATCGCGATAGCCCCGAACGGAACCATACCTGACGGACTTGCCGGACAATGCCTCGCCGTCGAAGACTTCCAGCACCCGATTCGCCGGCCAGCGTGGCATTTCGGTGATCAGCGGCAACGCATAGAGATAGAGTTCGTCGACCGGTTGGGTCCCGCGCAATTGCTCAACGACCCGCGCCGCGTTGCTATCGGCCTGTATCATGCGCAGCGCCTGGGTCAGCTCCGGTGGTGGCAGCGCAGAATCGGTGTGCATCTTGCGCAGGGCGGCCTCACTGACACCGCTGATATCGGCAGCCTTGATCAGCTGTGCATCGGAGAAGGCTTCGGCTGCATGGCCGATACGCCGCAAAAGAGTCAGACGATCCCAGGTGTGTGGACGCTCCAGCGTATGCCGCCAGGCGCCGCGGCCATTGCTGTCGAGCACCGGCTGCCAGGCGTTGGCGTCGCTCGGATGCGTGATGCGCCATTTGCCGATCGAGTCATCGAAGAACTGCTCGTAGACCTTGCCGTCCTGGCGAATGTAGGTTTTCCCTTCAAACACATGCTGCCCGGCATGATTCGGGCCGGGACTGTCGGGCAGCGTGACAGCAGACTCGTAACCTTGCAGGCTCGCTCTCCACAGGCGGGTTTGCCCGTTGGGCAACTGTACCGGCTGCAGCTGTTCAATGACCGGCACGGCTGTGGCGCTGGAGATTTTTCGCACCCCCGCCCCCACCCCCGCCATCACTGCAATCTGCGCCAGATTCTCCGCCACATCGATCAGATGATCCCTGGCGGCACGGCGATCGCCCTCGCCCCATTCAATCGCGCCCTCAAGCGTTTCGTAAAGCAGTTGCCCGGCCATCACCACCATCATTACTTCGCCCAGCACCGGCACGAACATCGACACCACGTTCAATCCGAGCAGGCCGATCTGCATCAGGTGCGCCAGTTTGGCCTCGCGCGCCTTGACGTCGACATCGTCGGTGGGCACGGCATGGCTTCGAGCATCAGCCAACACCTTTGCCCGGCTCTCGGTGTAGAGGTACTGCCAAAGATCCTGATTCCTTTCCCACAGCCCGCGCTGCCTTTGCAGGAACGTGCCTGGCGCGATGTATGGATCAGGTTCAGGCTCGAGTTTTGCGGCAGGCGGCGGGGGCAATTGCTTGATTCGCGTGAAAGGCGCACCAGGACCAAACGAGGTGACGATGCGCCACGGGGAGCGCCAAAAGTCATTGGGTGAATCCGCTGCCTTGCGGGTGAACTGACTGAAATAGTCGCCACGTTGGTCGTAAGGCAAAAACTGACTGAGAAAGCGCTGATAGGCAGTCGGTTCAGCGCCTGACGTTGACGGGGTGCTTCGAGCCGTCAGCAGCCGCTTGAACTCTGCCTTGTCTTCATCGCCGCGATAGCATTTGAACGGGTGCTCGGGATCGTGCGGAATATAAACAATCCATTCACTGCTGTAGCGGTACTTCTCGCTGATGACAAAGACCACGCAGCCAGTCATTCGCTTGTTCATCAGACTTAAATCGCGAAACCACACGGGCTTGTTGCCGACCGAGGGATTGAGCTCGCCCTCGATCACCGAAATGATCATCGCGTAGTGCGCAGCTTCGATGTCCTTCGTCAACAACGCCTGCTCGGCAGCGGCGCGCATTGTCGCTTTCTGGCTGGCGATGAAACGCTCGCGAAGTACAGCTTCGGCCGTTGCATCCGCAGGATGAAAGAACGACTGCAGCCAGGTCTGATATTGCTTGCCAATGTCCAGACGGCGACACAATCCGAGGAACTGGCTGACCGAGATCGCGATGCTCACGGCCTCATGGCTGCCGGCTTCGGTCGTTGCCACCACGAATCCGGAGGTGGCGTGGTAAGCCCCCTGTTCACACTCCCAGGCTTCGAAGTTATGCAGTGCGGCGTCAAGCAACGAGAGTTTGAGCACTTCGAAAGAGTCCAGCTCTATTGCCAGAATACCCACCTCCAGTGGTCGACGGAGACACAGCAGGATCGTGTCGACGTCCACTTGCAGCTGATATTCGTCCGCAAGAGCCTTGATCAGCAAAGGCCGGGCAAACGCTTCGACCGGCTGAAAGGTTGCCATGCTTTTATCGAGACTGTTCTGCGCGTCAACGCTGGCCTTGAAGCTGTCATTCAAGGCCTGGCGCTGGGTCGGCGTCGCGTTCAGATACCAGGAGGGCGGTGCTGTTGCGACGCCCTTGAACGCCTCGCGTCTTTGCGCTGAGGCGTTGGTCAACCAGGCAGGGATCGATTTCTCAAGGAAGTGGCCGTGCAGGCTTTGCGTCGGTTTCGGTTTTGCAGGGTGCGCGAGCGAAGCGGGTTGCTTCGGCTGCGCGCTGGGTGATATCGGGTTCATGATTGTTCCTTATTGGGGAAACAATCAGCAGACCACGTCGGGCCATTGCGTCTGCGGTACCTAGATATTGCATGACCGGGGATGAGTAACCGGATACGTCACCAGCCCCTGGCACCTGACCGTCACTCGATGCACCTTTTACGGTCGCCGTGACGGCCCGGGCGTCGGCGACAGACGACCGGGGAGCTCGGACTCACCGGCATAACTCTGCAGATCAATAATCTCCCGGCGCGTCAGTGTGATGAGCTTCTGTCGGCGCTGCGCCTCCATGGTCCTGCCTATATCCTCGAGTTCCTGATCGTACTGTTGCGCATCGATCTCACCCCGCGCGAGCCGATCATCCAGCACAGTCCAGAGTTGCTCACGCAGTGCATCGATTTCGTCGTCGATTGCGCGGATCTCTTGCGAGTAGCGCTCTTGCAGATAAGCGCTCCAGTAATCGCGCTCGATCATGCTCGCCGGTAGGGCGTCCGTCTGCTCCGCTTGCAGGATTGAAGCCCGGATGTGCGGGATCTGTTCATCGCTCAGGGGGGCGTCGTAAAGCATGTAGGCCGGTTGACCGGGCAGTTCGATACCGTCGCCCCAGCCACGGGTCAAACGGATGCGGTATTTCAGGCGTACCTCGGCGCGGTCCATGCCTTGTGCTGCGGCTTCGGCGAGCACTTCCACCCGCTCCAGACGAAACAACTGTCGGGAAAGACGCAACAGTGCCCGGCCCCGCAGCGCGATTCTGTTCAAGGGAATGTCGTGCAAGGTGCGATACACCGAAACGCGCACTTCCATATCACTGAAGGTCAGAATCCGCCCATCCGGACATGTGCCATGGGTTTCAGCCCCCGCGAACAACAATTCTCGCAACTCGGTATTTTCCGTGGCGGCCTGGACGACGTCCCACATTCTCTGGGTGAGATCTGCCGGTATCAACCTGAAGTCCTCGGTGTCGCGCAACAGCCGCAGCAACTGGAAAAACCGCTGATGATTCGGTTCCCGAGCCAACTGCGCCCAAGCTGTCCTTCGTTGTGCCACCAGTTCCGGGCTGCTGTTCGCCAGCCAGGGTTGCAGCGACCTCGGCGCAACGTCGAGAGCTGGATCAAGGACGACTTCCGCAGGTTTTACGACTGCATACGGGTCGAGAGCGACGGCACCGGCTCCACTGCTGTCACCGCTGGGCGCGGCGGCAGCGACTGGGCCAGGCAAAATATGTGCATCAATCAGGGTGTCGATGTTCCTACGTGATATTCCCAGCGCGTGAGTCGATGAATGTTCGCGGGCGTAGCGGCGCAAATCCTGCAACGCTGCAAGCGACAGGCGCTGGTTCTCGGACAAGTCGGTCCCGTGAATCAAAGACTCGTGCGAGCCATTGAACAGATCAGCCGGGATGTCGACGATCTCGTTGCCGCTCAGGTTCAGATGGCGCAACCGCGGTGCCTGTAACACGCCGACAGGCCATTCGGTCAGGCGGTTGTAACGCAGGTCCAGATTCTCGATGGCGCCAAAGTCGGAAGGGTTGAATACGCGGATTTCGTTGTAGCCAATATCCAGCCGGCGAAGACGTGCACGGAAAACCAGCGGATAAAGGCTCGTCGCGCTCTGGAGACCGCAATACTGCATGTCCAGGCGCTCCAGATGACGCATCCGCAACACCGGGGCAGGCAAAGACGTCAGTTCATTGCTACCGATATACAAAGTATCGAGAAAGGGAAAGGCATTGAGAAAACCGTCGGAACCCTGCACGGTCATGCCCACCCCGTTCAGATCCAGCGATGTCACCGCCGGAAGCTGCACAGCCAGCGCCGGCAAATCACCTGTCTGCTGCCCCTCGAATCCAAGTTCCAACCCCGGCCTGCCAAGGTTTTCCGTGAGTCCGTCGAGCCATGCATTGCGGATGCTTCGCGCCGCAAATGAACGGTTCTGTGCGTTGATCTGCAGCAGGTTCGTACGTATCTCGCGGATGTACAGCCAGTCATTTAACTGGCGGACCAAATCCTCACAGGACCGATGCCAGACGCTGATTTGCGCTTCGATGCGCGCCTCACTCCATCCACTCGCCCGCCAGTTGTTCACGCAGGGCTCAGCCCGTGCGGGGGGCATGATCGCGCTCAGGCGTTGCAGGTGAGCCGAACCCACAGCGTCACCGGGCAATATTGTCACCGGCTCTGGAAGCGGCAGCAGCAAATCGATAAATGACCAACCCGTTTGCGCCGGAGGAAATTGTTGCGGCACCGGTTCCGCCGCGAAGCGACGCAACGTGCCTGGCTGCAGCCCTCTTTGCTGTTCGACGCGCTGCAGCGCCGCATTGAATCCGGCTTCGCCGTCCAGGCTGAAAAGATTACCGGTCAGATTGGTTCGCATCAGTACGTCGGGGTGGGACAGCACTGGCGGCGGCAATGACGCGATACGATTGTCGCGTAAATCGAGCCAGGTCAATCGTCGCAGGTGTTCCGCGCCGCCGGGCCATGCTTGCAGTGAGGTTGACCGCAGATTCAAGGCGCGCAAGCGACTCAACGCGCCGACATCGACGGTATGAAGCGGGTTATGACTGAGATTCAACCGCCTCAGACGCTGCCATCCATTGAGCTGCCGCTGCACGAGCGGCGTTACCGCGATCCTGTTGCCTGAGACATCGAGGTGAGTCAACGCTGGCAACGCGTCTGCGGTAAAGGGCAGTTCGGTAAAGGTTGCCCCCGTGATTTCAAGGCTTTCAACCTGACTGAACGCCCGGAGAAAGCTGCGCGCCTGTTCGAGCGGCACATCCAGCCGCGCCAGACGCAATGTACGCACGTGCGCAAAACTGCCGGTCGGCAGCGACGGCAGCTCGGTGAGCCATTCGGCGTGCGCTGACAAGGCGAGCGGCGTTTGCGCCCCAGGCAACTCAAACGTCTCGACGCTGGACGCAAGACCGTAGCGCCGGTGAATCATGCCATGCCAACTGACTCTCAGCGCATTGAGCATGTCGGCGTTGCGCCCTGTCGACCAACGCCGTTGGAGGGCCGCATAGCGTGTTCCGTGGCGCAGGGCGGGGGCGTAGAACTGAGCGAATACCGCTTCGTGTTCGGCCCGAAGATCTTCAATCGCTTCAATCCGGGTTTCGGGTGTAGCCCAGGCGCCGTAAAAGGCCTCGGCCAAAGGATCGGCCACGCCTGGCCTGATCGCCATGGCGTCCAGCTCCGCAGCGCAGAACTCACGGACCATCTGATGCACATCAAGCAGATGACCAAAAGGACCGGAATATTGGCTGACATAATCGTAAGCGCGCCTGAAGGTGGCCGGGGTGACCCGCGACCAATCCAGCGACAGCCCGGCCCAGAGTTGTTCATGCCCGTGATAAAGCGACTCCGGCAAGGTTTCGATCAGTGTGTTGGTCAAATCCAGACGCCCAAGCCGCCCAAGCCGTTCGACGTAGGCAGGCCATCGCCACAAGGCGCGCGGCGCGTCTATGCGTAAAGTGCGCAGTTGCGTCAACGGTTCCAGATCGAGCCCGTGGAGTGTGGTTTCGTCGGTTCCCGAATAGTCAATGTGCAGCGTTTCCAGCGACGTGAGCGTCCTGAGCCTTGGCGCAAGGGTCGGCGCCAGAAAAGGCGCATCGGTGGAGAATCGCAGGTGGGTCAGTCGAGACAATCGTCCGACGGCGGGTGGCAGTGTCGTCAGCGGCCGAGCCATGGATCGGCGGTGATAAACCGGCCCCGGCTCGCCAATCGACAAATCGGTGAGATTGGGGAAAGCCGCCAGGAAGCCGTCAGCGTTGGCGTCCATTACGCCGATGCCGGTCACCGACAGTTCACGGACATGGGCAAAGCGTGTGTTCAACACCGGCAGCGGCGTGTCGAAAACCAATGACAGCCGCGCGGTCTCGGCAACCTGTCCGGCCAGGGGTGCATTGCGCCAGGCATCTCGCAACGCCTGAGCCACGTGCGTGCGGCGCTGTGCAGTCTGGCTGTCGGTCGGGCCTGCCTGCCACTCATCGAGAGTGGTGTTCAGGGTGTCCCAATCCTGCTGACGCGTTTGCAACTCAGCGTAGATCTGCACGTCGTTACGGCCTCGTTGCTGGGCGAAGAACGCATCGGCCTGCTGCGGTTGGGGATACAACTGCGTGACTCGCGACTGCAGCGACCGATTGAACCCCCTGCCCCGCCCACTTGCATAATAGCCAAGCAACCTCGCAGCGACCCGCACCGGCGGTTTGAACCATTTGGCTTTGGGTTCAAGCACGCGCGCAGCTTCACGTCGATGAACAAGCGCTGACTCGATGACCCGGTGTTGCAGTTCGCTGCCGCTGTTAACGTCACGCAGCCCCAACGTCGCACGCAGGTCATCGGGCAAGGCGTACATAAGCGAACGGTAAAAGCTGTCGTCCGTTCTCTGCAACCGGTTGAGCGCTACTCCACGCTCATCTAATGCCTGATAAAAAGGCCCGTTCTTCACCAGATAGCGGTTAACCGGGGCTGTCGGTTCGCCGAGGCTGTCGAGCAACGCGCCAGCGGTGCTGCCTTCGCGGATCTCCAGACGCAACGTCGACGTCCATTCCGGCAATTGCTCGAGTGCAAACAAGGCCAGCCGCCGACTCGCTGCCGAGGCAAGATTTTCACTGTGCAACCCGGCAAAGGCGCGGATCTGGCGCCCCTGCCGAGCATGCCAGCGGGCCTCTTCGAGCAGTTTGAGAGGCGAACGCCCGGTTGCATCCATGCAGCTCAGTTGGGCCGACGTTGCATGATCAAGTACATCCTGCGCAGCTGCCTGACCAAGACCGGGGCACTCACGCTGCAGAATGCGCGCACGCCGGCTCAGCGGTTGGCTGCCGCTGTAGAGGCTGTCAAAAACGGCCGCCTGGCGCGTGTACGCATACTCGGCGAGCCGCTGCATGAACTCGTCCGGCCTGGCGGGCCGGTGCTGTGCGCCTCTGCTGCCCAACAGATGAACGATTTCGTTTTCCTCCAGCGCTGCCAGGATTCGTGCCGGCATCTCGCCGTTCATGACTTGTTCACGATTGAGACGTATCAAGGATTCTTGGCCAACTACCCCACCCGAATTTTGCGCCCCATAGCGGATCGACCGTCCCGCGCTCTCCGACCCGGTAACGATCTCCAGCACTCGACCGGTAGGCCAGCCAGGCATTTCGGGGATCAATGGCAATGCGTACAGAAACCGATCATCGATCGCTCTTGCGCCGCGCAATTGCTCGATCATCTGCCGCGCACCGGCGTCCGCCTCGAACAAATTGGTGGCGTCGCGCAATTCGGGAGGCGGCGGCAGATGGTCCATGTGCATCTTGCGCAACGTGTTGTCACTGACACCGCAGACATCGGCCAGCATCAGCAGGGAATCATCGGAAAAACCGTCGGTTACCGGCCCCATGCGTCGTAACAGATCCAGACGCCCCCAGGTCATGGGTTGTTCCAGTGCCAGGCGCCAGGCTCCGTGGCCGTTATGCACAAGGACTGGCCGGTAGGCATCGGGATCGGTGGGATGTTTGAGCAGCCATTGCGCAGTCGTCTCATCCTTGACCAGCTCGTAGATTTTGCCGTCTCGACGGATATACATTTTGCCGTCGAGCGAATACTGCGCCAGCGCATTGGGTTCGGATAAGGCGCCCAACGTGACGTCCTGTTCGTAACCGCTGTAGGCGGGTTTCCACAGGCGAGTTTTTCCGTTGGGCAACGTCACCGGGTGGAGGCTCTCGATGACCGGCTCAGGCTTGACCGCCGTCAGCCGGCTGAAGCCCGCACCCGCAGATGCCATCGCGCCCATCAGGGCAAGGTTTTCGGCAACATCGACCAAATGGGCCTTGGCCGCATGCTTGTCGCCTTCGCTCCACTCGACGACGCCTTCAATGGTTTCAAACAACAACTGACCCGCCATGACCACCATCATGACGTCACCCAGCACGGGAACGAACATTGATACGACGTTCAGGGCCAACAGACCGAACTGCAGCAGCGCAGCGAGTTTGGCATCGCGTGCCTTGGCATCGACGTCCGCGGTTGGCACCGCGTGACTGCGGGCATCATCGAAGAGCTTGTCGCGGTGTTTTTCGTAGAGATAAGTCCAGAGGTCCTGGTTTCTGCCGTTTATGTAGGCCTCCCGGTCCGGAAGCGGTTTGGCCGCCACGAATGGGTCGGTATCCGCAATCATCTTCGGTACCTGGGGAGGCAACTCCCACGCGCTGACGCCCGTCACTGCTTGCCCGATCGTAAGCCATGCCGACCACAGCCAATCGGACGCGGGATGGGCGGGCTTGACGAACTGGCTGAAATATTCGGCGCGCCTTTTATAAGGTAAGAACTGACTGAAAAACTGTTGATAGGCTGTCGGTGCGGTACTCTGCGGCTGCTGTGGATCCCGAGCAGAAAACAGCCGTTTCAAGGTGTCTTGCATCTGCGTGCCGGTATAGCGCTTGAGCGGATGTTCGGGGTCGTTGGGCACATACAGAATCACCTCATCAAACGATGGGAATTTGTCATACATCACAAAGACAATGCAGCCAACCAGCCTGTAGCGCATCAGACTCAAGTCCTGGAATGAGACTATCTTGTTGTCCAGTCTGGGATTTCTATTGCCGTTGAGTACCGAAAGAATCATCGCGTAATCCTGCCGGCGGATGTCCTTTGTCAACAACGCTTGTTCGGCCGCCGCGTGCAGAGCGGTTTTCTGAGCAAGAATGAAATGGCGGCGCAGCTTTGCCTCTGCGTCTGGGTTGGCGGGATGGAAAAAAGAAGTCAGATAGGCTTGATACTTTGCCCCGATGTCCAGCTCCCGGCACAGGCTGAGAAAGTTCCTCACCGAGACATTGACCGGTACTGCCCTGTAGTTGCCGGGCGTGCCGGTTTCAACCGCGAAGGTTGAGCTGTTGTGAAAGGCTCCGTACTTGCATTCCTCACTTTCAAAGTTGTGCAGCGCCGCCTGCAGCATGGGCAATGTCAGCACCTCGAACGTGCCGACTTCCACGCGAGCAAGAGTCAACAGAACGGGTCGCTTCAAACACAACAGCGTCTTGTCGACATCCACTTGCACTTGAAAGCGGCTTTTCAACGCTTCCAGCAACAAAGGCCTGGCAAATGCGTCGATGTCCTTGAACGACGACATCGTTTTATCCAGTTGCACCTGCGCCTGGAAACTGTGGTTGAAGCGTTTGTGCAATACGTCGCGTTGCGCCGGTGACGCCTTTGTGTACCAGTCGGGGATAGTGCTGGTGGCCCGCTTGACTTCAGCTCTTCTGTGCGCGGGAGCATCAATCAGCCATTGCGGCAACGCGGCTTCGAGCAACGGCGCATGCAGACTTTCCGTTGCCAGAGGTTTGACCATGACTTGCGCGGTTCGGGATAGGGGGAAATCGGGTGACATACATCGCTCCTGTAGATGAAGCGGCAGCACATCATCCGCACCGTCCCGTCCGGCCGTACATAGTTATCGGATAGCGAGAGAGTTGTTACGTCGTGTTCGGACCGCTGACAGGCGGTTAATTGACTATGCTGACCACGAACGACTTCGTGCAGAGGGATATATGGACGATCCAAGCGACAACAAACCGCCGACCCTGTGGCAGATGCTGCATAGCGTCATGGCCGCTGCGTTCGGTGTGCAGAGCGGCAAGAACCGCGAAAGGGATTTCACCCACGGCAAGCCTAGCCATTTCGTCATTCTAGGGGTTTTATTCACAGCCCTGTTCGGTTTGACGCTGTTTGCCATTGTCAAACTGGTGTTGCATCTGGCCGGGGTTTGAGGCCTGCATGAAAAATCCGGGCCGTGACAGAACGATCGAGCCTTGAAACTGGCGAACCACCTGTTACAGGCATGCGGTCAGGCCCGGAATTTCACTTACTGATGGCTGACCCAGAATACCGCTGCCCCTACCACGAGAATGATCAGGAACAGGATGGCCCACGCATCGACACTGCTGTCGCTCTTTCTTGCCTTGGTCGGATTGCTCATTGCATCGCCTCTTGTCGGTTTTGTCGGTGATTGCAGAAAGACTCGACCACAGTTAAGACGAAGATTGTCCGCACGACAAATGTGGATTAGCTGACAGCGATTCTCGTTAGGCGATTTGGTTCTTTACATATACTCAAACATCACTTTTGCGCATAACTGCAAACGGGTATATTGCCCCGGCTCCGTCAGGGAGTGCGCGGCCGTGCGCGCAGAATTGCAGAGGCACAATCGGACTCCAGCAAGCGAAAACGCAGCGTTTTCCGAGTAGCCCAAAGCCTGAGAACAGGACTTATATGTACGTATACGACGAGTACGATCAGCGGATCATCGAGGACCGCGTCAAGCAGTTCCGTGATCAGACCCGACGCTATCTGGCAGGTGAGCTGAGCGAAGAAGAATTCCGCCCCCTGCGCCTGCAAAATGGCCTGTACATCCAGCGTTTCGCGCCGATGTTGCGCGTCGCCGTGCCGTACGGCCAACTGACCTCGCGTCAGGTGCGCATGATGGCCAAAATTGCCCGCGACTACGACAAGGGCTACGCCCACATCAGTACGCGGCAGAACGTGCAGTTCAACTGGCCGGCGGTGGAAGACATTCCGGACATTCTGGCTGAACTGGCCACCGTGCAGATGCACGCCATCCAGACCAGCGGCAACTGCCTGCGCAACGTCACCACCGACCAGTTCGCCGGTGTCGCCGCTGATGAAGTGATCGACCCGCGTCCATGGTGCGAAATCGTTCGGCAGTGGACCACGTTCCACCCTGAATTCGCTTACCTGCCGCGCAAATTCAAGATTGCCGTCAATGGTTCAACCACTGACCGTGCCGCCATTGAAGTCCACGACATCGGCCTCGAGCCGGTGTACAACGCCGCCGGCGAACTGGGCTTCCGCGTGCTGGTCGGCGGTGGCCTCGGTCGTACGCCGGTGGTTGGCGCCTTCATCAACGAGTTCCTGCCGTGGCAGGATCTGTTGAGCTATCTCGACGCCATCCTGCGGGTCTACAACCGCTACGGCCGTCGCGACAACAAGTACAAGGCGCGGATCAAGATCCTCGTCAAGGCGCTCACGCCTGAAGTGTTCGCGCAGAAAGTCGATGCGGAAATGGAGCACCTGCGTGGTGGCCAGACCACGTTGACCGAAGCTGAACTGCAGCGTGTCGCCAAGCACTTCGTCGATCCGGACTACAAGGCGCTCGACAACCAGACCGCACAACTGGCTGATCTGGACAAAGAGCATCCAGGTTTCGCCCGCTGGCGCAGCCGCAACACCCTGACGCACAAGAAACCGGGCTATGTCGCCGTGACCCTGTCGCTGAAGCCGACCGGCGTGGCGCCGGGCGACATCACCGACAAGCAGCTCGATGCCGTCGCCGACCTGGCCGAGCGCTACAGCTTCGGTCAATTGCGCACCTCCCACGAGCAGAACATCATTCTTGCCGATGTCGAGCAGAGCCAGTTGTTCACCCTGTGGGGCGAATTGCGCGAACAAGGTTTCGCCACGCCGAACATCGGTTTGCTGACCGACATCATCTGCTGCCCTGGCGGTGATTTCTGTTCGCTGGCCAACGCCAAGTCGATCCCGATCGCCGAATCGATCCAGCGTCGTTTCGACGATCTCGACTACCTGTTCGATATCGGTGAGCTGGACCTGAACATCTCCGGTTGCATGAACGCTTGTGGTCACCACCACGTCGGCCACATCGGCATCCTCGGCGTGGACAAGAAAGGCGAAGAGTTCTATCAGGTTTCTCTCGGTGGCAGCGCCAGCCGTGACGCGAGCCTGGGCAAGATCCTCGGCCCGTCCTTCGCTCAGGATGCCATGCCTGACGTGATCTCTAAACTGATCGACGTGTACGTTGAACAACGCACCGAAGACGAGCGCTTTATCGACACCTATCAGCGTATTGGCATCGACCTCTTCAAGGAACGCGTCTATGCAGCGAATCATTAAGAACAACGAAGTCGTCGACGAAACCTGGCACCTGCTGCCCAAGGATTTCAACATCGACGAGATCAGCAATTGCGACGATCTGATCGTTCCACTGCAACTGTGGCGCGAGCACAGCCGCATGCTCAAGGCTCGCGACGGCGGTCTGGGCGTCTGGCTGGACGCCGACGAAGAAGCCGAAGAGATCGGTGAAGTGGTCAATGAATTCCAGGTGATTGCCCTGAACTTCCCGGCTTTCACCGACGGCCGCAGCTATTCCAATGCGCGTCTGCTGCGGGATCGCTATGGTTTCAAAGGTGAATTGCGTGCGATTGGCGACGTGCTGCGCGATCAACTGTTCTACATGCATCGCTGCGGTTTCGACGCCTTTGCCATTCGCGCCGACAAAGATCCGTACGAAGCGCTGGAAGGTCTCAAGGACTTCTCGGTGACCTACCAGGCCGCGACTGACGAACCGCTGCCGCTGTTCCGTCGCCGTTAAGCCTCAGGGGTTTTGCTGCGGACATAAAAACGCCGGTCATGTGACCGGCGTTTTTTTATGCCTGCTGGATTACCAGAAACGTTGCTGCGTGAGGCGGCTCCACCAGCTCAACAGCACGCGATCGACTGAACCGCTCGCGGCCATACCGATACGCTCCTGCAGGCTTTTACGCTCGGCGTAGTGCAGGTGATAGACCTCGGCTTTTTTCGCTCGGTCTGCCAGGTATTCGTCGCTGGTCTTCAGTTCATCGACCAGTTGCTTGTCCAGTGCCGCGATGCCGAGCCAGACTTCACCGGTTGCCACGTCATCGATCGCCAGTTGTGGGCGATAGCGGGCGACGAAGTTCTTGAACAATTGATGGGTGATATCCAGGTCTTCCTGAAACTTCTCCCGGCCCTTTTCGGTGTTTTCGCCAAACACGGTCAGGGTGCGCTTGTACTCACCGGCAGTCAGCACTTCGAAGTCGATATCGTGCTTCTTGAGCAGGCGATTGACGTTGGGCAACTGCGCAACCACCCCGATCGAGCCGAGAATCGCGAACGGCGCGCTGATGATCTTCTCGCCGATGCAGGCCATCATGTAGCCGCCGCTGGCCGCGACCTTGTCGATGCACACGGTCAACGGCACGCCGGCCTCACGGATACGCGCCAGTTGCGAGGAGGCCAGACCGTAGCTGTGCACCATGCCGCCGCCACTTTCCAGGCGCAGCACGACTTCATCCTTGGGCGTGGCAAGGGTCAGCAACGCGGTAATCTCGTGGCGCAGGCTTTCGGTGGCCGAGGCCTTGATGTCGCCATCGAAATCCAGCACGAACACCCGCGATTTTTTCTCGGGTTTGTTCTTTTGTTTCTTCTCGCCTTTCTCGGATTTCGCCTCGCTCTTGCGCAGCGCCTTGAACTGATCCTTGTCGAGCAGCGTCTGCTCCAGACGCTCACGCAGACCTTTATAGAAATCGTTGAGCTTGCTGACCTGCAATTGCCCCGCCGACTTGCGCCGGCCCTTGCTGCGCAATGCAGCAAAACTGGCCAGCACCACCAGAATGGCGATCACCAGCGTGACAGTCTTGGCCAGGAAGCTGGCGTATTCGGTGAAAAACTCCACAGAGACTCCTTAGAACAGTGCGTGGTTTTACGGCACACGCGGGATGGCCCCAGCATACCCATGCGCCGCCTTGTCGACCAGTCGTGAAACCTTCGGCAACACCCCTGTAACGGGCATTTCAAACAAGCGTATGTTTTTTCATTGACAGCTAACCGCCATCCCCATAACCTCGCCAAACCTTCAACGTACCGGGAAGACGCGGACGTGGGCAGCATCTACTTGATTCGACATGGCCAGGCCTCCTTCGGTGCAGACGACTATGACGTGCTGTCGCCGACCGGCGTGCGCCAGGCTGAAATCCTCGGTCAGCATCTCGCTGAACTGGGCATTCGCTTCGATCGCTGCCTCGCCGGTGACCTGCGTCGCCAGCAACACACCGCCACTAGTGCACTGGAGCAATTCAGCGCCAAAGGCCTGTCGGTGCCGATCCTCGAAACCGACTCCGCGTTCAACGAATTCGATGCCGACGCGGTGATCCGCGCCCTGCTCCCGGCGATGTTGCCGGAAGAACCCGAAGCGCTCGACATCCTGCGCAACGCCGCGCAAAACCGTGGCGAGTTCCAGCGTATTTTCGCCCTGATCATCGAGCGCTGGCTGGCCGGCACCTACGACACCCCTGGCCTTGAAAGCTGGCAGGGCTTCGTCGAACGCGTACGCGCCGGGCTCCACCGGATTCTCGATCTGGCTCAAAAGCACCAGACCATCGCCGTGTTCACTTCCGGCGGCACCATTACTGCCCTGCTCCACCTCATTACGCAAATGCCTGCGAAACAGGCCTTTGAACTGAACTGGCAAATCGTCAACACCTCGCTCAACCAGCTGAAATTCCGCGGTCGTGAGGTGGCCCTGGCTTCCTTCAACAGTCATGCACATCTGCAACTGCTGAAGGCACCGGAACTCATCACTTTCCGCTGAGTACCGGACAACTGTGACCCTTGCTGTAACACCAGCACCATTACCTAACAAAGGATCGAACCATGACCTCCGTAGCTGATGCCGTAAAAGCAATGCAAGCCAAGTTCAACCCAGCCGCCGCTGCCGGTCTGGATCTGGTCTTCGGTTTCAACATCACCGACGAAGACAAGCAGTACGCACTGATCGTCAAGGACGGTACTTGCGACATTCAGGAAGGCGAAAACCCGGATGCCAACTGCACGCTGGTACTCGACAGCCAGACCCTGAAAGACATCGTCAGCGGCGAAACCGACGGCATGCAAGCCTTCATGGGCGGCAAGCTGCGCGTTGAAGGCGACATGATGCTGTCGATGAAACTGTCCGAACTGTTCCCTGCGTAAGAAGCCGCTTGGTTTTCTGCAAATCCCGTCCTTGTGGCGGGATTTGTCGTTTCAGCGCCCGGCTTGTGTCTGACAGTTGAGCGTCTGGTCAGCTTGCCGCCAAATCCTTCAACAACCGCGTATCCAGACCAAACCGTTCCTGCGAAATCATCCTGAATTGCCCCTCCGCCAGATCGCAGCTCACCAGCAAATTCCAGGAATGGCGAGTTGCCACCGAGGGCACCAGTACGAACGGGTGCTCGGCCAACAAGGCGTCGGCGAATCGGCGCTGATTGGGCGAGGTTTTCATCGGGTGCAGCCAATGCGGATTGGGCACTTCTTCCGGTTGCACGATTCTGACGCTGGCTTCGTGGATGACCTCAAAACAGGTCAACACATGAGGCTCCTCGTCCAGTGCATCGAACCCGCCATGGGCGGCCACTTCGAGGATCGCCGTGGAGGGGTCGACTGACGCATAAACCACGCGTCGCCCGGGTGTATTCCAGCGGCCGCCACGGCGATTCGAACCCAGGCCGCGATCCCACGTATCGCTGTACATCTCGCGGTCCAGTCGCCAGGCGTACCAGCGTTCATCCCAGGGCAAGGGATTCATTGATAAACCCCGTATTTGATCTGGTTCAGATACTCCTCGACCATCCTGAACCCCAATGCGTGTCCGACCAGATCGAGCGGAACATGCCCGTAGAAATAAGTGGCAGATTGTTGCAGCCACGACTCGGCCTTGGCCTGGCGTGCGAACACTTCGGTGGCCAATTCCAGCGCAGCGGCGTATTGGTACGCGATGATGCTCTGCGGCGTGTCCAGGCGCACCGACGTTCCCTCTTTGAGCAGGCGCCGCACGGTCCTGACCGACCTTCCAGTGATGCGTTTGACCAGATCGCCACGCTGATACAGCTCGCTGGAGGCGAGCATGTTAATGACATCGTGCAGTTCAAACCCTTCGGTCGTGCACCGCAGAATCAGCATGGGGTCATCGCCTGTGTCCTGCCCTCGCAGCAACAACTCGACGGGCTTGCCTTCGAGCTTCTTCAAACCCGTAAGCCGGGGCGCTTTGGCGGCGGGCATGGCGACGTCCTCCGAGGGGCATCTGGCGCGATCGTCGCGCCAGTAATGGCGAGGGGAGTAAGCAGGTGTGTGGCTTTCAAGCAGCGGAATTCGCATAGTGCCGTCCTTTGTCTGGGTTCCGAGCGATCGTGCGCTCGGTGACTTCAATGTCGGGACTGATGCTATAGGCCAGGCGTCCGACAACCAACCTGAAAAAGTCGTCAGAAATATCCCCTCATCTGCTGGAAACAGGCCCGTTTCCGTAGGACCTGAACGAAACGCCATGCTCGGCGGTGACTGCATTTGCCCTCACCCTGGCCCTCTCCCACAGGAGAGGGAACTGTCAGTCCCCTCTCCCTCCGGAGAGGGTTAGGGTGAGGGCTTTTTTGTCCGTACAATGCGCCATCTGAAAACACCGGCCCACCCATGGACATCGATCTCGCTCGCACCTTTCTGGAAATTGTCCGCCATGGCAGCCTCGCCGCGGCGGCGCAGAAGCTGTTTGTCACGCAGACGGCAATCACCGCGCGGGTGCAGAAGCTGGAAAGCCAGCTCGGCAGCACGCTGTTCGTGCGTAACCGCGCCGGGGCGAAGCTGACGCCCAACGGCGAGGCCTTCGTGGTCTATGCCAATCAACTGGTGCAAACCTGGGAAGCCGCACGCCGCGACCTGCCGCTGCCCGAGGGCTATCACAACGTGCTGCACATCGGCGGCGAAGTCAGCCTGTGCAACCCGTTGATGCTCAGTTGGGCGGCGGAACTGCGCGAGAAGATCCCCGGTCACGCCCTGCGCATGGAAATCCGCGACGGTGAAAACCTGCTGCGCCAGCTCGAACTTGGCGTGCTCGACGCAGCCCTGGTCTATCAACCGGAATACTGGCCGGGCTTGCAGGTCGAGCAAGTGCTGGAAGAAAAACTGATTCTGGTGCGCGCGCCCGATCGTCCGGATCCCTACGTGTACATCGACTGGGGCCCGGACTTCCGCCGCCAGCACGACGCCGCGCTGCCGGAAAAAGCCAAGGCGCCGCTGAGCTTCAATCTCGGCCCGCTGGCCCTTCAATACATCCTCGAACACGGCGGCAGCGGCTATTTCCGGACCCGTGTGGTGCGCACCTATCTGGAAACCGGTGCGCTGGAGGCAGTGACCAAAGCCCCGGAATTCGGCTACCCGACCTACCTCGTCTACTCACGCGACCGTGACTCGGCAACCCTGCAGCAAGCCTTCGACCTGCTGCGCGAAGTGATCCGCACCGATGACGACTGGTCGCAGCGCTGGAATCCGTTGAGCTGACGCCGACGCTTTACACCGGATGATGGCGCAACTGCCATCAAGGTCGAGCCTGCACGAATGGCCGGATCGGCTACTCTGCCGGGTATCACAACGATACCCGCAGGTGAGGCAGTGAGGCAGACCACCGAGATGTTCCGCGAGCGCTACCGTGCGGCCGTTCATCCGCGCTACAACCCGTGGCTGCATGGTGGGTTTGTGCTGGTGTTTGGTGTGCTGGCGATTGCCGGGTTCTGGAGCGGCGTGCAGCAGGTCAGCCCGCTGGAATGGCTGACGGTGCCGGTGACTCTGCTGTTGTTCAACTTCGGTGTGTACATGGTTCATCGTCATCTTGGCCACCACAAAAAGACCTGGGCGAAGATGTTCTATGCGCGCCATGCGGGCGATCACCACAGGTTTTTCACCCCTGGCCACATGAGCTACGACAGCGCGCGCGACTGGCGGGTGATTCTGTTTCCGGCGTGGCTGGTCGTGATCCATACGCTGCTGATCACCCTCCCGCTGTGGTGGTTGCTGGCACAGACCAACGCCAACGTCGCCGGGCTGTTCGGCGGCTGCATGGTGCTCGGCTATTTGATGTATGAGGTTTTTCACGCCTGCGAACATCTGCCGTCACATCATCCACTGGCGCGCCTGCCGTGGATTCGCCAGATGCGCCGCCTGCATGAACTGCATCACCGTCGCGAGCACATGCAAGCAAGCAATTTCAACATCGTTGTGCCGCTGATGGATTACCTGTTCGGCACGCTTTATCGCGAACCTGAAGCCCCCCTTCCGAGCCATTCGAGACTGCCCATGACCCGCATGCAGCACCAGATCGATATTGCTGGCGACCCTGTTGCCGTCCTCGCCTAT
Organism: Pseudomonas granadensis; assembly: GCF_900105485.1. Lineage (GTDB taxonomy): Bacteria > Pseudomonadota > Gammaproteobacteria > Pseudomonadales > Pseudomonadaceae > Aquipseudomonas > Aquipseudomonas granadensis. The sequence goes on along the minus strand of NZ_LT629778.1, from coordinate 2,449,300 downwards.
GCCGCCAGCGTCAGTCGCTGGCCGGAGTGGCATCCCTCGTCACTGAAAATCGACGGCGCACAAGGGCCGCTGCATGCCGGTTCGCGTTTCGAGGAAGACATCAACGCCGGCGGGCGCAGCGGCCATTTGCGCTGGGAAGTCACCGAGTACCTGCCGGGCCGCCGCTGGTGCGCGCGGGCGCAGGGTGATCAGGGCTTGTCGTTGCACCTCACCTATGAATGCAGCGCCGAGGCTGGCGCGACGCGATTCCTGCGTACGCTGGATTATCGTTTCGACGGTTTCGCCCTGCGCATCGCCAATCGCTTGCTGCTCAAGCGGCGTATCGAGCGCGAGTCCGCCGCGTCATTGCTGGCGTTGCGCGACATGGCCACACAGTACCTGGCCTCAGCGAGGACGCACGCGTGAAGCTACGACATGGATTGTTATTGCTGGTTGTCATCGTTATCGGTTTTCTGTTGTTGATGCCGACCCGCGTCGAACCACTGGCCTGGACCCCACCGCCAGCACCGTCGCTGAAAGAAGGCATCTACGCCGACAACCAGAAACTCAAAAGCGCGGTAAAGGTCGGCCCGAGCGATATCGAAGGGCCGGAAGCATTACTGCTGGAAGACGATTACCTCATCACCGGCCTGCATGACGGCCGACTGATCCGCACCAGCCTCGACGGCCAGGAGCGCAAAGTGCTGGCTGACACCGGTGGACGTCCGCTGGGCCTGGCGCGGCATCCCAACGGTTTGCTGGTGATCGCCGATGCGGTCAAAGGGTTGCTGTCGCTCGACGCGCGAGGTCGCTTGATTCCATTGAGCACCGAGGCCAACGGTCTGGTCTTCGGTTTCACAGACGACGTGGCGATCGACAAATCCGGGCATTACGCCTACTTCAGCGACGCTTCCAGCCGCTGGGGCTATGGCCACGACGGCGAGGCGATCATTGAGCACGGCGCTGACGGGCGCTTGCTGCGCTACGACTTTCAGACCGGCAAGACCAGCGTGTTGCTGGACAAATTGCAGTTCGCCAATGGCGTGACTCTCGGCCCGGATGACGCCTATGTGCTGGTCAACGAAACCGGCGCCTACCGCATCAGCCGCTATTGGCTAAGCGGACCGCAAGCCGGCTCCCATGATGTATTCATCGACAACTTGCCGGGGCTACCGGATAACCTCGCGTTCAATGGCAGCAATCGTTTCTGGGTGGCCTTGTATGCGCCGCGCAATGCCTTGCTCGATGGCACCGCCGAGCATCCGTTCGTGCGCAAGATGATCGTTCGGGCGCTGACCGTGCTGCCCAAACCGGTGGAGAAACGCGGCTTTGTGCTGGGGCTGGATCTGCAGGGCAAGGTGATCGCCAATCTGCAGGATGCGAGCAGCGGTAATTATTCGCCGATTACCACGGTGCGCGAGTATGGGGAGTGGTTGTATTTCGGCTCTTTGAAGGCGCGGCATATGGCGCGGATGCCGTTGGGTGCGGCTCTGAAGTGAGCCCTCTGGGTCCATGTTGAACGGACTGGCGCTATCGCTAGCAGGCTAGCTCCCACAGGGGACTGTGTTGATCACACATCCTGCAATCTGCACAAAACCTGTGGGAGACAGCCTGCTGCATCATCGCTAGCAGGCTGGCTTCCACAAGGTTCTTTGTCGGCCACAGAATCTGTTGGCAACACATTCCACTGTGGGAGCCAGCCTGCTGGCGATAGCGGTTGTCAGTTGCTGGATCTGTCGAACTTCTCGGGATCTTCATCCTCGGGCAATTCTTCCACGGGTTGCTCGGGACGCGCGGTGTTATGCGTCGGGCTGTTCGGTTCGGGACGGGTTGGAATCGGGTCGAATCCGCCCTGCTCCTCACTGGGAAATTTGGGGTCGTTCATAAGGCACCTCGCCAAGAGTCGGGTTTGGAGGACTCTGAATATTCGAGGTGCCATTACCGAGGGTCGTTCCGGTCAGTCAGTGACCGCCGGTCGGCGACTTATTGGCCCGCCAGCGGTTGCCCGGCCAATTGGGCGACGATCTGTTCCTTGACGATCACACGCTTCTCTTTGAGCTTTTTCAGCTCGTCGTCAGTGGGGGCGTCGGACTGGGCGTTCTCGGCCTCGACGACCGCTTTATCGACATCGAAATACTTGTTGAGCAGCGAATCCAGCTTCGGATCCTCGGAGCGTTTTTGCTCGATCTCTTCCTTCTTGCAACCCAGGTCCTGATACAGATCATGTGAAACCGGCATGAAACACCTCCATCAATTGATCGACAACCAACGCGACCGATGCGCTGGTTCGTTATCAGCATGGCCTCACCCGCAGGCGTCTGTCGACACCCTGTCAGACCAGCGGTTGCCGTTCGTCGCCCTGTCGTAAATGCGATAAAACCTTTGGCGGGTGTGTTCGCTCCATTGGTTAACGCTCACAAAAACCTGCGTGGAGATACCCAATGGACGGATTCAACCTGCGTCATCTCGCTCTGGCTGTTGCACTGTCTGCCGGCATGGGCAGCGCCTTTGCCGCGACTGACAATGACTTTGTCGATAACGCCGCCGCCGGTGGCATCGCCGAAATCGAAACCAGTCGCCTGGCCCTGGAAAAAAGTCAGTCCGCAGACATCAAAGCCTTCGCCAACCAGATGATCACTGATCACAGCAAGGCCAACGATGAGCTGGCGGCGATTGCCAAAGCCAACGACATCGAGGTTCCTGACACCACGACCCTGACCAAACAGGCCAAGGCCAAGATTCTCGACATGCGCGACGAATCCTTCGATGCGGCCTATGCCAACAATCAGGTCATGGCGCACCAGGAAACCATCGAGCTGTTCAAGAAACAGGCGAACACCGTGACCGATGACAAGGCCAAGGGTGCGACTGAACTGAAGGCCTTCGCGCAAAAAATGCTCCCTGCGCTGGAGAAGCATCTGACCCATGCCAAAGAGCTGCAAGCCAAGTATCCGAGCAAATAAACGCCCGGGCGATAAAAAGCCGCGTCCATGGATGCGGCTTTTTTTTGGGTGCGGCAATCAACCCCCGTCGGTGTCGATGTCGGCATCCGTGCTCTCGCCCGGCGCAGGTCTGTCCGGATCGGGCTTGAAGCCGGGGCTGAAGTCGTTGCTGTTATCGTTGTGATGCTGCTTCTGATCGACCTCGGCAGCAGCGCTGTCCGCCTGTCCTTCTTCAGCCGGCGCGGGGGTATTTTGCCCTGGTGTTTGCGGGTCGATGGCCGGGTCGTTGCGATTGATCGATTCCGCGGACTGATTTTGCGTTTGCGGCGCTTGCTCGTTCATATCCACCTCATTCATAGTCCTGCCTCCTTCTTCCAGCACGACTGGAAAACGTCGGGCATGCAGATTCGAAGCCTGACGCCGTAGATTCGTTCAAAACATCGTTGCCTGCTGCCACGCCGACTAGAGTTACCGGGGCGTTCGACGCGGCAGGCAGAAAAATTCACCGCTGGATGAACAACTATTTCAAGCGGCAAATGTCAGTCAATTCGCGCCGGCCATTTCGCCACGCCGGCCCCTTACGTAACGGAGCGACACGCACATGGCAGCCCTGCAGAACAGCACAGTCGAAGCAATCAAGAACAACCAGACTCAACTGTTGAACGAATGGACCAAACGCCTCGAAGCCAGCGGCGCGACGCGCAATCTCAAAGAACATGACATCGCACAGCAAACCCGCGACTTGCTGGGCCTGCTGCTGGCCGGCCTGGAAAATGGCAACGGCAGCAAGATCGCCGCCGCCGGCTGGGAAGACACCCGTCAGTTCCTTGAAAGGCTCTCGCAAAGCCGCGCCCTGCTCGGCCAGGATTCCCAGCAAACCGCCAACTTCATCTTCGCGTTGAAGGGCCCGCTGTTCGCCCTGCTGCAAAATCATTATCAGGATCAGCCGGCGCTGCTGGCCGAGCAATTGCTGGAAATTTCCGAACTGATGGACACGGTCGGCATGCACACCATCGGCACCTTCCAGAAATCCCGCGAAGCAGTGATCAAGCGTCAGCAGGAAGAGCTGCTGGAACTGTCGACCCCGGTGGTCAAGTTGTGGGACGGCGTTCTCGCCCTGCCGATGATCGGCACCCTCGACTCGCAGCGCACCCAAGTGGTGATGGAATCGCTGCTGCAACGCATCGTCGACACCGGTTCGGAAATCGCCATCATCGACATCACCGGCGTGCCGACTGTGGACACCCTTGTCGCCCAGCACTTGCTGAAAACCGTCACCGCGATTCGCCTGATGGGTGCCGACTGCATCATCAGTGGCGTGCGCCCGCAGATCGCACAAACCATCGTGCACCTGGGCCTGGACCTGCAAGGCGTGGTGACGAAAGCCAATCTGGCCGATGCATTGAAGCTGGCCCTGACACGCCTGGGCATCACCCTCGGCAAAGCGTTCTGACCGATGGAACGTATTCCGATTCTTCAAATGGGCGATCTGCTGCTGGTGACCATTCAGGTCGACATGCATGACCAGCTCGCCCTGACCCTGCAGGACGATCTGTCCGAACGCATCAGTCGTACCTCGGCGCGCGGCGTGTTGATCGACATTTCCGCGCTGGACATGGTCGACTCGTTCATCGGGCGCATGATCGGCACGATTTCCGGTCTGTCGAAAATCATGGACGCCGAAACCGTGCTGGTCGGCATGCAACCGGCCGTGGCGATCACCCTCGTTGAGCTGGGCATGACCTTGCCCGGCGTCAGCACCGCGCTGAACGTCGAACGTGGAATGAAACTGCTGCAGGATCGAGTACGCCTGCAATGACCGTGCGCAGCAGTGGTACCCAACCCATTCTCATTGAACAGGACGTGGTGCTGGCCCGCCAGACCACGCGCAAACTTGCCACCGAATGCGGCATGCGCCTGATCGACCTGACCAAACTGGTGACCGCCGTCAGCGAGCTGGCGCGCAACACCATGGTCTATGGCGGTGGCGGCGACATGGACTGGCAGATCCTCGAGGAAAACGGCCGGGTCGGCTTGCGTCTGACGTTTCGCGATGAAGGCCCGGGCATCCCCGACATCAAACTGGCGATGACCGACGGCTGGACCTCCGGCAGTGGCCTGGGCCTTGGCCTGACCGGTGCCAAGCGGCTGGTCAATGAGTTCGAACTCGACACTGAGCCCGGCAAAGGCACGCGCATAACGATCACCCGATGGACATGAATATTGCCGGGTCATTGACCCAGGTTTTGCCGATCGAGGACAGCAGCCAGATCGGCCACGCGCGGCGCACCGCGCAGAAACTCGCCGAGCAGCATGGTTTCGATGAAAACGATGCCGGCCGTGTCGCATTGGTTGCGACGGAACTGACCAGCAATGTGCTCAAGCATGCCCAACGCGGTGAGTTTCACCTGCGGGTACTGGCGCGGCCGGGCAACGGCTTTGGCATTGAAATGCAGACGGTAGATCGGGCTCAGGGTTTTGATCTCGACGCGTGTCTGGCCGATGGCTTTTCCACCGGCGGCACGCAAGGCATTGGCCTGGGGGCGGTATCTCGGCAGACCGACGCGTTCGATGTCTACGCTGACCACCGTGGCGCCGTGCTGTTGGCGCGGATCTTCCCACGCGGTGATCGTCAGGCGGATATCCGTTTTGGCGTCAGCCAGCATTCGCTGCATGCCGATCCTGCGTGCGGCGATGTCTGGCACCTGGCGTATGAAGCCTCGCGGATCAGTGCGCTGGTGATTGACGGCCTGGGTCATGGCGAAGACGCCGAACGTGCAGCGTTGGCCGGGGCCCGGGCGTTTGCCCGAGAGCCGTTTGCCGATCCGGTGAGGTTGATGGAAGATCTGCATCAGGACATGCTCGGCACCCGTGGCGGCGCTGTGGCGTTCGCCCAGTTCGACAGTCAGCGCAATGGCCTGACGTTCGCCGGTGTCGGTAATATCGGCGCCAGCCTGCTCGACCCGGAAAAATCGCGCGGCCTGGCCTCGCACCCCGGCATCGTCGGTGCTCAGTACCGAAAAGCCAAACCTTTTGACTATGCTCACGTGAACGGACATTTATTGATCATGTACAGCGACGGCTTACAGTCCCGTTGGAACCTGAAAGACTACCCCGGCCTGGTGCATCGCCATCCCGCCGTGATAGCCAGCGTGTTGCACCGCGACTTTTGTCGTGGCCGCGACGACGTTACGGTGCTGGTCGTCGCGCTGGAGGCCAGTCATGGCTGAATCGACCGATTTGAGCCACGCCGAACAGCTCGCGCTGATCGAGCAGTTGCAGCGCGAAACCACGGCGCTGCGCGAAGAACTCGATGAAACCAATCAGGGTGTGCTGGCGCTGTACGCCGAACTCGACACCCAGGCCGAAGAGCTGCGGCAGGCTTCGGATCTGAAAAGCCGTTTCCTGTCGTACATGAGCCACGAGTTCCGCACGCCGCTGGGTTCGATTCTGAGCATCAACAGCTTGCTGGCCGACGAACTCGACGGGCCCCTCAGCCCGGAACAGCACAAGCAGGTGGCCTTCGTCAGCACCGCTGCCCGCGAACTGAGCGACATGGTCGATGACCTGCTTGATCTGGCGAAGATCGAGGCTGGACGCATCACCATTTCTCCCGCCTGGTTCGACATGTTCGACCTGTTCTCGGCCCTGCGCGGGATGTTCCGGCCGATCGTCGATGCCTCGGCGGTCGACCTGATTTTCGAAGAACCGCGTGGCCTGCCGCGCCTGTACACAGACGACAAGAAGCTCGGGCAGATTCTGCGCAACTTCATCTCCAACTCGCTGAAGTTCACCACTCGCGGCGAAGTGCGGGTGTCGGCGCGCATGGAAGGCGAAGACCGTGTGCGCTTCGCCGTCAGCGATACCGGCATCGGCATCGCGGCGGAGCTGCATGACACCCTGTTCGAAGATTTCTCTCAAGTCGATTCGCCGTTGCAGAAACGCCTGCGCGGCACCGGTCTGGGCCTGTCACTGTGCAAGCGATTTGCCGCGTTGCTGGGCGGCGAAGTCGGCGTAGAAAGTACGCCGGGCGTCGGCTCGACGTTCTTTGTCATCATCCCGCTGGCGATCGCTCTGGAGAACGTCGATGAATCGTGACATCCGCCTGCTGATCGTCGATGACAACGCTGCTACCCGTTATGCCTTGCGCCGGCGCCTCGAGCGCCACGGTTACACGGTGCTGGAAGCCGGCACCGGCAGCGACGGGCTGGCCCTGATCGAGAGCGAAGCGCTCGATGCGTTGATCCTCGACGTTAACCTGCCGGACATGAGCGGTTTCGATATCGTTCGCCTGCTGCGTGCCGACCCGCGTACGGCGCTGCTGCCAGTGATCCACGTGTCGGCGGCATCGATCCAGACCGGCGACATCATCACCGGTCTCGACGCGGGCGCCGATGCCTATCTGATTCACCCGGTCGACCCCGACGTGCTGCTCGCCACGCTGCGCACCTTGCTGCGGGTACGCGACACGGAAAACGCCTTGCGCGAAAGCGAAGCGCGCTTTCGCGAAATCTTCGCCAACGTCTCGGCGCCGATTGCGGTGCTCGATGCCAGCCTTGAAGTGCATGAGTGCAACCATGCGTTCGCCCAACTGATCGTCGACAACCGTAACCCGCTGGCCCTGCAGGAATGCTTCGCCGAGGATCAATCGGCGATTCTTGACGAATTGCGTATGCGCCTGGTGGACGGCGAGCGCTGGAAAGGCACGCTGAACATGCGCGTGCAGGGTGAGATTTGCGAAACGCAGTGGCAGATCTCGCCCTATCGCAGGCCAGAACTGAGCCTGGTGTTCGTCGAGGATGTCACCGAACACCGCCACCGTGAGCGCTCGCACCTGGCGCAACTGGACGACACCACCACGCAACTGGCCAAGGAAGTCGCCGAGCGCGTGCGCGCCGAAGCACAATTGCTGCAAGTGCAGAAAATGGATGCGCTGGGCAAGCTCACCGGCGGCATTGCTCACGATTTCAACAACCTGCTGACCGGGATCATCACCAGCCTTGAACTGATTCAGAAGCGCATCGCCGATGAGCGTCTGGACAAAGTGCAGTTCTATACCGAAGCGGCATTGAACTCGGCGATGAGCGCAGCATCGCTGACCCATCGCCTGCTCGCATTTGCCCGCCAGCAACCACTCGACACAAGGCCGGTGGACATCAACGAGCACGTTCGCTCGCTGGAGGAACTGCTGGTGCGCACCATCGGCGAGCGCATCACCCTCAAGCTGGAACTGACCAATAAACCGGCGATTGCCCTGGTCGACCCGGTGCAGCTGGAAAGCGCAGTGCTGAACCTGGTGATCAACGCCCGCGATGCCCTGCCCTCGGGCGGCAATATCTGGGTGAATACGTACGCCGCCTATTCCCATGGCGATCCGAATCTGGCCGATGGCGCGTACGTGGCCCTGTCGGTGCGTGACGATGGCACTGGCATCGAACACAACGTGATCGACAAAGTGTTCGAACCGTTCTTCACCACCAAACCGCTGGGTCAGGGCACCGGGCTGGGCCTGTCGACGATTTACGGTTTCGCCCGCCAGTCTGGCGGTGACGCGCACATTCGCAGCGTTGCCCGGCGTGGCACTGAAGTGACCATCATGCTCCCCGGCACCAACGACCCGACCGGGGCCGACACACCGGCGCCCTTGCCCGACGCCACAGGCAGCGGCGAGCACGTGCTGATCGTCGAAGACATGGCCACGGTGCGGTTGTTCGTCACCGAAGTGCTGGAAGATGCCGGTTATCGTTGCACTCAGGCGGTCGATGTCGAATCGGCGCTGGAGCGTTTGCAGAATGATCCGTCAATTCAATTGCTACTGACCGACGTCGGCCTGCCGCGCATGAGCGGGCGGGAACTGGCCGATGTCGCCCGCGGCTGGCGCGAAGGCTTACCGATCCTGTTCATGACCGGCTACGCCGAAACCGCGCTCAACCGCCAGGTGTTCCTTGGCACGGGCATGGACATGCTGGTCAAACCGTTCCAGATCAACGAACTGCTCGACAAGGTTCGCCGCACGCTGGATGGGGGCCTGAGCTGATGCCATCGCTGGCAAGCCAGCTCCCACACAGATACCGGACAGGCCGCAATCCTGTGCAGGAGTGAGCCTGCTCGCGATCGCGGCTGATCAGTCAAATCATTTGTACCTGACACACCGCTATCGCGAGCAGGCTCACTCCTACAGGGGATACGTCGTCTGCGCGGTGGCGCAGGGAACTGCCAGCAATGGCGCCAGTTACCCGATCAGGGCACGTGCGAGAAACGCCGCCGTTTTGCTTTTCTTGCTGACGGCAACTTTTTGCGGTGTGCCGGCGGCGACGATTCTGCCGCCCTGATCCCCGGCGCCCGGGCCGATGTCGATCACCCAGTCACTCTGCGCGACCACGCGCATTTCATGCTCGACGACGATCACCGTGTGCCCTGCCGTCACCAGCGTATCCAGTTGCTCCAGCAGCCTGTCGACATCGCGCGGGTGCAATCCGGTGGTCGGTTCGTCGAGCACATACAAGGTCGCGCCGCGCTGGTTGCGCTGCAATTCGGTGGCGAGTTTGATGCGCTGCGCTTCACCGCCGGACAATTCGGTGGCCGGCTGGCCGAGGCGCAGGTAACCGAGGCCGATATCGCGCAGCACTTCCAGCGAGCGGCGAATTGCCGGTTGCTCGGCAAACACCGTGACTGCCTCATCGACGGTCAATTGCAACACCTGAGCGATGCTCAAGCCTTGCCAGACAATCGCCAGGGTCTGCGGGTTATAGCGCGCGCCATGACAGGTCGGGCACGGCGCGTAAACGCTGGGCATGAACAGCAACTCGACACTGACAAACCCCTCACCTTCGCAAGTGGCGCAGCGGCCCTTGGCGACGTTGAAAGAAAACTGCCCGGCGTCGTAACCCTCGGTGCGCGCCGCATCGGTGGCGGCAAACAATTTGCGTACGTTATCGAACAGCCCGGTATAGGTCGCCAGATTGGAGCGTGGCGTGCGACCAATCGGCCTCTGATCGACTTGCACCAGACGCTTGATCGATTCCAGCCCCGCTGTGACCTGGCCGCCGCTGATCTGCGGTGCATCGTCTTCGAGGCTGAGTTCTTCCGGCTCGGCCTCCACCGTCGGCCGCCCCAGTTGCGCACCGACCAGTTCGAGCAAGGCCTGACTGACCAGACTCGACTTGCCGGAGCCGGAAACGCCGGTCACCGAGGTAAAACAGCCCAACGGAAATTCGGCACTGAGATTGTTCAGATTGTTGCGGGTGATGCCCTCAAGTTTCAGCCACGCCGAGGGTTTGCGTGCGGCGCGTGGTGGACGCTGCGCTTCGCCGAACAGATAGGGCCGGGTCTGCGACAACTCGACCTCGGCCAGACCGGCCGGCGGGCCGCTGTACAACACCTGACCGCCCTTCTCGCCCGCAGCCGGGCCGACGTCGATCAGCCAGTCGGCGCGGCGCATGGTTTCAACATCATGCTCGACCACGAACAGCGTGTTGCCATCCGCCTTCAGACGCTGCAAGGCCTCGAACAGCGCCTCGCCATCGGCCGGATGCAGGCCGGCGGAGGGCTCGTCGAGCACGTAAATCACCCCGAACAGCTGCGAGCCCAATTGCGTCGCCAGGCGCAAGCGCTGCAACTCTCCGGAAGACAGCGTCGGCGTGCTGCGCTCCAGCGCCAGATAACCAAGGCCCAGATCGGTCAGGGTGCTGACTCGCTCCAGCAAATCCTCGGCGATGCGCTGCGCGGCAATGCGCTTCTCCAGCGACAGGTTCGGCGTGTGCCGCACATCCGGCGCGCTGGCATGACCGCTGGCGCCGTGGGCCACGCGCTGCTGGCGGGCCTCGCGGGTTTGCGCATGACTGAGGGTGTCACTGCTTTCTTCAGCCTGCTCGAGATAATCCGCCGCCGCGACCGGGCGCAACACCTCTGCCAGTTGCAGCAACGGCATCTGCGACAACGCACCGATGTCATGCCCGGCAAACGTCACCGACAACGCCTCACGCTTCAGGCGTTTGCCTTCACACAACGGGCACGGGCTGCCGAGCATGAACTGCGAAACGCGCT